>NZ_CP102589.1:2596062-2906928 GCF_032818155.1 Niallia taxi
CCTGCTGATGAAATCAGTTGTTCATCAGCAGGGGCGTTATTTGTGCACATGTTTAAGCATTTAAGAATACATTGGTTCAAAAAAGGCGTGAAATGCTATGAACAATGATTATTCTGAGTGGTTATATGAATTTGGCTTACTTGTTAATTATTTAGACGCAGCGGAGTTTCAAGTTGATGCATATGAAGCAGATACCTATTACTTGGTTGAATGCTTGCTGCCATTTGCAACAAAGGAAACCTTTTCACCACTTGTTAAGGAAAATTATTTAACCATTACAACGACAGACTTAGAAAATAATATTAAAACAAGAACTGTATATTTCCCAACCATAATCGAAGGTAAAAAAATTAACTCTACCTTTTCAAACGGCCTGCTTGAAGTAAAAATTACCAAGGACTAACTTTTTTAGCTTTAATGATCTATTACTTTTTCCAGCGTATAATAAATGATACCATTTGCATCATTTAATCCTTTATTCCAATGATAAAGCTCCTGATGGTAATCACCCTTTTGTTTATCAGCAAGGGCATAAAGCACTTCCTGCATCCACAAGCTATCAATAGAACATAGCTCTTCTTTAACTAGCGGTTCCTTTTTATGTCCTATTCTTAACACTTGCTTGAAAAATTTTTGTTTATTTTTACAAGTAATTTTTTTTATTTCCCCTTCTACTCCGTTTGTGCTATTAAAGTAAAAACAAAAGAGGATTGTCACCTCAGGATATAGCCTTCTATACAGAGGGAGCTTAACAAGTCTACGATAATTGCTGATCACGGCTTTATCATTTTTGCTTGTTAAAGCTAAAATATAGCCGTAATAAGGATTATGCCTTCTTAACCGTAAATACACCTCAATCCATTTACTATTACGTGACTTTCTTTCTGTATAATAAGCAAGTAAATATAGACTTAGTATGAATGCAAGGCATAATATTGCAGTTAAATAAATTCCCTTCATAACACGAAACTGCTCCTTTCCATTAATCCCCCAAACCAATATGTCTAAAGACTATTTATTCTTTCTTCGATTTCATATACTGACAATCCTCCAAAACCTAAAACAATTGGTATTTTATTCGCTGACTGTTGTATATATTAGCTTGCTTTTGAATTGTCACCAATTGCATTGTTCCAAAGCATTTTCAATCAATTGGGCATGACTCCCGTCGTATATATTTATAAATGTTTGACTGCTTCTATCAGACCAGCATATCCCTTTCCCCTTTTTACTACAATACCAGCAGCAGCTTTGCTGTAATTGTTGACAGGGCTATGACAAATCGCTTGCCTCCTTAGCCAGTAAAACAGCCTTTTACAAGCTGTCGGCTTCTACAATAACAGCGAAAGGTTCACAGCAGGCAGGACGATTTCAATGGATTTACAATGAAAATAATAGAAATAAAGCAACTAGTCTAGTTTTCTGTTCATTATTTTAGTATCATGAAGAAATGGATACTGCCATTGATTGGCGATTTGTCTCATACATGTACTTTATAATGAAGTGAGGATATAAACTTATGTTATTGAATGTGGAAAATTTAAGTCATACATTTGGAGATAGAACTCTATTTAAAGATGTCTCCTTCCGTTTGCTTGCAGAGGATCATGTCGGTCTTGTTGGGGCTAACGGTGTTGGTAAATCAACATTAATGAATATTATTACAGGACAACTAATTCATGATGCCGGTAGAGTCGAGTGGATTCCTTCTGTCCATTACGGTTACTTGGATCAGCATACAGTACTTACACCAGGAAAAACAATTCGCGATGCATTAAAGGATGCTTTCCTTCCACTATTTAAAGAAGAAGAAAAGTTAAATGAAGTAACAGCCAAAATGGGTGATGCTACACCGGAAGAGCTGGAAGAATTACTGGATGAAATGGGTGTTATCCAGGATAAGCTGGATGCAGGCGGCTTTTATACACTTGATATAAAAATTGAAGAAGCAGCACGCGGGTTAGGTCTTGATGCAATTGGACTAGAGCGTGATGTTGCAGCATTGAGCGGTGGTCAAAGAACAAAGGTTCTGCTTGCAAAGCTATTACTTGAACAGCCGCAAGTTCTATTGTTGGATGAGCCGACAAACTATCTCGATGTGGAGCATATTAAATGGCTTGCCTCTTATTTAAAGGAATATCCATATGCCTTTATTTTGATTTCTCATGATACAGAATTCATGAACCAAGTATCAAATGTTATTTTCCATCTTGAATTTTCGAAGCTTACGAGATACACAGCAAGCTATGATAAGTTCCTTGAGCTTGCGGAAATCAACAAAAACCAGCATTTGAATGCGTATGAGAAACAAAAGGAATTTATTAAAAAACAAGAGGATTTCATCTCCAAAAACAAAGCGAGATATTCTACAACTGGACGAGCAAAAAGCCGTCAAAAGCAATTAGACCGTCTTGAGCGCATTGACAGACCGGAAACTGCTTTAAAGCCGACATTTGAGTTTAAAGAATCCCGCGGAAGCAGCCGATATGTTTTTGAAGGAACAGACTTTGAAATTGGTTATGCAGACCCGCTGCTACCGAAGATGTCTGTTACCATTGAACGTGGTGAAAAGATTGCTGTGGTCGGCTGTAACGGTGTTGGTAAATCAACATTGCTTAAAACAATGCTTGGCAAAATTAAACCGCTTAGCGGAAAAATAGAGCGTGGAGATTTCTTGTATCCTTCCTATTTCGAACAGGAAGTAAAAGCAGGCAATTTAACTCCAATTGAAGATGTATGGAATTCCTTCCCAAGCATGGATCAGCACCAAGTTCGCGCTGCACTTGCAAGATGCGGGTTAAAAAACGAGCATATTTCACGACCACTTAATCAATTAAGCGGTGGCGAGCAAGCGAAAGTCCGCTTATGCAAGCTGTTAATGGAAGAAAGCAACTGGCTGCTATTCGATGAACCGACAAACCACTTAGATATTTCGGCTAAGGAAGAATTGAAAAGAGCACTGAAAGCTTATAAAGGTACCGTTGTGCTCGTTTGTCATGAACCTGACTTTTATGAAGATTGGGTAACAAAGGTTTGGAATGTAGAAGATTGGTCTAACCAAAATAACTAACTAATTAATAATAAAAAACTATCAATGATGAATTGCTTTATGATGGATAAAATTCCATTCATACGAATATTCATTATTTGATAGTTTTTTTTGATGAAAATATGGCTAGGAGGTGCAATTTGTATTTCTTTGGGCGAATCTGGAAAGTCATTATTAACTTTAGCTTTTCAGCCATTTTACTGATCACCTTTGGAGTGATTTTAAGTGCTGCATGGCTGTTTCGCCTTTTGGAGCCAGCGACCTTTCCAAGCTATTTCGACAGCTTATGGTATACGATGGTCACTTCCACAACAGTTGGTTACGGAGACTATTACCCTACCTCCATCGCCGGTCGTATATTTGCGATGGTCTTTTTCCTGTATGGAATCATGACCCTGACTGTGTTTATTGGAAAAATTCAGCAAATGCTTTCTGACTATAAAAGGCTGAAGGAGGAAGGAAAATTGGACTACAAAAGGGATGGTCATGTAATTTTTATTGGATATGGCAAGAAAACAGCCATAGCCATTAAGGAGGTAAAGAGCTCGAATGCGAAAATGCCGATAGTGCTGATAGACAGCAAGCTTGATAAGAACCCTTACAATGAAGATTATGTGTTTTTTATTAATGGAAATCCAGCAGAAGACGAAACATTGTTAAAAGCAAACTTACCTGTTGCAGACCGTGTTTTCATTTTTTCAGATGAAGCAATTGAGAATGATTTAGCGGCAGACGGAACAACAGCCTTGATTGCATTAGGTGTTGAGGACCTGTCCAATGAGTATTCGGTTAATATGCATACAACAGTTGAAATTCGCAAGGCTTCCCATAAGCCACGCTTTAAGCATGCAAATGTCGAAAGATTCGTTTATTCCTATGAATCGGTTGGACTCTTAATTGCAAGGGAATGCTTGCATTCTGGGAGTGCCACTTTATTAAATGATTTGCTCTCAAATGACAGAGGTTCAGACTGGCATCAAATTAAAGCGAAAAAAGAATGGAAAACATATAAAGATGCTGCAGAGGGTGTATTCTCGTCAGGTGCAACACTTATTGCCGTTAATGATGATTTAGATGTTGCAACAAAAGCAAAAAAGACTCTCCCGATTGATGCGACATTGACAATTGTCTGCAGTGAAACAACGATAATAAATTTTAAATAAGCCATTTATAGAGGGCTACAATATACTACATATACTTTGCCCTCTGCGTTTTAATTTGTTTCTGTGTGCTGTTTCCCTTTTTTGACTGCTTTTAACTCATACTTATCGACTTTTACAGAGATAATATGATCTGGCTTTGGCTTGCCAATATTTTTTCGGTGTCCCTCAATATGGGCAGGACTCTTCTCCCAATTCTTCCAAGCCTCTTCTGATTCCCATCTAAAAATAAGTAAAACCTCTTCATCACCACGGCGTACTTTTTTCACATAAACACTGACATCAACAAAGCCCTCCTGCTCCTCCACGATGCCACCTTGACTGAACTTATTAACAACAAGGTCAGATGTTCCTTCTTTCACAACCATATTTCGAGTGATTACAAACATACATCTCTCTCCAATCCATCATAAAGTATATTTTTTATTCTATTGATAAAGATTATCATTGTCAATTAATAACCATCTGTTTGCTGAACTTACCGTTATTTTTCCTTACGTTCGCTTTTTTTTGGAAATACTGTATGTTTTTTTAACGACAGCAAATAATACCAATAATTAGATTTATTGGAGGTCTTTGCTATGATAAGAGGTATCACTCTTTCCACACTTGCCTGCTTGTTATTACTCTTGAATCCGGTTGGAGCATTCGCTGCGCCAACAAACGAGGAGGTCAGCCAACTTGCCAATTCGCTCGGATGGACAACTGATGATTTGGAAAACTATTTAAGCGATAAAGAGCTTTCTTTAGAACATTTTGATTCAATCGAAAGCTTAAAGGATTATCTGGGCACACCAATCACACCTGATAATTTAAATAAATTGCTGAAAAACTATAATATGACACAGGAAGAATTGGAGATTTTGCTGACTGGTTTCAATGAAAGTGTTCAAGATTACTGGTTCATAGAGGATTTAGATGTCGCAATTGACTTTTATCAAAATCATGAAGAGCAAATGCAAAATTTAGAGGCATTTTTGCTGAATGTTGGGATGACAGAAGACGAAACGGCTAGTTTGTATCAGCATTTTAAAAAGCTCGACAAACAAGCTCTTGCAAATAATATTTCTGGCTGGAAGGAAGAACTACAGGCTTTTGCCGCGATGGATCAGGAAGAGCAGCTTTCTTCTTCTAATAAAGAAACCTTATTGTCGATATGGAAAAATGTCAGCAAACAGCTCGAATTAACTCCTGTTTTTTATTCTGTTGACGATAACGGCAATAGAAATGAAATTGTACTCGATGAATTTCTGCAAGCACCACAATATGACACGGTAGCTTTAGAGATTTACGACAGCAACGATGCTTTGCTTGTAGATACCGTTATCTCTCCGGAAAAACTAACGAGCGGATTTGCTGTAGCTGCGGCTGACAAAGTGGTGAATTTGGCTGAATTAAGCGGAAACTTAACAACACTTTATGATTCACAGCTTCCAAACACTGCATCTTTTATCCCATTATTTTTATTTGCAGGATATTTGTGCGTATTAACTGGCTGCATCATTCTGTTACGGAATAAGAGCAAAAAGCTTTATGAAAAGTAAATCTATCACCCTGTCTGTATGTGCATATACATTAATCGTGGTTGGTATGGCCTTTGTTATTTCCAATTCGGTCCATTTGATGAATGCAAACAAACCGCTGTCCTCAGTTTCTGCCAAAGTTACAAAAGAACTTAGTTCCAGAGCTGTCAAAAGCACCTCACCACAAGAAGGTGATTGGTTCGGCATACTGATTGCACCAAAGCAAAACAAAGAAGTAACAATATTCGAAGGGACAAACCCCTCTACTTTAGCTAAGGGAGCTGGCCACTTTTCAGGCAGTGCAAACCCTGGCGAAAGTAATAATACGGTAATATCAGGGCATCGGGACACGTATTTTCGTTTTCTAAAGGATGTAGCAAAAAATGATCGAATTATCCTTCAAACGAGTAGTGGAACCTTCACCTATAAAATCCGTAAAACAGAGGTGGTATCTGCCTCCGCTGAAAATATAGTAACACCAAAAAGCCGACCTGTTTTAACATTAACAACATGCTATCCATTCTACTTTATTGGTGATGCACCAGAACGCTTTATCGTGACGGCAGATCTCATAAATAAAGACATGTCTGCAGCCAAATAGCCTACGATAACCTGCTATTTTTTTGCAGGTTATTGTTTTTTTGCTTTAATAAGGAGAAAATGTGGGTTATTCATCAAATACTGATAACTCTCCGCTTTTAACTCTTTTAGTTTCGCTGTTGGTTGGAGCTCTTTTATTGCTGTTAGCGTGAATGCCTTTGTTGTTTCATTGATTATATCTTGTAAGGGTCTGCGGTACATCGGGACCTCGAATTCTTTGCCTTGTTTATTCCAGATATCTGTTAGTGCTTCTGTTTCAAAATAGCATTTGTTCTCAGAAATATTGATATCCATGAATGGATGATGGACAGAAAATAAATACTCCTCGCCGCTTTTTAAAACTCTGTTAAATTCTGCAAACACCTTTGTCCAATCTTGTAAATAATGAAGTGTCAATGAGCTGATAATCAAATCAAAGGAAGAATCGGGAAAAGGCAGCGGTTCCTCTAAATCCAAGCACAACGCCTTTCCTCTATCACCAATTCTTCGTTTTGTGGCTGCTATCATTTGTGGACTAACGTCTACAGCAGTTACATCAGCCCCTCTTAAAAGCAGTTCATTTGCATACCACCCTGCTGCACACCCTGCATCAAGGATTTTCTTGCCATGTAATTCTTGCTCTAATTCTGCCAACATTCCTGGCCGTTCGTATTGTGTATTATAAAAGCTAGAGTCATCAACTTGGTTTTCGTAAACAGTAGATAAAGAATCAAATACCTTTTGTATTTTCGCTTTCATTGTTTCCCTCCTATTTAAATACACATATTTGTGTATATTCTTTGTAGATTGTTTACAATCCTTTTTCTACTACAAAAAAACCATGCAAAAGCATGGTTCCTAATGTTTCGTTAATATTAACTCCATTTTGCCAAGACAGCAGCTATTTTTGTTTTCCACTCCTTTATAAACAGAAGGACATTGTTGCCTCCCTTTTGCTTTTGCATTTCATAAAAGCTGGCTGCGCCGATTAAAACGCTGCCGGCAATGAGCAGATATGCCCACCATGGCATATTGCCCCAATATGGTCTAGTTTGCAAAAGGACATTTAAAAGAAGTACGCCTATACCAATAAAGAAATAGGATTTATAGCGGAAATAAAAACCTCCAATAACTGACAGTAATGATAAACTCCCAAGAATTATGGCATCCATAATGTCAGATGTTTTTAACCCATCAATTATTAAACATACCGCTGAAAATAGCAGAAAGATCCACTCTGCTTTTATTATAAACTGCAGATGATCAGGTTTTAATTTTTTACAAATCCATATCAAGATAAACCAAGGCAGTAACAGCAGTTCCATGGTGTAGTAAATAGAAATCGGCAGTTCATGAAGCAATGTATAATATGGCTGCAGAAGAACGAACATTGCGGCTATTTTTGCCACCCAACTGTTATTCTTGGCCACCCTTCTCTTTTGGATATATATAGATATAGCCAAGAGAACACCTGGTGCCGCCTTCATCCATAATAGATCTGTATTTGTAAACAGCAGGAAGACAAATGCAAGGAAGCCACTAATACTATATAGATCTACTGCACTCAATATATCGTTTTTAAATGTGGCTAGTCTTTTGTATAAGCACATTCCTATAATGATAAGAAGCACTCCTAATATAGCATAAAAGAAAAACCGATCAGCTTGCAGAAAATCCTGTGCATACATAAGCCTTTCTGTACTGCAGAATAACAGCAGCATTGCTGGTGCAATCAAAAAGTGTTTTTTATCCATATGCATAAGGAGCAAGTAAATAATCAAATAAAGGAGACTGATGAAAAATTCATAATAAGAGAATTCTGCTAATATGAGCCAAGAAACAATTCCCAGCAAACTAAACGGGATAAAAAATAACAGTAATGATTTACCGCTATTCCGTTTCTGGTACAAGCGTTGACATAATATAAGAATGCTAGTATAAAGAAAACCTTGCGATACTTCTGTACCGCCAACAAAAGCAAGATGCTTTTCGAATGCGAAAAACATAAAAAACGAAAGATATGCTCCATATTGCATGAGTATTTTTACATACTTCTGTTTTATCATAAATGCACTCGCTGAATAGGCAATAAAACTGAACACAAATTGAAGCATTGCGTTACTATAGTTAAATATAACATCAAAGCCTAATGCCATTAATAAATACGTATGACCAAATGCTGCTAAAGGTAGCTTAAAGTCTTTATTTTTCATAACTACTGCAGCTAACAACACCAGAATCCAGCCATAAAGAGAACTTTTCTCATAAATCCAATCTGATGACGAAAACAGCAAATCAATTAAGGAAAAATAGCAGAAGCACGATACTGCAGTAATCAGCCATGGGATTGCTTTTTCTCGTCGTAATTGATAAAACAAGTAAAAAACAAAAATCCCACCAGCATAGACAGCTGTTCTTGCAATATCACTATTAGCTGGCGCTGTAACGGTCAATAGCACTGCCACCATATACATAAATTGACTAATATAAAACCCGTTTTTCCCCATTCCTTCATCTATTCTTTGATACCATTTGCTTAAAGCTAATATGCTGATACTAGCCAAAGCAACAGAAACGAAGGGCCCTAGATCTTGCAGACATTGTATAGCTGAAAACAATGCGACAAACGCAACACTATAAACAATAGGAATAATTAAATTTAATAATGCAAAGCCTGTTATCTCAACGTTTTGCCTCTTTATATATAATAAGGTGAATCCAAGCAGGAAGAGCATAAAGCACACTTCCCAACCGCCAAAGAAAAACATGGCGCTTCCATACGTACATAAAAACATAGTACCAAGCGTAACATCGCTTGAGCTTCTTTTTATCACTTGCAGCATTGGAACATTATTAAATAGGCTTAACAAAAGTAATAAAAGAAAGGCACTGACAAAACTGACCACTAAGAAGCTGTTTAGATCGTTAACAAGATTCCATTTTAACGCAAGCTGCCAAAGGCTCGCCCCCCATAATACGGCAGGCAAATATGGAATAATACGTGTATGAAGGTGTTTCGTTAAGTATACAAATTGGGCTCCTAGCAGCAGTAATGTTATCGTGATAATATATGAACCGCTCCAAACAAGCTCTAGTCGAAAAACAGCACTGTAAATAAGACTTGCCAAACCAACCGCAATACTTGTATGCTCCCATGTTTTTTTCAAATTCATTTCTTTTTTCACCATGCTTAAGAAAAGGAAGACGCCAGCTAAACCAGCAAAGGCCATTGGCATCCAGTTAGACAGAAATTCGTGAGAAAAAAACTGATAAACTCCAGCACTTGCAGTCACTGTTACCAAAAAATGAACGTCTTTCTTGTTTGTTTCAAGGAGGAAAAGGAAGTAGACAGCACTCATCAATAAAAAATTCCAGCCTTGAAATATCGAAGATTCATAGATAAAGCTAATGAATAAAGTTGTCACAATCATGTGTACAAGCAT
Organism: Niallia taxi; assembly: GCF_032818155.1. Taxonomy (NCBI): domain Bacteria; kingdom Bacillati; phylum Bacillota; class Bacilli; order Caryophanales; family Bacillaceae; genus Niallia; species Niallia taxi. Next base: position 2,605,817 of record NZ_CP102589.1, read on the forward strand.
ATAAACAGGCAGGAGACGAAGATAACCACTTAACCAGGCTTTTTTGTATTTTGCCATAAACAGAATAATCAAGAAATTAAAGATAACCATTAAAAGTGTGAATACATCAATCGGTAAGGATAATGCTAATACCAAAAAGGCAACAGTTGACGAAACAGCCGTTAATGCTAAGACACGAAAAAAAGCTGATTCCATCCTTTTCGCTAGCTGGTGATAAACAATCACAAGTACTGTTCCTGCTATCGCCCCAAACAGATATCTTCCTTCCCCTTCATATGAAAGATAAAAACCTGCTAAATGAAAGAAACTGACGGAAAGAAATCCAATAGGCAGAAATAATCCGCCGAGAACAGTAAAGGCAAAAGCTGTTTTTTCTATTTTCACAATATTTTTTGCGATAAAGCCAAATCCAAAAAATAAAATAGAGACAAAGAAAATGCTTGCTGCCTTCATCCACCCAGCCATTGTGCTCCAATTGCTTGTTGCTACAAAAAGTCCACCTAGCAAAAGCAAGAAAACGCCAAGATACAAAAGATAAGAAATATTACGCTCACGCAGCTCTTCCTTACTGCGAACTTTTTTTATTTTTTTCTTCTTTTCGCGAATTTGTTTTTGTTCAAGTATGTTGTCTTGTTGTATCAGTTCCTTCTTCGAAAAAGGAGCTGCTGCTTCTTTATCTTGGACATAGCTCTTATAACCGGAAAGAACGTCTTCGTATGTTTGCGAACGTATGTATTCGTGATCCTTAAGCTGTTTAAGCTTTATCAAAAATGAATTCTCAGTCATTCACCATAACCCCTTATGATAATTTTGTACATAATGTGTAATATTACAATATTTATTGAGAAATTTCAATAATATGTACAAAAGTAATAAAAAAAAGCTGCCGGCAATTGTAGCCAAGCAGCAAAAACGCTAATTTGATATTTTTTTCAACCTAAATGCTTCTTTATCAATATTATCTAAGAACGGATTAGGTATATTTTCTTCCCTATAAACGTAAAGCTCATGCATTGCTCTTGTGCATGCCGTGTAGAAAAGCTCCTTCTCCATTTCATTCACATAAACCGAGCTATTATACAAAATAACAGCATCAAACTCAATCCCCTTTGCTAAATAGGCGGGAACGACTGAAATTCCCTTTTCATAAGAGATTGTTCCCTTTTCTAATAAACGGACACCACCAGATCCTTTTAAAGATTCATACACTTCCATGCTTTCCTTTTGTGTTTTGCATATAATGGCGATGGTTTTATTACCTTCTTCTTTTAAGTGCTGCAAATCTCCTTCAATTTGAGCCAAAATCGCTTTTTTATTAGGTACTTCAATAACCAATGGCTTATTTCCATGACGGTTAAACGGCTCTATTTCATCACCATTATGCGCCATGCTTCTAGTAAATTCAATAATTTCACTTGTGGAACGATAGCTTTTTGTTAAGGTTATTTTCTCCACATCTTCATCTGTTCCATCTCTTAAGAACTCATCATTTCCATGTGCAAAGATAGCTTGATTTAAATCACCTAAAAAAGTCATTTTGCTGTATGGGAAAAGCTGCTTTATATAGCTTATTTGGAATGCTGAATAATCCTGTGCCTCATCTATGAATACTTGCCGAATACCTATATTTGCTTTTTTGCCCTCCAGCATATCCTTTAAATAAGCAAAAGCTGTCGCATCCTCATTCCATAAAATCCCCTGCTCGAGATTTACTATAGTCGAATTCACCATGCTGGTCCACTCATCTTCTGACAGCTCATCTGATCTTTTGTTAAAGGCATTTTTGTATATTTGTCCATAATCAATAAATCGCAAATTCTTAATGCCCTTATAAATAGATTTGAATCGCTTATTCACAATAACCTTTCGAAGAACAACTTCTTCCTTATCAAAATAAGAAAATTCATCGTCATCACGGTTATTTTTCTGGGCTGCTTTATAGGCACTTAAATAATCTTCCTTATCAAGCAGCATCATTTCTTCATCGACCCAGGACTGTTTTCTTTCTGATTTAGCATGCTTTCTCATCTCTGATTGCGCCCAATCCTTTAAACTTTGCATACGGTTTGGAATGGTGACATGATCTTCCAACTCATAAAATTTCCTAGCTAATTCCTCTTTCGAAATCAGCACCTTCTTACGGAAGGTGATATTTTTAAAAACAATACCATCTTTAGATAAACCCTGCATGTATTCATCCAGATGCTTCTTGAAAGGAAGGCTGCTTTTATATTGAATACCTGCAAGTCGAAGCTTTCTGCTTTGTTCATTCTCATCTGAAAGCAGTGCTTCTAACTGAGCAAAAGGATCTTCTACATCAAATGATTTTCCGACCCTATTAAGAATGTATTCATGCCATGTTGTCTGCTGCATATTCTCTTCCCCAAGCTCAGGCAACACTGTTGAAACATAGCTGTTGAATAATGGATTTGGGGAGAAGAGCATAATGTTATCAGACTTAAGTGTGTCACGATGTCTGTATAGCAAAAATGCGACCCTTTGCAGTGCAGCAGAGGTTTTTCCACTGCCTGCCACGCCTTGAACAATTAAATATTTACTTGTTTCATTTCGAATGATTCGATTCTGCTCTTTTTGAATTGTTGCTACAATGCTTTTCATCATGGAACTAGCATTTGTGCCAAGCACCTCAAGCAGCAATTCATCACCGATCGTAACACCTGTATCAAAAAGGTTAAGGATTTTCCCATCTCTAATTAAAAATTGCCTTTTTAGCAGAAGTTCACCATCAATTTTCCCTTCAGGCGTCTTATATGAGGCGGCACCTGGTGAATAGTCATAATAAACACTTGAGATAGGTGCTCTCCAATCATAAATAAAGAAATTTTCATCATTTTGATCCAAAAAGGAGGTAATCCCAATATAAATTGCTTCTGCATCCTCCTGATCCTCCTCAAAATCAATTCTTCCAAAATACGGTGAATACTTTAATTTCTCTAACGTTTTTAACTGTTTATGTATTTGACCGATGTTCCGCTCACGTTCGCCTAATAGCTCTGCCTGCTGTCTGAGACTTATATGTGTTTCGAGCACATCATCTGGTTCATCAAAGTTAACTGTTACGTCTTCCCAGAAGGTTTCACGAAGATGTCCTGCATCACCGCCAACATCTTTTTTATTCATTTCTAATTTATCTATTTTTTTGCTGATTTCATGTATTACCATATCTGCTCTTTGCTGTTCTTTTGAAATTTCTTCTATGTCCTTTTTGCTCATGTTTTTTTACCACTCCTTGTACGTTACTATTTGACAAGCAGGAATTTTTATGATAGTATAATATTAGGTTATTATAAATAATTTACGATTATTATTATTTATAACTTTTCAAGTATACCATAAAAACTATTACATATCTATAAAATCATCCCATGCCTTATTAGCATGGGATTTTTTATGTTTTCTTTAAATCGGCAATACGTTATCCGATTTTGGCCACTTTTCTTTTCAACAAAAGTGTATCCTTCCTTTTTAAGTATACGTAGTAAGCAAAGAAAAATACACCACTTAATGCTCGCATAACAGATGAAATATTCATGGCACTGTATATATTCGTCATTTCCAGCAAAACAACACCAAACTGTGGTGCCGCAAAAGCGACGAGTGCCAACAGGATATTGTAATTAGAGATGCTTTGGCTCCTGGATTCCTCTTTTGTACTGTCTAGCAGCTGATTAAACAATAACAAAACAGTTCCTGATACGAACAAGCCTGCCAACAAATTGACAGCGACAATATACGGCAGGTTAGTCGAAAGCACCGTCATAAATGGAGTAGTTGCCATTCCTATCGAAACAAGAACAAGCATTTTAGAATGGCTATGCTTTTCTGCCATCCTTCCCCACCATTTAAAGCTGACAATTTGTCCAATTGAATTGGCGACCGCAAAAAGGCTTACCCATAATCCTGTGGCACCAGCGTACTTGATTTGATAAATACTGAACAGTGACCAGCACATTTGCCAAGCAAAATTAAAAAACAGGCTGCATAAAAGAAAATATAAAAAAGGTTTATGCTTAAAAACAGACAAGCCGAACAATGAATTATTAGCAGCTGCCACTCTTGCCTTTTTCGGTTCAACATGTTTTTTCAAGTAGGTTATTTCTAATAAACCACACACAAAAGCAGCTATAAATAACAGCTGGTATGGCAATGGATTGCCTGCGTCAAATAGCTGCAGGAATAAACCGACAATAAAGGTTGAAATCATTGCTACAACGGTCATTACTTTATTACGTGTACTAAAAAACACATTTCTTCTCTGCTCCGAAACGATATCTGCAATCAATGCTTGCCAGCTTAGATTGGCAAAGGAAAATGGTAAATTCATCAGTGCCACAAGCAATATGAAAGTCCAGCTTTGCATAGAATCAGGCAGAAAAACAACAAGCGCCATGGCAAGTAAAAATATTCTTGCCATCAGAAAAGAATACACCGTAAACATCTTTTTACTTTGAAGCTTATTCATAATGATGGAACCGATAATCATTGCAAACATTCCAACAAATTGAGGCAATGATCCAATCAAGCCGAGCTCATAATTCGAAACACCAAGAACACTTATAGCGAAAAGAGGAAAATAATTATTAGATATATTAAGAATTAATGTTGTGTATACACCATTCTTAATGCTCCATTTTTCATTAGCGCTATTTACCTGTTCATGCTCATCCATTTGTTAATCATCCATCCTTTTATTCTTTTTTTCTTTATTAATTGAATAATACGAAAATTATTTCGAATTCTGAACTTTTTTCCAATAGTAATCTTACTCCCTTCTAGTAACGGTTACAAGCTTTTTTTTGAAAATTTACAGTACTTTTTTTCCGCAAATAAATCGGTCAAAAATTTAATAAAAAAGCTTTTTTAGTTTTAGATAAAGCAGCCTTAAATGTAAATAAACGAAATGGATTTATCGTGATAGGAACGCTTTAACTAAAAGTGCTAGTGCTTTTCTTTACGCTAGCTCAATAGCCTAATCTTAATGAAATTTCAATACGAAGGCTCGCCAATTTGCAGGCAAAAGAAAAGCTGCTTACCGAGTTGGTAAGCAGCTTCTTTTTATTCGCCAGATTCTGTTTCTGATTTTGTTTCTGTTTCTGTTTCTGTTGCAGGATCTGTTGTGGAGTCATCACCGTTTTTTACATAGCTGTAATCGTCTCGATTAATCGGTGTGAATCCTTTTGGTGTATAGAATCGAAGTAAATCTTTACTTACGATTGCATCAGATGTTTGCAGCTCTGCAGCAGCATTTTCAGCCTGCTTTGTACATTGAGCAGCATCTAACAGGTCACCATTGTTCGTATCATAGCAATTATCTCCGATTTTTGTTACTGTCGGAGATACATAATCTCCGTTACGGAAAGGAATTGTTTCACGATGATCTTTTGACAGCAAATCAGATCCGATTTGCAGATAATCCTTCGTATCAACACCTAACAAATGAAGAACTGTCGGCATCACATCGACGTCACCGCCGTACTCGCTGACAACCTTGCCTTCCATGCCAGGAACATGGATAAACAATGGAACACGTTGCAATTGAGAATTCATTAACGGTGTTATTTCATCAACACCCATTACCTTCGCCATTGCAGTATTGTGGTTTTCAGAAATTCCATAGTGGTCTCCATACATTACAACCATTGTGTTGTCATATAGGCCTGATTCCTTCAAGTAGCTGAAGAATTCCTTAATGGACTCATCCAGATAATGCGCTGATTGGAAATAGTCGTTTACAACAGAATCTCCAAAGTCACCAGCAGGGAAATCTGTATCCCCTTCATCCATTTCGAACGGATGGTGATTAGACAATGTTATGAACTTCGCATAAAACGGCTGTTGAAGTGATTCCAATAACGGCATACTTTCCTTGAAGAAAGGAATATCCTTCATACCGTAGTTCTTTGTGTTTTCTTCAGACATGTCATAGTATTCTGCATCAAAGAAATAATCATATCCAATTGATTTATACATTTCGTTTCTGTTCCAGAATGTTTTGTAGTTACCATGTAAAGCCGCAGACACATAGCCCTTAGTCTTCAGGATAGCTGGAGCAGATTGCAATGTGTTTTGTGCTTTATTCACAAAAACAGACCCTTGTGACATTCCGTACAAGGAATTATCCATCATAAATTCAGCGTCAGATGTTTTACCCTGACCCGTTTGGTGGAAGAAGTTCTCGAAGTAAAGTGTGTCTTGCTTACCTACAAGAGAATTCAAAAACGGTGTTACCTCTTCACCATTCAACTTGTAATTAATGATAAAGCTTTGCAGTGATTCAAGTGAAATATAAACGACATTTTTTCCTTCTGCCTCTCCGTAATAAACGGAATTCGGCTCTGCAAAATTGGCATTAATATAGTTTTGAACCTCTGTAATATCACTGCTGTCAGCAAGAGCTCGTTGGCTCTCAGAGCGAGCATTTTGCACGACATCATATACTGTGAAGTTGTATGCGCCCAAATATTTAACCAAATAGTTGCGGTCAAAAGATCTGCTTAATAGCTGTGGACGATCTGCTTCTGCAAGGCCAAGGTTAATGATAAACACAAGGATTGCTAATGCGAATACAGATTTAGCAGCTCTGCGATTTTTTTGCACTTTAGGTTTATAAACCTTCGTTGCCAGCAATACTATTAGTACGATGACATCAAGGAAATATAAAATATCGGTAAAACGCATTAGCGAGTTTATACTGTCGCTAAGCTGTCCGCCATTCACCTTAACCTGCATAACAACAGGAACAGTGATAAAGTCTGTAAAGAAGCGGTAATATACGATATTGGCATAAAGCAATGCGGACATGATTCCGCTTATGACAACAATCATGACCGATTGAGCCTTACCTTTAATAAACAAAGCAAGTCCAATAAAGAACAAGGCAGAGCTTAATGGGTTTAAGAACAGAAGGAATTGCTGAAGTGCACCTTCCACTCCAAGACTAAACTCAACCTTATAAGCAATATACGTTTTCATCCAAAATAAAATAATGGCGATTAAAAAGAAAGAAGAATGTTTAGAGAAAAATTTCTTCATTAATTCTGCTGTACCTTTCAATCAAATTCACCTCAATTCAAGTTTTAGCAAAAAATCCACCGATTTTTCATTTGGCTATCACAAATAGCCATCTTTTTAGTTTTATAGTTTTTGTGTTTTAATTCCTGTTTTAGTAAAAGCCAAGATTCGCCATAATCGAGATGTGTTTTGCCTTTACTTTCAAAATAACGTTTTAAATTATATCACAGGATGATTCAAAGAGAAATAAATAAATATGCCTCCATTTCCACATATAACCTCCACATAGTGTTTACAAAAAGCATATAAATTCTTCAAATTAAACCCATCTTACAATAATTACAAAAAAAATGCTAGTCAAAAACTATAAGTAAAAAGAATCAAAATCTTTATATAAATTAACTCTATTTCTTTTATTTAAAGAGACCAATTTCTCAAACTTTGTTTGCCCTTTTCTTTTCAAGTATAATAAAGGTGAAACCAAACAGGAGGAATTAAGCATGCTTAAATTGAATCAAACTGAGTTTTTGCAGTCCTTGGAGAGCTTACTGAACATCAGCAGCCCTTCAGGTAACACAGTTAATATTATTAACTACATAGAAGACCAATTAACTGGAGAAGGAATTGAAACAAGAAGGAATAATAAAGGCGGGCTTATTGCAACAATTCCAGGCAAAACCGCTGACAAGCAAAGAATGCTGACAGCCCATGTTGATACATTAGGAGCTATGGTAAAGGAAATTAAAGCTAACGGCAGACTTCGCCTCGATCTAATAGGCGGTTTTACCTATAACAGTATTGAAGGAGAAAATTGTCTGATTGAAACAACGAACGGAGACGTTTATACTGGCACAATCCTGCTTCATCAAGCTTCTGTTCATGTATACAAAGAGGCAAGCAAGGCTGAGAGAAATCAGGCAAATATGGAGGTCCGCATTGATGAGCGTGTCGCTTCTGCAGAGGATGTCAAGAAGCTTGGCATTGCAGTTGGTGACTTTGTTTCCTTCTATCCAAGAGTGGAACTAACTAAATCCGGCTTTATTAAATCACGGCATTTAGACGATAAAGCAAGCGTTGCAATTCTGCTTGAAGTGATGAAGGCCTTAAAGACTTCTAGTGAACAGCTTCCATATACTACACATTTCCTTATTTCCAATAATGAAGAAATTGGCTATGGCGGAAATTCTAATATCCCAAAAGAAACGGTTGAATATTTAGCAGTCGATATGGGGGCTATGGGAGATGGACAATCCACAGATGAATATACTGTTTCTATTTGTGTGAAGGATGCGAGCGGTCCCTATCATCTTGGCTTACGCAAAAAGCTCGTTAAGCTTGCTGCTGATAACAACATCCCTTATCAGCTTGATATCTATCCATATTACGGTTCAGACGCTTCTGCTGCCATAAGATCTGGTCATGATATTATCCATGGACTGATTGGCCCTGGAATTGATTCTTCTCATGCTTATGAAAGAACTCATTTCACATCTATTGAAGCAACTGCAAACTTGATTTATGCCTATGTATGGAGTGACATGCTAAAATAATTTCTATCAACAAAAAAACAGCGGCAATTTACGATTGCTGCTGTTTTTTATGGGCGTTCACCATTTTGGAGTTCCTTAATACTTAACCCGAAATCCATTTGGAAATGGGGGTAATCCTTAAAGCTTCTCCAATCTCCACCCCACTCAAATCCTAATGACTTAGCAATTTCGACAACTTCCGACCAATCACTTTTTGCATTGCCGTTGCCGTCATAATCCATGTCCCAAATAACTTCCCCGTTAAGATTCATAAGCGCAAAATCAATGGCGAGACCATAGTTGTGATAGGATTCTCCGCCCTTAGCATTTGTGACAACATCACCAGATGCTGTCCTACCTTGCGCATATAGCTTATCCTGTTCCTCTGAGCTTCTGAAATCTGCTGTTATAACTATATTAATACCTTTATCCGCAGCTAAGCTTATCAGCTCATCTCGTTTATTGGCAACCGTCTCATGAAGCTCTGTAGGCATAGGAGTATCTTGTTGTTGGTCAATTTTTTGTTCTTCTTTCCAATATGCAATAACAAAAATAGATAATATTAAACAAACTAAAAGGAAGCTAGCAACATTCCTTCGCTTTCGTTTTGGTGTCTTCTTCAATGAATCTCTCCCTATTTCTTCTATAATATACTTGCAAAAGCCCGATCGATAACTTTAACTTTCTATTTATACATGTCTGAGGAAGCAAGTTTTTTCGCCTCAAAGTATAAAACCTGAATAAACTTTTTCGTATGGATTTTGACTTGTTTTGGTGAAATGAATTCTTCATTACGCAGTTCCGTCATTTTACATCTTATCGTCGAAAAGTCAAAAAACTTTGTTGCGTAATTTTCAAATTTACCATTTGTTGACTCGCTCAAGCCAATGTTTGCCCAATGTGTTATTGATTGGTTGATTGCTCTTCTCACACGCTGTTCACTTGCTTTTGTTTCTCGATTCACTTCTAAAGAGGAAGCTGTATCTCCCAATCTCATGATGGAGAGCTTTTCAAAAAGCTCTTTTAATGAGGGAAAATGGAGGTCAAACCCATCATTTATTTCATGCTCATACAAGTATTGCACCATTTCGAGCAGATCTTTACTGCCATTTTCTCCTATTATACCAAGTTCTGACAACAAAAACTCAGCAGATTCGACAATTTTCACCCCAACTTGAGTAACACCATTGCTTTGTATGTCCTGCTTATGTGTGCCCATTAACCCATTTAGGGAGCGTCTGATATTATTTACGGTTTTTTCAAGTTGTATCGTTTGTATCACCTTATGAATTACCGCAACCAATTCTTTTTTATTAATCGGTTTTGTTACATAATAGTCGATACCTTCCGTATATGCAGCACCAATTAGTTCTTTTGCTTCAACCTGGGAAAGCATGATTACCTTTCCTTTAAACTCACCATTCCAAGATTTTATTGTTTCAATACCATCACTGTCCGGCATCAGCAAATCCATGATGACGATATCAATATCATAAAAACTTAGAACATTGCTTGTTACCTGACACCCTGACTCAGCTTCACTAACTACCGTTCCCAGCTTTTCACCTTCAATGATATGCTTTAATACAGAACGAACCGCCCCATCATCATCCACTAAAAAAAATCTCATTATTATGCCCCTTTTTCCATTTTACTAAAAAATGATTAGAAATTTCAGCTGTCAGCACTTCTAACCAATAGCCCATATAAACGCTTAAATTGCATATTCCTTATTCCACTAGCACAAACTTATTACAAAGCAAGGAATCATATAAGTCGCTTTTTATCAAAATAGTACTACAAATTTTCATTTTTTGGGTATTTTTTTATTTTTCACATAATTCAGATGGTAGCTATTTTTGCTTCCTGTTCATTATAACAGGGTATAAATAATGGGCATGTGCTAAATATCACACTCGTGATATAAGCCCCATGCCCATCTTACTCTTGAAAGCTTCTTTCTTTATTAGCAAAAGGTCAATAACGTGTGCAAGGAAGCATGCTGATATAGAAAGGAGTTCTCATTAAATTAGAAGAACGATTTTGCGCCTAAATAACGGCTTTTCCAATAGGAATTACTCATATCAGTAATTGTAACACCTGTCGATGATCCTGCATGAATAAACTTATTATTCCCCATGTAAATACCTGCATGGGAAGGACCTGATGTTGTTTCATAAAATACAATATCTCCTACTTCTGGTGTAGAGACTGCCGTCCCAGAGCTCCACATTGTTGCAACAGTTCTGGAAATGGATAAGCCTACTTTGCTGAAGGAATAATTAATAAATCCACTGCAGTCAAATCCAGATGGTGTACTTCCGCCCCATACATATGGAACACCAATATACTTTTGTGCTTCTGCAATCAAAGCAGATGCTTTAGAAGATTTATTTTGCGTTGGTGCAGCAGTCGTACCACCTGAAACAGGTGCTTTTACATTCAGAACTTGTCCAACGAAGATTGTATTAGTGGTCATATTATTCCATGTCTTTAACTGGTCTACTGTAATGTTAAACTTTGATGAAATGAACCATAAAGAATCGCCGCTTACTACTTTGTAGGTTGCTGAAGTTGAAGCCGTAGCCTTGCTTTGCGAACTAGTAGATGTAACAATCATCAACGATTGACCAACTTTAATTGTATCACTCGTTAAACTGTTCCATTCTTTAATTTTCGCAGTAGTTGTATTATATGCTACTGCAATTTTCGACAAAGCATCTCCACTCTTGACTGTATAATGGATATGCGCAGGAAGCAATGTTAATTCTTGTCCAACCTTAATAACTGTATTACTCAATTTATTGTACGCCGTAAGATTGGCAACTGAAATATTATTGGCAGCAGAAATCTTCGTTAATGTATCACCTGATTTTACAACGTACTTCTTTTCGTGAGCACTTGCAGTTGTCTGAAATCCGGCAAAAATAATCGTTGCTGTTGCACAAACAGTAAGCAGCTGTTTTTTCATGTAGTGGCATTCTCCTTTGTGTGTGTTGTACTGTCTCTGACTCTTATTCTAATAACTAGCTTGCTAGATTCCTATGCATAAAAGCTGGATGAATTGGTCTATTTTTCCTTATTAAAACCAAAAGACTTCATTCGCGCATAATTACCTATTAAATACAGTAGAATAAGCCTAGTTTTTTTCCATAACAATCATCTGTTTCCATATATAAGAATGGAAGCGGCAAACAAAAAAAGTAATCCTTTTAAACACAATGGTCCAAAAGGATTACAATCTATTAAAATAAATGATGAAATTGAGTCGTGCTTCCGTTTTGGCCTGATATTACTTCTAATTGCACATCAATTCTTTCCTTTAATTCAGGAACATGTGATATAATTCCGACCAATCTGCCTGTACTTTGTATTTCCATTAATGTTTCAATTGCTTGATCCAATGATTCAGGGTCCAATGTACCAAAGCCTTCATCAATGAACATCGTTTCTAATGAAACTCCGCCGGCATATGATTGAACCACATCTGCTAAGCCTAATGCCAATGACAAGGCAGCCTTAAAGCTTTCTCCACCAGATAATGTTTTCACATGTCTTTCTTGGCCAGTATATTGGTCAAAGACAAGCAGCTCCAATCCGCTTTGCACATTTCCCTTAGAGCGGTCTTTTTTTCTGATGAGCTTGTATCTGCCACTAGTCATCTTCACAAGCCTGCTGTTAGCTTCCTGTAAAATATCATCTAAAAATGCTGCTAAAACATATCTTTCAAACGTCATTCTATAAGTGTTTTGACCTCTAGTAATGTCGTATAAATGGCCAATAAGCTTATAGCTTTCCTCGAGCTCTTTCATATCGCTGTTAATTTTCTTTACCTTAGCCATTATTTCTTTATTGTCCTTTTCCTTAATCAGCAGGTTAGTATGCTCCTGCTGCATAACAGCAATTTCTTCATCAAATACTTTTCGTTGAGCTAATAATGATTCCATATCTGGCGTCTTCACATCTCGAAGTATCTCCTCTAAGTCGCTGTATCGATCAGAAATAGAACGATATTGTTCTTTATATTGCTGGATGCTGTTTTGCAGTGCTTCAATTTCGCCAGCAGGCAGCTTTGCTTGATGAAATTGTCCGTAAGTGGCAAAGCCCTCACTTGTCATTTTTTCCAAGAAAATTTTCCGTTCGGTTTGCAGGTTTGCAGCAATATCCGTATGCTGTTTTTCCAGGCTTTCCATTACACCAAGTTCCTTCTGCTGTTTTGTCTTTAGTTCTTGGAGTGCTGCCTGTGATTTGCTGTACAATTCCTCCAACGTTGCAAATTTTGACTTGGATGCAGCGAACTCCTGTTTAAAGCTTTCGGTATTTCGAAGATTTTCTGGAACAGCATTCTTCTTCGTGTTAAGCGCTGATTCCAATTCTGTCTTTTTGAGAATCAAATGATGGCTTTCTTCTATTGCTTTTTCAAGTTGGCCATTGTTTAATTCGATTGCTTGTTGCAATTCAACTGTTGCTTTATCTAACCTTTCAAGCCTGCTCGCAGCCTCCCCAAGGCTTCGCTGTACCTGCTCAAGCTCCTCTACCTCACGAGCAACTACTTGCTTCAACTCAACAGCAGACCAATTAGCAGCATCCGCTCTTATGGATTGCAGCTCTTTACTGCCTGTTTCCAGTTGTTCTGCTAAAAAGCTTATTTGAGAATTTATTTGAACTAATTCTGTTTCTGCAGCAGTCTTTTGCTTCTCGATGGTAGCTGCATCACCCTTGGCGCTTTTAATATCTTCCTGTGACGGGATATGAACATTCTTACTGCTTGCAGGAGCTGGGTGATGGTTACTGCCGCAAACAGGACATGGTGCATCTTGTTCCAGGCTTAAGGATAAATGGTAGGACTGTCCAGTAAACCAATCGTTTTCAAGCTTTTCCACTAAAGATTTTGCATCCTCAAATCGGGCAAGAATATTAGCTGAAAGCTCCTTTTTCTTACCAGCTATTTTTGTTTGTTCTGCTAGTCTTGTTTCGATTGAAATCTGTTTATCCAGCTTTTCCAGGACATGCTTTTTATCTGCCAAAAGCCCCTTATTTTCTAGTAAGGAGATTTTGCTGCTTTCAAGCTCCTGTCTGATTTCCTTATATCGCAGCAAATCCTTTTCGTGCTGTTCCTTGTTTTTCAAAATTGATTGCTTGTTTGCTTCTTGCTCCATTATTTGCGCAGATGTTTTAGCAACAGCTTCCTCAAGCATGGCAAACTGTTCAACATCTTTTTGAATAGTTTTCAAAAAGGAAATATAGTCGGACAGCTCTTTTCTTTCAAGCTCCTTATCTGCTTCACGTTGAAAAGCTTTTTCTGCTTCTACCATGTTTTCTGCGATTTTTTCCAACATTACAGCTAATTGCGTTTTTTCCTGCTCACATTTGTCCAGCTGCTTCTTCAAGTGATGGCATATTTCCTCCTGCTGTGTGAGCATTGCAGCTTTTTGGGCGAGAAGTGCTGCTTTTTCATTTGCATTCACCATTTCACGCTGTTCCTCAAGCCTATCCTTTTGCAGCTTCAGATCGTTCTTCAGCTTCATTTGCTTTAATACAGCCTCTGCCTCAAACACTTTATTATTAAGATCATCTCGGTCCTTATTCTTTTTTTCAAGTTCTGCCTTTAACTCTTTTGTTTTTTGTGCCATCATCTCGATTTCTTTTTCAAGCAAAGGCAAAAGAACAACATCGTTATCATTTCCTTCTTTTATCAGGTTGTAAAGCTCCTCGACAAATATACTGGAGATATTGGCTAAAGCAGATTTTCTCATTAACAGCTGCTGTTCCACATTTCTCTTCAGCTCTGATGATTGGTCTTTAAGCTTATCTTCCATGTATTTATATATTTCTGTGTGGAAGAGCTTCTGGAGAATTGCTTCCTTTTCCTTACTGTCAGAAGTCAAAAGCTTTCTAAATTCACCTTGAGGTATCATGAGAATTTGCCTAAATTGATTACTGTCTATTTGCATAATCTCTTTAATTTTTTCTTCCACATCTCTTATCGAGGAAGCGATGTTTTTTAATTCTCCGTTTCCATCATAAACATACAGCTCTGCTTTGGCACCGATTGTAGTGAAACCATCGCCTCTTTCTTTCTTCTTGTCTTGCTGCGGCGATCTTGTAATTAGATAGCGCTTGTCTCTTAACTTGAAATCAAGACTAACCTCTGTTAATAAGGAATCTGCCGCAAACTGACTTCTCAGCTCAGGTCCGTTTCTGTCTTCTCCACTTGCTTTTCCATATATCGCATAACTGATTCCATCAAAAATCGTCGTTTTTCCTGCTCCTGTTTTACCAGAAATCACAAACATTGTCCGAGTTCCGAGCTTTGTAAAATCAATTGTTTCTGTTTTAGCATATGGGCCAAATGCTTGCATCGTTAATTTCAGCGGTCTCATTTTAATGCCTCCTCCCTTCTGACTTTGTCGATAACATTACTAATTATTGTTCGTTTTTCCTCTGTGAAATCAGCAGTTGTCATTTCTTCATAAAAGGACATAAATAAATCCAGTTCTGTTTTGCGCTTATGATCTTTTTCTTCTAAAGATGTTTTTTTCTTCTTGTCGATATTTTCCAGTTTCCTTTCCAGATGCAGCACATTCGGATAAACCTGTCTCAGCTTCTGTATAGGATCAAGAATCGCACCCTCATCTAATATAGTAACTTTTAAATAGTCGTCTATTTTTTGCTTGTTATAAAATGCTGGATCCAGTAACTCGTCCATATATCCTTCAAGCTCTCTCATATCCTTTTTTGGTGTAAAGGAATGGTATCGCTCCGTGAAAGAACCTTTTTCATCTACTTCAATAATCGAAACTGATTTTCGTTGCTTTGCTTCTGAGAAGGAATATTTCATTAATGAGCCAGAATACTTTACGGTAGGATGATTTATGGCATCAGGACTATGAAGATGACCTAAAGCAGTATAAGAAAAAGGTGCAAATAACTCTGCTCCTACACATCCTGAACCTCCAACAGACAGGACTCTTTCTGAGTCAGATGTTTTGCCTCCAAGAACAAAACTATGTCCAATTAAAATATTGGGCTCATTCACACTAAGTTGATCTTCTATTTTGCCAACAATTGCTTTCATCGCATCATGATGACTAACGATGGATGAATCGCCAAGAAATTCTCTCACTGTTACTGGCTCACAATAAGGAACTAAATAAAAGTTAACGCCATTCATATTAATTGACGTAAGACTGTTTTCTATTTTTCCATTTAAGTAAAATTTATTTTGTTTATACCATGAGCTTCCGAATGACAGTCTTTCTGCACTGTCGTGATTCCCTGATACAGCAAGGATTGGAATATTCAGTTCTACGTTGATGGTATAAAGTATTTCATCAAGCAAGTTCACTGCATCTGTTGGTGGAATGGAGCGGTCATATAAATCTCCGGCAATTATAACAGCGTCTGGCTGTTCTGTTTTTACAAGTTCTACGAATTGATTAAGCATATGTCTTTGGTCCTCTGTCATATAAAGACCATGTACTAGCTTTCCAAGATGCCAATCTGCAGTATGAATAAATTTCAAAACTATCACCTCAAAAAATAAAATATATATATATATAAAGTCAATTATTTCAACAAAAGCATTGAGACTATTTATCATTATAGCAAACTATTATGTATAGAATGGAGTTTAGTTTTGATGATTCCAAAAAACGCCAAAAGGGATACCTATTTAATAGGTATCCCTTTTATTTATGTTGGTCGATTATTTTTTAACGACATTAGAAGCTTGTGGGCCACGAGCGCCTTCAACTACTTCGAATTCAACTTCTTGTCCTTCTTCTAAAGACTTGAAGCCTTCTGTTTGAATTGCAGAATAATGTACAAATACATCATTTCCGCCTTCTTGCTCGATAAATCCAAATCCTTTTTCTGCGTTAAACCATTTTACTTTACCGTTGTTCATGAAAATATCCTCCTATAAGCTAAAAAAAGCTTTACTTAAAATTACCATTTTATACCGCATTCTTATTACGATTGCCAATCTTTAAAACTATGAAAATAGGCAGTAACACTTAAATACGTTACCTAACGGTTAATGTAAATTTAACATTTTTAGTTATTATTGTCAATAGAAAACCCTTTCATTTTTCAGATAATTAGTTTTGTATATGTTATCCCTTCATTCTATCCGGCAAACTATCAATTGATAGAATCATTAGATCTAGGCGGGTTTCAATCCGATATAACAGATACAAGCATACGACGATTGGAAACCCTGCTTCGCTGATAAATGATAACCATTCAGCCATATTATTACTCCTTTTTTTGTTTTTTCAGTTATTTACTTAATAAAAGGGACAGCAGAAAAAACTGTCCCCCCTCTGCTTATAGTTCATATTCTGTTACATTTCGTTCAATTACACGCACACCCTTAGCAGCAATTAAATCACCATTAGCAGTTGTCAAAACATCTGCAGCAATGATTGTGTCCATAGCTGTTTTCATCGTTTCCATGTCAACTGGCTCTAAAGGCTCCCCCAACGTTAGTTTTGATTGTTTTCCGTTTGCAGCAATAAAGGTTAATTCCAGTGTTTTCGTCATTTAGTCCACCTCCTATTTTTTTAGCTTAGATTATCTCGTAATATCATAGCTCTCATGCTTTGTCACAGAATGAACAGGATATTTCACGATTGATTCAATGGAATCTGCAGCCTGGATAATTTGGTCTGGAGCAGCTGTTGCCTTGACTAGATTAAAGGTTTTACTGATAAGTTGCGGGTCCCCGTTCTCCTTCACACCATTTTGAAAATATAGCTTAATACTAGTCTCTTTCAATAGTGATTGTGCCATTTTCCATCACCTCCTTTCCCCTTCTATATAGAAAAGAAAAGAGATAATGGACAGGTAAAGACGAAAGGAAAAATGTATATTAAAATAAACTCTTACTTTAGGTATGCGAACATACGTATGAAAGCACTCTTTCATAGAATATATTATCAAAGGATCTAACGGAGGGAAGCAAACATGGAATTGGAATTGTTGAAGGCATATATTAATGAGAATTATTATATTTTTATACCAGTTCTATGGGTGATAGGATATGCTCTAAAACAAACACCGCTGATACCAAATTGGCTTATTATTTGGATTTTGCTGGCATTTTCCATTATTCTCGGTACTTGGACAAATGGTTTTCACCTATCAACTATTATTAACGGCATTTTAGTTACAGGAGTCGCGGTATTAGGACATCAAATGATGGCGCATATGCCATTTAAAAAATAATAATTATTTTAAAGAAAAAGAAGCCTTGTGCTTATTAGGAAATCTTTAAGCAGCACAAGCCTTCTTTTTTATATTATTCATGGTTATAGAACAATTGTTATAATAAACTTCCTTATCGATAAAACACTATCTTTGAAAGTTTTTTGTTTACCTTACATACCCATTTTATTTAATTGCTTTGCTAACCTTCATCTTCTTCCCTTTAATCGTTGCATTTTCCATCGCTTGGAGGACTAATGATCCTTTTCCATTTAAAATATCAACATAAGACATATTATCGTGAATCGTAATTATGCCAATGTCATCAACCGTAACACCAGGTATTTTCGCAATAGTTCCAACAAAATCTACTGGGCGAATTTTCTTCTTTTTCCCGCCATTAAAATGGAGTTTAATAATATCTTGATTAATTCTTGCAGTTTTATTATTCTTTACCACTCTACGGCCACTGATTTTCTCATCAAAAGCAGCTTGCCCGCTGGCAACTGCCTGTTTTGTTGGTGGTTCCATTTCAGTCAATTCAAAGCCAATATAATTTTGGATTGCTTTAAGGAATTTTCCTTCATATGGTGTTGTAAACGAAATGGCTTTCCCTTTTTTACCGGCACGACCAGTTCTGCCTGATCTATGGACATAGCTCTCTCTTTCCATAGGTATGTCATAATTAACAACTAGTGTTACATTATCAACATCAATTCCTCTAGCCGCTACATCTGTTGCGACAAGATAGCGGAAGTTCCCCATTTTGAAGCCATCCATTACCGCAAACCGATCTTCTTGCTCTAAGCCGCCATGAATTTTTTCACAGGAATAATTTGCTCTTTCCAATTCTGAGAACACAGTATCAACGTGCTCCTTTGTGTTGCAGAAAATAATGCAGCTATCAGGATTTTCAATAATAGTTACATCTTTAAGCAAGGAAAGTTTTTCTTCTTGCTTTACTTCTATTTTATAATGATCAATTGTGCTAGTTGTTACCTCATTTGAAGCGATTTCGATGTTAACAGGGTCTTTCATATATTTATGACAGAGGCCTTCCACATCCTTAGGCAATGTCGCAGAAAATACCATTGTCACTCTATTTGTAGGGAGTTCCTCCATAATTGCTTCCACTTCGTCAATAAAGCCCATATTTAGCATTTCATCTGTTTCATCAATAACAAGATACTTTATCTCGTCTAATACTAATGTTCCTCTTTCGATATGATCCATAACACGTCCAGGTGTTCCGACAACTACATGTGTTTTTTGCTTCAATTCTTCTTTTTGTTTGGCGAATGGTTCTTTTCCGTAAACTGCCATTGCTTTTATCCGTTTAAATCTACCGATATTAGTAATATCCTCACGAACCTGAGCTGCTAGCTCCCTTGTTGGTGTTAGAATTAAAGCTTGTGGCTTTTTTTCTTCCCATTTAACCATTTCACAAATAGGGATACCAAAGGAAGCTGTTTTCCCACTGCCTGTTTGAGACTTCACTACTAAATCATGGTCTTCTAAAGCAAGTGGTATTACTTTGTTTTGAACTTCTGTAGGGTTCTCATATTTAAGTACAGAAAGTGCTCTTTTTATTTCATCACTTAATTGATAGTTCTCAAAGCTTATATTACCCATAAAAAAACCTCATTCTTTAAATTATTCGATATATATATAGGATTCTCTTTAACAAATAGGTTATGCAAATATACATATCCTTTTATTATACTTGAAAGATGGGTGAAAAAGCTGCTATTTCCATTTTAAAAATAATCCGATTTAGTTCCTTTTGTTTTTTACATATATGATCAAACACTGAAACAAAACAAAATAGGTTCTATTTAAACAGAAAACACCAAATAAAAAAACTGAACTATGCGATAAACTAGTTCAGTTTCAACCTAAATTAACTTATTTTTGCTTCATCCTCTTATGTTGGTTATTTATTAAGCGTAGCTTTTTGTAATAATTGATCATACTCTTCCCAAAACTCTATATACATTTGTTTATCATAGTCATCAAAGAACGCTTTTGCTGGTGAAGTCTCAAACAGTTGTTTTGCTTGTAACGCAAACTGGAGTATTTGTTGTTTATAATACTCTTTATTTAATTCAATCTGTAAATTTGGATAATGTGTTGCTTCGTCGGAGCTTGTTGTAGTAACCTTAACGAAATCTGATAGTAGTACTTGGTCATTAGTATGCTTCACAGACCAATTGATAGAAATTGGACAGCCCATCATTAAGATTGCACCACATCCATGAAAAATTAGCCCTTCCTCATTATCCAGGTTATTTAAGTTGCAAATATAGTCTTTGTTAAGTGTTCTTAATAATGCTAGGGCAGATTCACTTACTCCCCATTCCTCATCTTCGCCAGATTGGGTGATTATGGTATCATTCACCTGTAAATATATTTCGCCATGAGAACATAAATCATAGTCGGACGAAGACTTATCTAGCCAATATTGATTCATAATTTTCAGCTGGAAATTGTTTTTCATATGGCACCTCTTTTTTCAGCTATTTCCTACCTATAATTATTATGTGTCGGGTTAAACACATCCTCATGTGTATATCTCACTAATGAGAAGTTATCGACGTTGTAATGACCATGCAATGTTTCGTTATGATGGAGAATTATTTGCTCAGCCGTCAGAATTGCTGAATCTGATGTAGAATGTCCGTCACCAACTAGCGTTACATCAAAGTGATTTACCGTTGCTGTTCTTACAGCCGTATCCACACAATGTTCTGTCTTACAGCCCATCATTATAATATGCTCCACCTTGTTTTCATTTAAAGAGTGCAGTAACGGAGTGTCATAAAAAGGGTTTGTTGCTTTTTTATCAAAAAGCAGGAAGTCGACAGGTAAATTAATATCTGTATGTATTTGAAAACCTGGTCCTTGTCCACCTGCAGTATCCATGTCTCTAATAAAAATAATTAATGCATTCGCATCAATAGCCTTGTTTATCACCGTATTAATATTATTGATAAGTAAATCTTTTTCCGGTACACCTTTCTCTACAAAAGATCCGTCTATTAATTCTTGTTGGGCATCAATAATAAGTAATGCTTGGTTCAATGTAATTCTCCCCCTTTAAAGGAATATATACTATTATTTTACAATACTTTTCTTCAACCTTACAAATTCTGTTAAAATATAATAAAAGTTTTTTAGGAGAAACAAATATGGTAAAAAGGAAACTATGCACATGCCTTATAACTTTATTAGCAGCTGTATTTTATTATTACTGCTTTTCAACCGCTTGATATATTGTTTTATGAGGAAGCTATTAAGCAAGACGATATTATTGGGGATCTCTTAACCTGTTTATTGTTTATTGGCTGTGGTTTATTATTTTATTGGTTACCTATTTCGATTCTAATAGAAAAAATTACTAATAAAATTCAAGAAGGAAGGATTGCTTTTTCCTTTGTATTGTATGCTTATTTTTGCTTTCTTCCATTTTTTATCTTATGGTTTTTCACATTGTTCTCCTTTACCATTTCCATTCTATTTTTCATTATTGGTGAGTTATTAAAATATTACGACAGAAAAAGACAGAAGGAGGTAAGTATGTTTTAAACACCAAAAAACCTTATCCATCTTTGGATAAGGTTTTAGCTTGTTTTTAATTGTGCAGCTAGTTTTTTATAATTAAGCAGCATTGCTATTCTCCATGGTACGATCATGGAAAAGGCAAGTATCCAGAACATACCGCTTAGTGCACCGACATCAATGGAGCTGCTTAATATTATTTTAGCAACGATGCGTACAGCAAGTAATCCAAATAAAATAAAAACAAACGCTTTTGATCGTTTTAAATAAATATCATTCTCTTTTATCTCAAAGCTTGATGTTTTAATCAGCAAGATGGAGAACAGCATTCCAATAATGCAGGATTCTAATATTTCCGTTTTCGTAACTGCAAATACTGGGAATATAAACATGAGTGCCCCAGTGCTCATCATGACTGGCGGCAAAATGATTTTTTTTGCTGATACTGGTTTTTTGGCTGACTTCATCCGGACAACCATTAGTAATGTCCCCATAAACACAGCTATAATTGATGAAATAATGACTGATGCCATTGCTCATCTCTCCTTTTATCTGAAGCAGTCTTGAAACTGCTGATGATCATTTTATCCTATTCTATATTAACAAAGTTTATCTATTTTTAAAAGAAATAAAAAACGGATATGATTTACATCATACCCAAAACTCTAAAACATTAGCTCAATACTCTATTAATAGCTTCTAATACCCTGTTTTCATCAAATGGTTTTACAATAAAATCTTTAGCGCCTGCTTCAATTGCTTCGACTACCATTTTTTGCTGTCCCATCGCTGAACACATGACGACTTTGGCATTTGGAAATTCCTTTTTAATTTCCTTAACTGCTTCGAGTCCGCTCATTTCTGGCATAGTAATGTCCATTGTGACAAGATCCGGGTCTAATTCTCTATACAGACGAATTGCCTCTAGCCCGTTTTCTCCCTCTCCAACCACTTCATGGTTTGCTTTGCTTAGTATGTTAAAGAGTGTTAATCTCATAAATTTTGCATCGTCTACAATTAATATTCTTGCCATAGCTGTTCCTCCTCAACAAAAAACGGACAAAATACTTTATCACCTATTTAAATGCACCTTAAACAATATAACGAAACTTCGTGATCTTTTCAATTACTATTTTGTTTAGTTCAGTGATGTAATTACTTACCTATTATTATACAGGAAAGTAAAAAATTTAAAAGCCTCGGAAGCCGCCAAAGATTGGCGAAAGCACTCGAATTATGACATTTAGCCCATTAAAATACAAAATAATTCCCATTATTATCATAAAAACTCCTCCAATTCTCATAAACGACCTGCTGTATCGTCTAATTAGTGGAGTGCTGCCAATGAAGAAGGATAGCAGCAGAAATGGGATGGCAAATCCTAAAATATATGCCGACATATAGAGAATACTAGATGCAGGATTTGTGCTTGCTAAATATAAAACTGCTCCTATTATTGGTCCGGAGCATGGTGTCCAGCCAGCAGCAAAACTAATCCCAATTAAAAAAGAACCGAAAAAACCTGCAGGTCTTTCCCTAAAGGAGAATCTCCGTTCCTTCATTAAAAATTTCGGACGAATAATCTCTAAAATTATAAGACCAAAAAGGATAATAATAATAGAGCCTGCTTTCCTTAAAAATTCCATATACTCTCCAAAAAGCGTCCCTATTAACGAGGTACTGAATGCCAATGCAAAAAATATCGTAGAAAATCCTAATAAGAAAAAGACTGTATGCAAAAGGCTATTTTTATGACGCAAAACAGCATTATTTTTTATACTGTCAACAGACATTCCTGTTATATAGGAGAGAAATGCCGGATATAGCGGCAGACAGCATGGCGAAAGAAAGCTTAAAAACCCCGCCCCTAATGATATGAACAAATTTATATCACTCATCTTATCCCTCCTCCTAACTCCATCCATATACTATATGACAAGCATTCTGTATTATGATATCTTTGCTTTTTTTGCATTTAATTCCAAAAGTCGTTATAATTAATTTATAGACATGCATAGTAATCAATATTTTTTAATAAACCGTTAAAAAATAGATGCTACTTTTGATGCCTAGATCCGCCGGCATATAAACAATCAACCTTTAAGTGCGACGAATCAGAAAGCTAGAAAGGACATATACCATGTCAAATCAACAGTTGATTTTTTTAATAGAAAAAAAAAGAGAAACCTTATTAGAAGTCGCAAAATTACATGGTTTTGCTTCTCCAATTGTGATAAAGTGCAGTCAAGAACTTGACGTACTAATAAATAAACTAATGGAGGATTCCCCTAAACAAAAGGAAACCGCCAATTAATAAATCCCCTTTCTAATATAGAAAGGGGATTTATTAATAACGTAGGCAATAATTCAGTAAGATTATTCCCCCGGCAATCGCATAATACGACAAAATACTTTACTATTTTTGTGACAATATGTACTTAAGAAAAGAAAAAAGAGGATGGGACAAAACAAAAGATAAACTTTCTAAACAAGAATAATAAAATTACATCTAAATTTGAAGCTTGTGACTATATATGATATTAGATTGTTTCATTACGCTACCGACACTCGCTTTCCGCGGGGAGGAACCTGAGCCTCCTCTATTTCCCTTAGTAGTCGAGTGTCCTCCGCTCCATTTCACTATGATTTTTAATTATAGTATTAATACTAAAAACGTAAAAAAAAGAACTATTTAATCGACGGTTGATTAAATAGTTCTTTTTTTTTAACATATTCACATAATTATGTCCCATTCTCTCAGCTCTTAAAGCGTTTCCAACAAATTCAAAAACACTACTTTTTCTGATTACCAATCGCTTGTGATTCTCTCTCTTTCATTCGGTGCTTCTTCAACAGAAAAACTTAAAACTTTATCAAAATTAAAGTACTCACCTGAAACCGAGTCTTGAATCCATTGATTCTTCAAAATAAAACCAGTGGCATTACTTAAATGATTATGTCTAATTATTAAGCTTCTTCTTTCATTATCCCCATAAGTAAAATAAACAATATATTCTTTCATATAGTTGAATACACCTCCTATACTATAACTATTCGGCAATATAACAAACAATTCCTTCTTAATAACGAACAAATCGATAAATTTGTTGGAGTTAGTGTACGGACGATTTATCAATTAATTGATCAAAAGGAAGTACTCGAATGACTATGGAGGGTGCTGCATGCAATAAAATATAGATGAAGAAAAAAGAATGGGTTAATACTCTCCTAGTATACCTTTTTAAGCAAAAAAACCACTTCTTCCAATGGTTTAGCCCAATAGAAGAGGTGGTTTTTAAATTGTTTCAATGATAGTTAAACCAAATCAAAGCTTTCTTTGAAGTAAGTTACAATCTATCTTAATGAAAATGATGAATCTCAAACACAAATCAAATACAAGTGGTTAAAACCCTAATATATCATCGGGTTTTAAGCGCTTTTATTTGCCTTGTTGTTTGTTCATAGCAGCCATCATTTGATTGATTTTCTTTTGGGATGGTTTCATTCCCATTTGCATCATCATCATTTTAAGCATTGATGCATAAGGGTTTTTAAACTAATTTAAAACTATTTACCTGTTGAGAAAAATATACCATTATTTTTAATGATTGTCTATTCAAATAAAGATAATTTGAAGTTTTTTGGTTAATCCTTTTTCCTTCTATATTAATAGAAGAAACTAGGTGTTGGTCTAATTATTCTACTTTCGGCTTACCTTTATCCTCCCTTTCATTTCCTTTGTCTTAAAGAGGAAAATAAGTTGATGATCAAAGCGAGATAAAAGTACTTAATATATAGTAACATTTGAAATATCTTATGTAAAAAGTCCTATCTATATTAATACTTTTTTGTATAATAAAGTAATGGAATAAGAGAATATAGAGATGGAGTAAATTATGAGTACTATAATTAGATGTATAAACTGTAACCGAAAAAACAGGATATATGATACTAAAAAAATCAAATCATTACAAAATATCAAATGTGGTTCTTGTAAGTACAGTATCTTCAATTTGAGAAAAAAGTTCACTAGATATTGCGAGTATTGTAAATCAAGGCATGAAGCCTTGGGAAACGGATATTATTCCAAATGTCTAAAATGTAAAATGCCACTTGTGGGCAATTACGCAAGTGAGGAAATAATTTGTGATACATCGTGTTATTACTGTATGAAGAAAGTAGAGTATACATCATATAGTTCATATTTAACTACTTTAAAAAATGAAAAATGTAAAATTTGTAGTAAGTATATATTTTATATAGAAGGTGAAAAAGAGATTTCGAAAATAGATCAAATGAGCGGTATTGAATTTGAGATTTTTTTACAAACTTTATTTATGAATTTAGGTTACCAAGTTGTGAGGACTAATTCTAGTGGCGATCAAGGGGCTGACCTAATTATAAATAAAAATGGAAAAAGGATAGCCGTCCAAGCAAAGAGGTATAAAAATAAAAAAGTAGGGAATAAAGCTGTTCAGGAAGTACTTTCTGGTAAGTATTATTATAATTGTGATGAAGCGTGGGTAGTAACTAATTCGAACTTTACTGATAGCGCATATAATTTATCTATAAAAACTAATGTAGAATTAATTAGTCGATTAAATTTAATGGAGTTAATGTTAAAAAGTGCAGATAAATAATCAGAAACTAATATCTTTTTATATCAACGAATGTAAACTATATTGGAACTTATTTCTATATGGTTTATAACATGAAAAGAGATACCATTTTAGAGGTATCTCTTTATTTTTTAGCTATTTAACTGTTACTGAAACAGCTTTACCTTTGTTACCTGCTTTATCCTGTACATAGACAGATAACTTTGTGTTTTTCTTTTGTGCAGCTATTTTAACAGTATAAGCACCTTTGCTATTTACTGTAGCTTTGCCTAATTGTTTTGATCCTTTGTATACATAAACAGTTGTGTTCTTCTCAGCTTTACCTGTCACAGATTTAGACTTACTTGTAACTTTGTTTACTGAAGCTTTACCAGGAGCAGACTTATCTATATTTGAAACTTTGACAGTCTTGGATGTCACGTTACCAGCTTTATCTTTTACTTTGAATGTATATGATCCATTTTTAGATACCTTGTACTTTGTACTGGAGCTTTTAACAGTTTTCTTATTAGGTAATGTAATATTTTCTATATTGGAGGAATCACTACTAGTTATTTTGACTTCAACATCTTTATTGGTTGCTTTAGTAGTAGATACTGAACTTTCCACTTTAGGAGCAGTCTTATCAATATTAGTTACCTTAACTGTTTTTGATTTAATATTTCCTGCTTTATCAGTAACCTTAAAGGTATATGAACCATTTTTTGTTACTTTATAGCTTGCTTTGTCGCCTTTTACCTGTTTACCATTTGGTAATAAAACATAATCAACACCTGTTTTAAAAGGGAAAGATGAAAACCCATTTTCTTCATCTTTACTTGTAACAGAAATAGTGATATCTTTGTTTGTTGGTTTACTTGTAGAAAGGCTACTAGTTATTGATGGAGCTGTTTTATCAATGATAAAATAAGCATCAGTCGCATTTCCTGCTTCATCTTCAACTACTAAATGGTATTTACCCTCTGCTTTCAAATTATAATTTTGAGGTAATCTATATTCAGCCAATACATATTCACCGTATCTGTAAAATGAAAGCGAAGCTCTATCTTCGCTAAAACTAATAGTTACATCTTTGTTGTATACTCCATTATTGACTACACCACTAAAAGTTGGGGCAGTTCTATCAATAGAAAAGGTAACGTTTATCCTACTACCACTAGGTTCATAAATTTTAAGTATATATTGACCTTCTTCAGTTATTGTTTCTCCACTTTCAAATTCATAACCATTTAGTAAAGCATTACCATTAAAAATAGGAGTTACGCTGGTAGTATATCCTTTGTTGCTTTCAACGTTCTTATATCCATAATCAAACGATACGTTATTTGTTATTCCAAGCTCATCTTTCGTATAAATTTTTTGATTATCCACTCTATCCATAGCAGACAAACTAACGAAATACCATTTTCCTCTTGGATCATAAGTACTTAAAGAATAACCGCCTTCGTAATATGCAATTTGTTCGTCTTTATCATACACAGCTTGCAATTTAATGTTGAAAGAACTTTCTAAGGGACCCTTGAAACGAGCATTTATGGTATCTACTCCTGATATATCATCAGTGACATTTGCTCTCACATGTATCCAATCACCATTATCAAGAACTTCCTTATCAGGTAATTCAATTTCAACATCACTAACTAGTGGTGCATTGACATCTGGAGCTGCATTTGAGCTATTTGGTTGTAAGAATATAAAAAAACATACTAAACCAAAAATAAAACTCATTAATTTAAACCTTGGTGATTCTCCCATAAATTGAACCTCATCTCTAATATTGTAAATGCATTAATATATTACCATTTTCACAGGAAATTGTAATTACTTTCCTTACAATATTTTTCTATATTATATTACATTACCAATTTCCTTCAATACATTCAATATCAATGGACTAACCTGAATCAACACATACCCTAATCCAGCCCTTGTAATCTGAGACCAAGCCTTATCAGCCTTATCAAACATGAAGTAAAAACAAGAACCTACTATTATTACTGAAGCAACTGGAAAGGACAATGCAACAAGTACATCTAAAATGGGATCTAAAATATGAGCTAATGCGGATATTGTTTGTTCGCCCATCCATTCACCTGCTCCTACGGGTATTGCTTCGGTTGAAGGTGACGCAGCGAATGCAGGTTTAGCCATAAATAACGGTATTACTATTGATGTCCCTACACGTTTCATTATCTTTAAAACTTTTCTTTTTTCCGTTTTTGGAAATAAGTTTTCTTTCTTCTCCTTATAACTTCCACTCATGAACTCATTAAATGCGATAGCTTGCATATTAATCTCTCCCTCATAGTTGTTATAAAACCTTGTTGAGCAAACATTATCCTGTATGGTAATCAACGATCAAATAAAATCAGCAACAGTAAACACCTGTATATTTAAACCTTTGTGAAGTTCAATCAATTCTTTCCTTCTATGTTCTGTAGTGGTAATCCATATGAAGTGTGGAGCCATCATTCCAAAAGAATTACGCTGTCTTAATATCCGATACTTTTCAATTTTCTTTTCATTCCGTTTCATTGTCTGAGTATTATCAACTTCTACAATACAATGAGCATCACCTTTCATGAAAACAGCATCTGCAACACATTTAATTTCTTCCTTACCAGATACACTTTTACTAATTATTCTTCGTTCATTCAGCCATGTTTTAGGGCATCTGAAAGCAATATACAAATGATTCCTCATGATATAATGCTGAACGTTACCTGTACGCTTTCTCACCTTATTACAGTCAACTAATTCCCTGCCCTTTGCATTTAAGTAATAAATGTATTCTCCATCCTTGATAACATTTAAGTACTCTTCCATCTGCTTTAGTACTCGTTGAGCATTCCTGTCACTCTTTAAATCATGTATTCTCTGAATCTGACTCCTAGTTAGAAAGTCCAGCATCTTCAAAGATCGTAATATACTTTCCTGTCGATTCATCTTCTCCAGTTGTTTTTGATTCATCTATGATTTCACTCCTTGATTTGAAGTTAATCGTAATATGTGGCTTTATTATGGTGTCAATGAATGAATTGTCTATATATGGTGACTGTACAATCCTTTCTTGGTCAGATTGATAAATTCCCCTACCTGGTATACCAACAGGTAAATCTTCAGCACCATTCTTATCTAATACAACTCCACTTTGAGTTGCCGTTTTTAATTTAAAACATAATGCGGCACTGGTATTTGCCTTAACTTGACTAGGAAAGACCGATGCTAAAGGATACTGTGTGCAAAATATTAAACGGAATCCAAGTCCTGCACCTATTCTTGCGATTTCTCCAACCAGATACTGTGCTCTGTCTCTTTGAACAGAATCAAATCCTGTTATTTCAGCTCCTTCATCAACTATTACCACATGGCGCTCTTTCCAGTTTGCTTCTTTAATGTCTTCCCAACCATTTCTTAAAAATAACTCCTGTCGTCTTATCAATTCCTTTTCCAATGCTTCAAGAGTTTCTAATGTTTCATTTGCATTTTTAGCTAAGGATTTGACTTGTTTGCAATTTCTATATCTCGCAAAGGACAACCCGCCTTTTAAATCCACTAAACTTAGGCTTAAATTATCTGGTTCATTATGAATTAAAGTTGTTACTACATTCTTTAGAAATACTGTCTTTCCATAGCGTGTCATTCCGGCAACAAGTAATATTGGCATCTTTTCAAAATCGTGTTTAATGAATTCCTTATGTGTAAATCCTATAGGTACTTCCCAATTCTTCACCCTTTTTAATATGGATTTATCGTAATCAACTCTATCCGCTATTCCGTGGTCAAACACTCTCATGCGTAACATTCCGTCATATTCCATTTCCAATTCTTTTTTTAAATCCATTCTATAATCCAAAATGTCCTTTATTTGTTTGGACAAAGTCTTATCAAATTTAAGTCCCTTGAATCTTTGTAATTCAATTTGTCTTTTGCTTTTATTATTAAGTCCATC
The DNA here is from genome assembly GCF_032818155.1 of Niallia taxi. Classification (NCBI taxonomy): domain Bacteria; kingdom Bacillati; phylum Bacillota; class Bacilli; order Caryophanales; family Bacillaceae; genus Niallia; species Niallia taxi. The sequence goes on from NZ_CP102589.1 coordinate 2,635,717, forward strand.
CTTAAACACACTATAAGCCTTTTGGAAATCCTCAAATCCTAAACCATATGGAACTTTGAAAACATACTCAGTGTAATTGAACTCTTTATTTCTAGTTCGTCTGTAAATCCTAAGTTTTTCATCATCTTTGTACAATCCTACTCGATCAGCAATCAATAAAATCTTTTTAGTTTCATTAATCGAATTTGTTTTGTAATAATGACCTGCACCGGCTAAACACAGCATGATACTTGATGTTAATATCTCGAATAACATTTCCCCACTCTCCCTCTGATATCACCTAAGTGATAGTTGTAGTTGAGACGAATTTTGAAACGAAATCTAATAGTTTGTTATAACAGCATTATTGCAAGTACTTCATTGTTCGTAGGTCTGTTTTGTAAACGAAATGTGATGCGAATTGTAGAGTGTATTAGGGAACGACAGAAAACTTGCCTGTCTCTTAACATTTATTTTAACTTTTGTGATAAAATAAGTTAAAAGGTATTAACATCAATGTGTAGAATGTAATATATGGGTGAATATAATGTTTAAAAATAGAATAGGATATTGGGCTGATAAAAAAGGAGTTAAACATAAATTTTTGGCGAATGAGTGTTCAGTAACAATACAGACATTTTCACGGTGGGTTAATAATAAAAATCAACCTGATTTGAGACAATCCTTTATTATCGCTCGTATATTAAATATCTCATTAGATAAATTGGGGGAAATTGAAACTAATGAAGATGAAGAATAACAGATTAATACGCTGTATACGAGAGGATAACTAACATGAAACAAGAAATTATTACAACAATAAAGAATTTTTTACCTATTGCAGGTGTTTTATTGGGTTTTTTACTTGCAACAACTAAAGATTGGATTACAGATAAACCAAAAGTTAAGTTAAATTTAAAAGGAGGAAAAATTAACTACTTTAAAATGATTGAAGACGTTAAAATTTATGTGCATGAAGATGAAGCTGAATTCTTATTAATTGATCTTAAAGTTGATATTTATAACTATGGTAAAGGAAATACCGCAATTAAAGATGTCGTTATTGACATTAAAAGGGGAGAAAGAGTATTAGCTCTCCAACCAGAGATGCACATAAATAACAATAATAATGAGGATTATTCCTTTACTCTAGACAGCTCAAGTATAGTCACTATGAACCTTAAGTTAGTTGTTGATAGGCAAGAAGAGAATCGTGAATACATTTTTGAAGACTCCCCTATAAAATGGGACGGAAAAGATAGGCTGCTCTTTAATGTCCTTGCTACTGATATAAAGAATAAAGAGCACAAATTGAAAGTAGAACCCGCTTACGTATTAGGTGCGATTGAAGGTAAAACAGAAATCGCTGTAGAAAACTAAAAATTAGCCCTACTTGAAAAAAGAACGTATGTTCCTGTATATTTTAGTTATAGAAATTAAAGAAGGATTTAATATGACTAAAATTAATTATAAAGATCGTCTACTCATGGAAAAAGCAATTTACTATCCCCTCTTGCTCTCTGTGTTAGAGTACGATCGCAAAGTAACGGAAGTATCAAATTTTAAAATTAAAACTGTTTATTTAAACTTAATAGAAAATACTATGAACCTTGTACAAAGAGAGCTTAAAAAAGTAAATGACCAACTTAGAAAAGGCAACATGAAGGTTCAAAGAGAATTGAATGATGGGTTGTTTACAGAGTATAATTTCTATCACAAGGGTTACTTTGAGGTTCATCGATATTACAATGCGAATTTAAGAAATAATACAGAAAGGCTACTTGGTGAATTTTTACATAAAGGAAGGGAATCATGAAAGAGAATACACCCAGAAAAAAAGAGTTACTATCTGTAAAAGAAATTAAGGAAATTACAGGACTAGGAAGAGAAAAAGCATATGAACTAATGTATTCAGGCGAATTCACAGTTTATAAATTTGGAAATAAGTTTATGGCTTTAGAAAAGGATTTTTATGCGTGGTTATTTAATGAGAAAAAGAAGACAAGTAGGTATTTATTTAAAACAAAGGGACTCAAGTAGAGTCCCACAGAAGCAAAACGTGCAATCACCGCACTTGAGAATAATATAGCACACTTCATAGTACAAGGGAATAACCCCTGTTATTTTTGTCTTTTTTGTCGAATAACTCATGCATTCAAGAGATTAACTGTATGATAAAAGTAACATAGATTAATAGGAGTGATACTATGAAATTTTGTCCAGAATGTGGCACAAAAGCAGAAGGAATGAAGTTTTGCCCTGAGTGCGGTTATAAATTAGGGGAAGTTGCAGCAGCTATAGAAACAACAACTGCGCCAGTTGAGCTAAATAAAGAAGAAACTTTATTATTAACATTTCAAACGCATATGTTCGGAATGGAAAATAAAAAAGGTATGTTAGGAAAGTTTGAAATATCTATTCCTCAGTATAATTATGAGCTTACTACAGAGCGTTTGTTGATAAATAAAGTAGGAGTAATCTCCACAAAAAAAGATGAAATTGAACTGTACAAGATTAAAGATGTAACAGTGAAACAAGGTATGAAAGAGAAGCTTGGAGGTTTTGGAGATATTGAAATACAAAGTTCCGATACTTCACATCCTACCTACACAATCAAGCGAATTAAAGATCCCAACAACGTGAAAGAAACAATTCGCTGTGCTGTTAGAGAAATTAAGAATAAGATGAACATTAGCTATAAAGAAGAAATTTAACTATCGTGAAATTCAAGACGGTTAAAAGCCCAACTCAAAATTGAATTGGGCTATTTTTTTTTATTACTTATTCAATTGTTTTAACATTGCAGCACGAGTATTCTTACCGTAAATCCCATCAACAGGGTTACAATGAACACTTTGGAATCGCCTCAAAGCATCCTCAGTCTTAGCACCCCAGATACCATCAGCAGTCCCACATTTGAAGTAGAGTTTGTTCAATGCTTCCTGGATTTGTTTAACTGCTGTTCCTTTGCTTCCTTTTTTGTATGTACCAGTTGGTAATGTATACGTAGTCTTTTTTGTTTCTGTTTTTGTCTCAGTCTTTACTGTTGTAGCTTTCTTAGTAACTAGGGTAATTTTATTACCTTTAGTTTTGAAAGTATCAGTTCCATAACCTTTATAAGCATACTCCAGATGTGGTTTATCAACAAAACTAGACCAATCTCCACCCCATTCAAAACCAAGCTTCTTAGCGTATGAAATTGCCTTCTTAGCTTCTGCAGAACCATAACCATTCCATAATGTTGTTTTACCGTCCACAGGTACGAAATCTAAAGCTTGACCAACAATATGATAAGACTTCATTGTTTGAGAAGCACCTTTAGCAAAATTTGCTTTCTGAGTTGCTTCAGAACGAATAGTTTCATAGATCAATATGTCAATCTTATTTTCAATAAGGTATTGATACCATTCAATGGCTTTATCCTTTGTGTTGTCTCCAAGTTGGGCAATGTTCTCCAAGTTTCTTTCATGATATGTAGGTGTGAAATCCATTATTAAACATCTCCTTTTAAATTAGTTTGCTTTCTTACTGGCTTTTTCAAGGTTTCCTACACGCTCGTCAATGTTAATCATGTGATCCTGAATTGTCACAAGTGTTTTAGCTGTTTCCTCTTGAGCTTTATTTGAACGTTCTAGATGTCTCATCAACTTATCTTCACGTACTTTAGCCTCTGCCTTTGACTCATCATGCATCGAAAAGATTCTTTCTTCCCTAGATGTGTTTTGCTTGTACATTTCTCTAATGACATAGCCACCAAGTAAAATAAACAATATCGTCCACACGAACTGCGAACTTGCAATATCTGTGGTGATTTGAACAAAATCCATTTTAATTCCACCTCCTTGTGCAAATAAAAAAGAGCCCTATAAAGGACTCTGAAATTAAATCTTATCCATAAGCAATCATAGCATTTAGGTATTCTTCTCTGCTCTGTGCAAAAGGGTGGACTGGATCTGAAATATCATATTCATAGAAATTTGACTTCTCGATTTGTCCTACCTGTGTTGTATTGTAACTGTAATCTCTATTAAAATGAGCATATACAGGAACCAATTCAACATTCGATACAGTTGTTCTTATTGTCTCTACTTTGTTAATCAAATCTTCAACCAATACCATGTTTTCTAGATTTCTAGCATTACCGTATTCGTTGTTTGCGAAGGTCGGGGGAGGGATGACCCCTATTTTAATATTAGTATTCGCCAACTTGATTTGACTAATAACAAATTCAATAGCATTAGAGAAATTAGCATATGTCCATGTTTTATCAAGAGCTAAATCATTTGTACCCAATGCGATTGAAACAATATCAGGAGTTGTTAATGTATTTTTTGATAGGTAGTCCACGAAATCAAATATGTAAAAATCCCCGGTTTTATCCGTATCAGTTGTGTATGATTTTTCTGTCCCTGCGGTACTAGTACGTCTAAAGCACCAATTCGGATATTTAGTTTTATCAGCTTCGGTAGCCAACTTCATAAATGGTGATGCCCAATCTGTTCTCGCACCAATAAATTGTTTTAAGGCTCTTCCGCTATATCCTTCATGATATCCCGCGCCGAACTGATCAGGATTTGTTCCTAGAAGATTTGCTGTTACGTTGTATCTAACTAATCTTCTTTTTAAGTATCTTGGAACTCCACCCTCTGTAATTGAGTCACCCATGCAAATAACATTAACTGTTTTTCCACTCTTTGTTGCAGGATCTACAACAGTTAATCCGATATCAGATCTGTATATTTTAGATGTATTTCCTGCTGGTCTAACAGCAAGAGAAAGCTTACTATCTAAATTACTAAGTCCTTCTAATGTAGCTTGTCCGCTGAATGATTGGTATATCGGAATACCTACATATGAGTAAAGTGGCGTTTTCAATCCACCAGCATCATATGTAATCAACGTTAAATCATATCCTCCGTTTTTAGTGGAATCAAACACAATTGAATTTTTGTATATAGGCAATTTTTCACCCTTAATAACATACATTCTTTTTGGAGAAACCAAGCGTTGATTAACTTTGTCATATGCTGGAGCAGTTTGTATCGGTAAGAATGTTTGCAAGAATGTAGAGTTTACAAAACAACTTGCATGAATTTCTGTATCAGCAAACGCATAATCAGCGATACTTGGAGCTTTTGCCCAACTGATAATTGCATATCCCCTTACTACACCATCCTGGTCAGTCAACTGACATACTTCTTTTTCTGGATATATGAAATTCCCACTCGAATCATAAGTAGCTGCTGCGCTAAATTGTAATCGTTCTTTGCTATCCTTATCACGAATAGTTATTTGTCTATGCGAATCAGATGAATGTTTTCCAAAAATAGCATTTATGTAATATCGGTCATACTTTCCTACGAAAAAAAGTTGATGTATACAATCCCCAGCATAAATATTTTGTCCTCCTGTAGAAGCACGAAATGCATTTGCGTTACCAGCAAGCGGATAATTTCTTGCCATAGTCTGTAAGGCGAATTTGCGTGTTGTCATGCTATCATTAACAACTTGATCTGCGGCAACAGAGTTATTCGCCATTTTATCAATAGTGACAATTTTATCCGCTAACTTACTTGTGGATTTAACAAATCCGTCTGGGAGAAAGCTTGCAATCTTGTTGATATTAACGAAACAACTTGCGTGTAATTCAGTATCTGCAAATGTATAATCCGCAACATTGTCAACACCTGTCCAGCTAATTACAGCAAAACCTCTGACTTCGCCATTTAAAGTAAGTTGGCAAAATTCCTTGTCAGGGTAAACGAAATTTCCATCTGTATCTAACATCGGATCAGCATGAAACTTAAATTCTTCATTTCCGTCTTTATCTCTTATCGAAATTTCACGACTGCTATCTGAACTATGTTTACTGAAGAAAGAGCGAATATAATACCTGTCGTATTTACCTATGAAGAACAATTGGTGAATATTAGCTCCAGCATACATCTTTCCTCCACCATCGGATATCCGTAAACTGTTAGCATTACCTGCTAATGGGTAATTTCTTAACAGCTTACCTTGGCTAGAAAATGCATCCAGCCCTAATGTTCCATTGCCTAACTTTACACCTTGATAAATGCCGGCATCTGACCATGCGGTATCATTCCAATAATAGATATGCCCATCAGCTAAAACCAAGAATACCCCTTGTGTGCCTGTTGGAAATGCATTTCTTAAAGCAGTCAGAGTCGTATATACTCCCTTAGGAGCACCACTTACTACGTTTGCGAGCATAGTTTCCACAAAGGCTTGTTCTGCCTTAGTTGCTAATTCAGCATTGGTGTAATCTTTATCTACATTGTAATCGACCTTTTTAACAGCTTGATTATCAGTAATTAATGAGATGGTTTCTTCAGCTAAATCCTTCGCTTCCTCTAGATTTCCCTCGACAGTTCGAATTACTTCATAAGTTTCTTCTGCCATATCGATAATAGAAGCCTTTAATTCTTCAAAATCGTTGACGTAATACTCAGTTAGCACTGGTATGTCTTGATCTATTAATGCTTGTTCAATAGTAAAACTAAATCGATGGACAGAAATACTTTGTCCATTTTCATAGTTTAGATACAGTTCAGATACAACTACTCCATAATATTTTAATTGTTCTGTAGTTAATTTGTATTCCGCAATACCTTTAACTTTATCAACAATAGTAACTGTTACAACAAATTTACTTCCATCTGCCATTTTCATAACCATTTTGCCTGTAGCTGCATTTAACGGAAGTTCTACACCGTCTTTAAATAAAAAGAAGGTCAGCTTAGCTGAACCTTCATCTTGTGTGGAAAAACGTACATTAGTACCTGTATACTGTTGCGCTGTTACTGATATGTTAAATTTCAAATCTACATTTTTTTCCATAAATTCACCTTCCTACATAGGATGAACAAAACAAATGGCTACACCGTAACCCTTTTCTTCATCGTATGGTGTTGTAATTTCCATAACTTTATATCCTGTATCACTAAATGTTCCTATTCCTTCATTCGGCCCTATAAATCCATTTTCTTTAACAGTTTCGTCAATTCGAACCCTAATTTGACCTAACAATCCTACAACATGCCATTCATCACGATTTTCTCGTGAGATGTATTCTGCATTGCTGTCCCAAGCAGGGTTTTCCACTGGAAGCATGTGGTGCTCAAATATCACATCATCAGTTTCATCTTTCTTGATTTGAATAACCTTCTCTTCAAGAATCAATCCACCGAATTCATTTGTTAAATATCGGTTTTGCCAATAGAATGTTGCTTGACCTAAGATATTACCTGCAGTTTCAGAGATTACTCCTAAAGGCATTTCTCCATCATTAGCCTTCCGAATCTTACCGTTATCTAATGTGACAATAAAACCACTATCGATCTTTTCACCATTGGTTGATTCAAAATACTCAGCATAATCACTAAATGAAGATGCTCCAGTTACAGCTCCAGTAAACTTACCTGTTCCTGATATAGAGTCCAATTCCCATTTTGTATTTCCTGTTGAGGGATTGGTTGAATCTCCATATCCACCTCTCACAGAATAGTTGTTATCATTAACTACTCCATTACTGGCTAGGATAAGCTTACCGTTCTCTGCACTTCCTGTTGTCTTGGAGTTGTTTGAACCGATAATGGCATCACGACCACCTTCAGTTTTTGAATCACCACTAGAAGCGATGATAACACTTCCTTCACCAATAGCTTCAGAGTTAGAAGATGCTATTACTGCTGTTTTATCACCAGTTGCCTTGCTATCAGATGTGGAGGATATTACGCTTGATGTTTCTGTTTTTGCGTATCCACTTGTACTAGCAATCCTAGTACCACCTTTAACATTATTAGGTACGAAGTCAACATAATCGTTACCTGCAATAGATGCTGCTAATGTGTAGCCTTCAGCATGTACACCAACAATACTGTCCTGAGAATTTACACTCGATAAACCAACTTGTCCATTCTCACCGACCATTGTAATGTTTGTAAGGTTCACATGATAAATAGCTGACCCAATAGCGATACCTATCTTAGCAGATTTATAAATTTGGATATTGCTAATATTTATGTTGTCAGTTTTCTGATCTCCACCAATTAAACGAATATCGGCACTAGCTTTCTTAAATCCACGAATATTAAAGTTATGTAATCCAATGTTTCTTGACTTATATTGAACTGCTATTACCGGATTGTCTCCATAATCATAATTAGGATCTCCAATTGCAGTAAATCCTGATATGTTTACATTCACATATGCAGAAATAGTTAATGCTCTCGGTGTTAAACCTGCATACAAATCATTAAATACTGGTTCAATCGCTGTACAGTTAGTCATTTCAACATCATAAGCAGTTGTTGAATCCGGATCTTCTACAGTGTGATGCCCGATATGTCTAAAATCATAAGCTCGTACATCTTGATATGATATATGTCCGATGATATGAACATCTTGTGCTGCAGCCCATTCTGTATGAGCTTTAACTTCAACACCTCGGATGTTTCCACTTGTGAAGTTATTGATTACCCATACATGCTTAGAACCGTCATCAATTTCAATACCATTACTATTGGAAACACCGTCTTCATGAGCATCTCCTGCTGGCGCACTAAATTGGCTATTTGAAATCCAAATGTATTCACTATAATGAGTGGTAATACCATCATCACCGTATCCAGAACCGATACAATTATCTATCCAGACAAAGCGACAACCATCTTTTGTGTAGTCTGTATCCGGTAAATGGTCATATGTAGGTGCAGTGATATCAAAGCTATGTAATCCAGAGTTGATTCCCTCAACTTCTTTAATCCATGCAAATCTAACTTTAGCAAGAGTTAAGCAACTTGAATGTTGTCCACCTGTCGCACTTACTCCACCCTGCCTTGTTTTGTTCCAATCTAAGGTCATACCTTTGACGGAAATATTTCTATTGCCATTTACGTAGTCTTGGTTCGTAATTACCCATTCACTTGCTGGAGTATCTTCATGCAATATGATTATTGTTCGTCCAATACCATCACCAACAAGTTCAACCCAAGATGGAATTTTAAGTCCTTTTACAACATAAGTTCCTGCCGGTACAACAACTCTTACTTTACCTGTACCAAATGCTTTGCTGAAAGCTTCTGTACTTTCTGTTTCTCCAGTAGGGTCTGCTCCAAAATCAGTAACGTAAACTGTTCTTTTAATTTTTGAAAGCAATTTATTGTATTCTTTATCTAGACGTTCCTTCAGCGAAAGATTAATAACACCTTCTACATCCTGTCTTGCATCCACAATTTCAGGAAAGCTCGAACTACTCAAGATTAGATTTGATATACGTGTATTCGTGTTTTCAATGCTTTCAGATACAGATTTCATGTCGTCTTCAATATCACCAAAAACTTTATTAACTAAGTTCCTGAATACTCTAGTGGTCTCTGTTCCTATCTGTCCGTAATTAAATTTCAAGTTGTACCACCTCCATTTTCTAATGCTTCTAATCTTTCCATGAGGTTTTGCAGATCTACCACTTCCTCACCTACGATAATTTTGCTTATTTTTACAAAGTCCTCGCTGGATAATAATCCGTCTGAGGTTTCATCAGCTAACCCAGTAACACCAGCTGCTATTTCTCTTGGATCATATCCATCTTCAAAGATTGTTCCAGCTCCTATTCTTACTTTGTTTGCTGCTAATACCCCTATGGCATAAGCAAGATTAAATACCATCGTTCCACTTAAGGCAGACTCTTTAATCTGTCCTGTTTTTGAATCCACGACTTTACTAATGGTTTGTGAACTAGTGGATAGACTTGCTATAATATCCGTTCCCTTTTTCTTAATTGTTCCAAATGTAAACTTAGGTGAAATATTGGGATCGGAATAACTTTCTTTTTCTACAATACGTAACTGTAAATCCACGTTTAAAGGATCTAAAATACAGTAAGCATAATCTAATCTGTTGATATCTGATAAACCCATCTCAACCAATTCTTGCGCTGTGAGTGATAAAGAAATATCCCAAGAATCATAAAGTCCTTTTTTAAGTGTTTCGTATAAAACTGTTGCATTCGTAATAGTGTCTGAAAACAATGGCTCAGCTTCTACAATCCCATATTCCTCTGCTAAAGGAGATGTGTACTCTGTAACACAGGTATACTGTTCATCACCTTCCAACTGCCTAAATAGGGTAATGATGTTACCGTCTAATAAATAATTAAAAGGAATAGAGTTTTTAACTTTAGTGTTGGGATTGTCAGTGTCCTTTTTAAATGTTGCTTTGACGGAATACTCCTTACTTTCTAACCCTCTAACAACCTCAATTGTTTGTTCAGATGCTTCTTCTTTGGAATATGTTGTAATCGTTTTGTTCGTATCACCTATAGCGAATTCCCATTTACCACCCATTTTGTGGACGATTGTTCTAAAAGAAAAACCTGTACCAGTGAACTTGAAACTAAAAGTAGCTCCAATTTCCTTAGTAGCAGGTTTATTTTGAGTTGATTCTGTATAATAGGTTCCTGTTTTCGATTCATAAGGAATGGATTTATTAGAGCTAACATCTTTCTCTTCTTTTGGTTTTCCATATCCTCTAATATACGTAGCAAAGTTACTTGAGTCTGTATCTTCATTGATATCATTAATATTGAATTTATGTAGAAATTGCTTTTCTGTTACGATACCTAACTTCGATGCTATATGAACAACTCCAGATGTATAATCAAACTCGGCACCAAGATCACCAATAATTTCTTGAAACAAAGCTAAATTGTTATTGCCACCAAAGTCTTCATAATCGAGTAATTCAGGTAGTGTTTCCGGATTGAGCACGTATGTATAGCCAGTATCTTTAAATACCATATCAAGTAAGTAATAAGGACTAAATGAGCCTTTTATGGTTTCATAAATCCTTTTTCTTTTTAAATCATCGAAAAATCTATGTTCATTTGAACAATCAATCTTAACTCGTTCACCTGTTACTCTTCTGCCTACTTTTTTTATTATGTATTCCTCATTCTTATAAACGAAGTAATTTCTCTGTTGAATCATATCGAAACCAATTTCATTTTCCTCTGATTTAGTCCCAGAGACACTTAGTGTTTTTGCACCTTGTTCTCCTTCTTTCAAAGTACAAGTAAAGCCGTATAAAGGCTCTGTATTTCCTTTTCTGTCTTTTATAATTAATAACTCACTGTCCTTCATACCCTCACCTACTTGTACCAGAAATTAAAATCAAACGATATTTCAAACGCACCACTTGCTCCGACTAATTCAAATTCATTCCAACCGGGAGCTAATGTGATTCGTTTATGATTGGTATCAGCAAAAATACTTATTCCATTCTTCAAATGCCTTACTCGATTCAATTCAATCGTATCAGTTGCCTTTGTAGTTCCTTTATAACTAAACACATCACCAGTTGTCGTATTTTTGATTTGTAATTGATTAGATGACCCCTTAAAGGTAATCACTAAAGGTAATTGCTTTGGGTCAACAGCTATACCGCCATTAAAAACTTTGAAAGTGGAAGACTTAAATGTATACAGAGCATCATTTTCAAAGTCTATTCCTCCTCCAATTCCTTGCCACTCATCATTATTGAAATCAATTGGATTAGACAAGGTACTACCAAGAGATTTGCAAAAAGGTGATGAAGAAATAAAATCAATGGAAACTCTTGAAGTCTTATGGTTTATTACCTCTGGAATAAATTCACCATCAACCTTTACATACCATACTTTACCTGGTTGTCTACTATCGATTAAGCCTAACTCTTCTTCTGTTGAAAATAAATCCATTAACTCATCTGTTAACAAAACTAAATCAAGATGATCTGCCGCTTTAATGAGAAAGTCAGCTGTAAGCTTTCTCCCTCCCCAAACAGTTCCAGTTGAAATTAGTCCATGTCTACCTTCAACAGTTTCGTAATTATTAGTTGCACTTAAAGAAGATTTTCTGAAATCCAGCAATTCGACTCCGAAATCACGATGATCGATAGTGCGGTTTTCTTTCAAGATAGTTAAATACATTATCGATCACCCCCTTCTTCCTAATTTTCTTTGAGTGTTATCTTGTATCATGTCATCAATGTGTTCAAATTGAACCTGTGCAAGTTCATAACCATCTATGTATACCGGTGCTGGGTTAATGATAATCTGACTATTACCTTGTGAACCTCTATCTACAACTAATTGATCTCTGGTATTCCTTCCTGCTTCTCTTGCATAACGCATTGAAACATCATGAGGAACTACCTGTGCGCCATTAGGTAAGTTTACAAGTTCACCTCGTCCACCTTCATTAATCCGAGCAAATCCACCTAGCCAATCGTCTGTACCTCTTGCCAACATTGGAATATGTCCAATTTCAACTCCTGGAATCTTATTGATTAAGGAGACTGCGCTATTAATACCACCAATTACATCGTTAACAAAGCCTTTTACCTGTCCAACCAATTGACTAACTGATCCAGAAATACCACTGAATACACCACTAACGAATGCAGTCAATCCATTCCAAGCACCTTTAATAGCGTCGAAAACACCAATAATCTTATTGGAAACACTATTCATAATACTTGAGACTGTTGAAAAGATTGTGCTGAACACACTAGAAACTGTTGAGCTTAAACCACTAATAATGGAGCCAATTTTGTTTATTGCAGCTCCTATAAAGGTCATAATATTTTGGAACACTCCAGACACAACAGTGAAAACTGTACTGAAAATTCCTGCTACAACTGCAATAATCGGTGTTATTACCGCAATTATGCTAGTAATTATGCCGGCTATAAATACAACTATAGGAGAAATTACAGCTATGATTGCACTAATAATACCTGCAATAATAGCAACTATAGGACTAAGAGCAGAGATAATCGCTGCTACAACTTGCACAACAACAGTAACAATAAGCATAATCACAGGTAGTAGAGCCTGAATTACTCCGATAATTACTTGTATTATTGCAATAAGAGCTGGTGCAACAGATTCTACAATATTCATAAATGCCATAATTAGACTTTGCACCACAGGTAACAAGGCACTAATAATGACAGCTACTAATGGCATCAACTGCGCTACCAAATTAATCACGATCATTACGACTTGCATTATTATCGGAAATAACTGATTGAACAATCCGATAAGAATAGGTAAAACAGCACTAACAATATTCATAAATGTCATACCTAGTTGAATAACAACAGGTATTAAAGAAGCCATGGCTTGCATAATCAATGGAATAATTGCACTCGCAAGTTGTCCTATTGAAGTTCCTAACGTTGCCACTAATGGCAATACCAATGATGCTACTTGTTGGAACGCACTGGCAATTTCCGGACCGAAATTTTGAAACAGCATAATAACCATTTTTACAATTGGATTTAATCCTGCAAAAATAGAAATGAACTGAATAACAAATCCGCTACCGACTCCACCAGCTTGTTGGAATCCACTGAATAGGCTAGAAAAGAACGTTGAGACAATTTGCCAAACTGAAGTGAAAATTGGAATAAGACTGTCAATTGTACCTGTTATCGTGGAAAACACGGAACTAAATATTCCTGGTGCTGAAGCGACAACTTGTTTAATTACTTCTATGGCTGTAGAAACTGCATTTTGAATAAATGTAGCTATGTTACCTACCTTTGTAGCTGTACCTTCAGATATCCCAAGCGTTTGCATAAAATCAACATTGTCCTTAACACTCATTGAACCGAACCATATATCCCAAAAAGAAGTAATGATTCCACCCAATTGAGATGTAATTGTCATCAATCTACTTGCTATATCTGGACTAAAGCCCATGTTAACCAATAAATCAGGTTTTGCCAAACTAATAAATGCAGATCTTAATGTTGTACCTGCTTGGCTACCATCTAGACCAGCATTGACCATTAAACCAGTTGAAGCAGATAATTCTTCTATGCTAATTCCTAATGAAGCAGCAGGTGCAGCAGCATATTTAAAGGAGTAGCTCATATCACTAATTCCCGCTGCTGTTTTATTTGCAGTCATCGCTAAAATATCCGCAACTTTACCTGACTTATCAGCTTCCATCTGGAAGCCATTCAGAGCACTTGCAACAGTATTTGATACAAGAGCTAGGTCTTCACCACTTGCTTCAGCTGCAGCGATAACACCAGGCATAGCACTAATTACTTGATTAGCATCAAAACCTTTAGCAGCCATCTCAGTCATCGCTGTAGCAACTTCACTACTTGAAAGTGATGTACTAGCGCCTAAGTCTAATGCTGATTGAGTCATAGTATCTAATTCTTTTGAGCTTGCCCCAGCAATAGCCCCTGCTTTTCGCATGGCTGTATCGAAATCTGCGGTGGTTTTTATAGCTCCAATAAATGGTGTCGTAATTCCCGCAGTGATACCAGCTCCAGCTAAAGCCGTTTTCTGACCCATATCATTTATTTTTTGTCCTACACTTTTTACTTGTTCAGAAAGGTTGTTAAGAGACTCGTTTGCACTCTGGAAAGCCCTGGTAAACCCACTAGCATCACCAGTAATCCTTGCGCTTAACGTATAATCCGCCATCTATTTACCTCCCTTCTTTATGTTATTTGCTTTGAAAATCTTATCCACCCAAGATTTCCCTTTCTTAGATTCAACATCAAGAATGGCATTGACAGCATTTTCGTTATAATCCTTGTCCACTTTGTGTGCCTTTTTCCGGAATAATTCGAGAAACTTACTGCCTTTTTTCCGATTTGCATTCGCTTCGGCATTCAACATTGCGTTACGCATCCATGTAGTGTCATGAATGAATTTATTTTCATGCTCTTTCCTAATAAATAACTTTTCTGTTTCGGTTAATTGGTCAAACTCAGAGCGAGAAATGCCAATTCGAACAACAAAAAAAGCCAAGTCCATCTCATATAGATAGGGCTCAGCTAATTTTGCTTTTCTTATATCTGCTGGAGTTGGTTCATAATCGTTAGGCAGATCACTTTCGGTCAGCTCTAACGGAACATAAACCCCAAGTCTTCTTGTAATTTTTCAATAATCGCTGTATTTACAGTGAGTAGTCCGTTTTCTTCTACTACCTTATCGAACATTTCAACTGCGATACTTTGCTTCACCACTTCATTAGTGGACTCTTCTACTAAGGCTGCAGAGAAAAGTGTTTCAAGTGTTTGATATGGAAGGATACCGTTATTCTTAGCTACCTCTCCAATAATGCTTGTTTTTGTTACCAGTTCGATTGTTTTTAATTTTTTCTTATTGTATTTCAATGTGTATACTGTTTCATCTACTGTAAACATTTATTTTCTCCTCCTAAATTAAACTTCTGGTGTTTGTGGTGCATCTTCTAAGTCAACAAGTGCTCCAGTCCCTTGTAATGATGCTGTATATGTTACAGAATCATCATATGGAGCTTCGATTGGATAAGATGTTACTAATACAAGTCCGCCGAACATATCCGTTTTTGTTTTCTGATTTGAAACCTTTATTAAAATCGGTTCATCCTTTTCAAATGCTTCTTTTAAGAATTTATGAGAAGCATGATCTCTAACGTAAACCCCATCATTATCAATAGACCATTCTTTAAACCCAACTGCAAACTGTTTCCAGCCGTTTGAATCTTTCGATGTTACTTCAATGGTATCTTTATCACGATTAATCGTAAGACCTTGCTGTCCTGCAACTGCAAGTAATGTAGTTCCAGTAGAATTCCACATGGATAACAAGATATCCTTACCTGCAGTAGCTTTATTTAATTGACCTGTTAATTCCGTTTTTAGAGCTTCACTCATGATAGCCCCTCCTATATCTTCATTTTGTATCCTGAAAAGACTACGAAGTCATATCCTACAATTGCATGTTTCGTACCATCGGCTTCATTTAATATTTGAGAAACGCCATTTGGTACTTGTAGAGTTACTTTATAATCACCAGGTAAATTTATATCTTCTGTTAATGCTTCTTCTAGTTTCTGAATAGCTTCAAATACCTTTGTAGAACCATTTCCTTCTGTATGTACATGAATTACAACTTGATATCTGTCTTTCTGCATAGTTTTACTTTTCTCTGGAATAGAGCCGAGCATTTCAGCGTGGTAGTAAGGAACTGGGTTGTCTTTCGGTACTGCGTCATAACAGCGTAATCCTGTATTTTCTTCCACTTTCTGAATGACTCCAGCTAGAACAGAGATAAAGGATAATTTTTGTAACATTTTCATTACTCCTTTAACTTAGCAATTAAATCCTGTTTATAAATAGGTCGCTGAGTATCCACATTTCGCTTAAGAAAATACTGACCGGGAACATATCCCCCATTAGCTAAGCGATGTCCATATTCAACATGAGGAGCATAATGGACTCCATACCCTACCTCGTCACCTCTATATTGCGCTGACAATCTTAACTGAGCAGTATCAACAGGAGTTCCACCGGATCCTTGTGATCTTGTATAAATATCCCGTGCACTCTTCTGAGCAACAGATTCAAAGTCTGTTCTGCTCTTTTGTATCAATTTCTCTTCCAGTCTTTCTAGTCCATCGAATGTAATTCTCAATACTGCTCACTTCCATATCGATTAACAACTAATATTCGCCATCGACTGTAATCATCACCAATTATTTCCGTAATAGAATAGTAAAGCCCATCCATTTTCACTTTATCAACTTGTAACAATGTTTCTTTTTTAGCTTGTGTAATGATTTTTCGGTTGTTCACTGTTACTTCTCGATTATCTAAAGCAACTTCTTTCGCTGACCATGATGAAAAGCGACCAAGTGACTCACCTATCAGAACTTGTTCATATATAGGGTTATTCAACTGATCGCTTCCAATTTCTTGATTTCCATATAAAAAGAGTGGTAAGAATCTCATAAGAATCTCAACACTCCTCTGTTTGCGTTTTCCTGTTTCTTTTTCACTTCTAGGTATCTAGAAAAATCAGTCTTGTATTCTGATAAAATATCATCAAAAAATGTAACTTTGGATGTATCTACATTTTCTGACTTCATACCCTCATTACTATTCAACCATTTATTGTACATGGCACAGACAATATCAACAGCAACTGATTCCAATTCAACAGGTAAAATAGTTACCCCTAACCGTATATTAATACGATCAAGGGCAGTCATAACTAATTCATCAAGTAGAGCTTGATTGATTTCAGGTTTACGGATTAAAACTCTATCTCTAACAGCCATTTCACTCACCTTTTAAGGCGTTTTCGGCTTCGATAGCTGCTTCCTTACCTTTTACCTTTTCACCATTAGAAAGTTCATAATAAGCTCCTCCTGAATGCTGAGGATACTCAACTTCAACCTTTTCAATAAATACTTTTTTAGCTGTATTTTTTTCAGTTGAAAGAGCATTTAAACGACTTTCCGATACTTCTACACCTTCTCGTGGAAAAATATCTCCCACCTCGTAAACTCTTTTGTTATCCTCTAAATCACTGAAAATGGAAATTACTTTATACATTTAATCACCCTTTCTTACACTGCAGGAGCAATAGTAACTTTCACAACTCCATCAAGGTGTTCAGCGAATAATTTAACTCCAGATAGCGCCACTGTTTCAACAGTAAGAGTATTGATTTCATTACCATGAGTAACACCGATCAAACCTAGTTCTTCTGTAGTAAAATCAAATGCTCTTCCAAGTTCTCCACCACTGATTTGTACATAAGCTAGTACAATATTTTCTGGAGCAGTAGCGTAAATAGTTCCTTTTGGTACAGAAGCATTAATAAATACTGTATCAACACCAGCAAAGTTTTGAATGTATTGTAGACCGAATGTATTTTGCATTGATACTTCAGCTTTTGCTAAATGGTCTGCAATGTCTTCTGGATTAACAAAAACAACTGTCTGAGCTGCATCATCTTCAAACAGAGTTTGGATTCTTCCCCACGCACGAGCAAACGCACCTTGTAAATTAGTTGCAGTTGCAGTACCTGTTCCAGAAGCTAGGAAACCAAAGAATTCAGAACGAACACCTTTTTGAATCTCTCTCAATAATTTCTCATCTGTTTCAGCAACAGCTTGATTATAACCATGTCTTTGAATTGCTTCTGCGGATACTGCTTTGCGATACTTATTAAAAGTCAATTCAATAATTTTATCAGGCTCAGTATTCACTTTAGAAAGTGGAATGATTTCACCTTCTCCAATGTTTGCTTGTTCAGCCATAGTCACTGAAGATTTATAAGTTTTAATAGTCATACCGCTTGCTAGTGGCATAGTGCGTGTAACACCAAGAGCCTCTTTTAATTTGTTTAGGTTTTCACCAAATCTCTCTGCGAAGTCTACTGATTGTACCTTTGCCAAATCACCAGTTTTTTGTAAGTTTTGTTCTGCCATTGTTAATTCCTCCAGTTATTAAATAGTTGTGGATTTTCTTCAATTAATTTAAGACGCTTCGTTGTGTCTTTTTCTGCTAAAATTTCTTGCTTAGTCATTGCTTTGTTATTAGTTGTTACTTTAGGTGATGTACCTTTTAACGCTTTTTTAACGCCTTCTTCAACCTTTGCGTTAATCAATGTTACAAAAGAATTAACTGCTGCTTGTGTATCCTCTGCTGTTTCTTTTACTACAAAGGCAAGTAAATCATCATCTACACTAATTGCATTTTCAGATAGCATTTTTGAAGCTTCCTTAGACAATGAATAAAATGATTCTTTACGTTCATACTCAGCTAATTTCTTTTGAAGTTTTTCTAGTTCGTATTTTGCTTTTTCATCTTCATTCATCTTTGCTAATTTCTTAGCTTCATCAATTGCCTTTTCTGCTGCTTTCTTTTCTCGTGCAACACGATCCTTAACCATTTTCTGTACTTCTTCTTCTGAATAAGTCTTACCATTTTGATTTTTGTCTTCGTTTTGATTCTGATTTTCCTGATTGTCTTGATTATCGTTGTTATCTTGGTTATCAGTATCTTCTTCTGCGAAGAACTGTAGATTCAAAGGTAATAATTTTTCTAGTTTCATTGTTAATTCCTCTCTTTATACCCTTGGTGGGGTTATTACTCATGCAGTTTAATGTCACCAGCACGGTTATGGACAAAATAAAAAAGCCTAGATAACTATGACTTTTCAAATGACAATTTATTATCTTTTAGTACTTGGTACAAGACGATGCCTAAACGATTCACCATATCTTCATCTTGCGCATCAAATCCTGCTTCATTAAATATTGCATGGACTAACTCATGAACAAATACTTGTTCTTTTCTATTCTTACTTAGATTGTTAAGTACACTTATTTCACTTTCTTGATAACTACAAGAACCTTGATAATTTCTGTTACCATCAATTTCAATAAAATCTACAAAGTGAACACTATAATCAATTCCCGCAACATTAATTTTATTAGGTATCATTTTTTCTTCCTAACTTCCTTAATAGTAGTACCTACAAGTACAATGCTTATAGATAGAGCAATAGCAAGAATTACTGTACATGCTCCATATTGAAGTGCTGTTAAAATAGACAATTAATCTCCCCCCCTTAATTTTCAACCGGAATAACTGTTGTTCGACAACGAGCATGAAAAGGTGGATAATTTACCCCAACTTTCGCATTCTCCATTTCAAACTGTTCACCATCTAAATTTCTACAAGTTCTACTTGTCTTTTTATCCATTACTGCGGATATCTCATATCGAGTTACACCAGCATCCTTAAATGCTTGTTTATTAGCTTGATTCATTACAAAGTTATACTCTGTCTGAAGCAATCTTTTAGCATCGTTTTCTCCTACACCAGTTCGATGTTGAATAATTTTAGCCATTTGCCTATAATCATCACCACGAATAAACGCATCTCGGATTTCATTGTTGAGTACTTTAATTAACCTTTCTTTATTGCCCCATATTCGAGTAGAAAAGTTTCCTTCATCAATCCAATTTTCATTGAGTGTTTGAACCATTACTACAGAATTAAGCGTAAAAAAAGAAGGTGCGTTACTTAACCCCTTCATTGTTGTTAGATATCCATTTTCGTAGGTTTGTTGCAAAGCGAGTTGGAACTGTTCTTCTTCATATGCTCCTAATTCAAGTAAGTTCATTCTAATGTTTAACTGTAACCCTTCAAGTCTATTAAGCTTGTATATAGACTCACGAACAGGCATTAAATGAGCATATTTAGGATACTTCTTAGCAAATGTATCGTAATCCTGGTACAAGAGATTTCTTTCCCCATCTGTAAGGGATAAGACAAGTTTACGGTATTCGATAACATCATCTTTACTGTATTTCGTGTAAAAAGCAGCTATTTCTTTCTTAATTTGCTCCTCTAACCATAAATACTCTTTGTTTATCTTCTTCTCAAGCTTGGTATTCCTTTTATCCTGAGACAAAAATAACTGAATCATCCTTTGTTCCCAATAGGATTTTCTTTCAGCATCCATTATTCTTCACCAGTTGCAAAGTCACCATCTGAATCAACTGTATAATCAGTACCTTGGCTCTCCGTTTCAGCTGCCATTCTCTCGATTTCCTGTTTAGGATTATCTACAATTGAAAGTACACTTAATTGAGTTTCTTTAGATACCACACCTGCTAATTGAGCAGCAACTGTTGCTTCATCTGCGATATTGCGTGGAATGTTTCTTGTAAACTTATAATTCAAGTTTCTCCACTCGTCTTTCTTGCTAGCTTCCATATTCGTTGGTAAATTGAATACCATTTTAAAACGTCTGTTCATAGCTGATGTGAATTTTCTTTCTTTCATTGCTGCTAAATTCTTCATGGGCTGTAGTTTAAATTCAAGTGCTACTCCTGAAGCATCTCCAAATGACTCATCATTAATATTCGATACCATACTAATTTGATAAATAAGTCGCTCAAGTCTATCCAATAAATGTTCTTGGCTGGCATCTCCATTTGGTTTTTCCATGAATTCAACAATTAGTTTCGTAGCATCATCTTCTGAACCATTTAGATTTATAATTCGATTATCTCGAATTTTTTGTAAGGCTTCTTCATCAAGATCTATTCCTAATAATTTCAAATAAGCGTCAGCAAAGTAGTCTACATCATTACTTTTTTCTGAAATACTCTTGTCATAAGCATTAATCAATGATTCAACAGATTCAAATACTGATTTTCTTTCTTCATTCTCTATGTATTCAACAACTGGAACATCACCATAAAATCGAGCTTGATTATCAGATAAGATTAATCCATCTTTACCTTCTGAAATAGTTACTTCTTCGGTTGAGGTAAATAGTAATCCTTTGATGCCATCATCTGTTTTCTGATATCTAACCGCAAAAAATGGCTTCTGAGCAATGGTATCATCATAAACAATGAACATATCCATTGGAGAATTATAAGTACAACATGTCTCTGATTCCTCATTTTGATAAAGAATTTCAAACGCATGACCATAAATAGAAGTCATTTTAGATAATTCAGCTTGATTATCATCCATATCATTTCGTTTTAAGAAATTGTCTGTTCGTTCATTAACACCTTGGTCATCATGACTAACTTTGATGGGAATCCCAATGAAATAACCATTAAATGTATCTACAATGTATTTAGCAAAGTTAACAACTAGCCTGTTATCTGGTTTAAAACTGTCTTTAGCTTCTCTAGATAAGATAGGTGCTAGACTTTCGTATAGATTTTTAAGCTTGTTGTATCTTGGTAATTCAGCCTGGTGTAATTTGATAAACTTATTAACTACATCTGCTGTAATTTCTTCTTCTCTTGGGTGTATAAATACTACCAACTGTTATAACCCCCCTTTAAAAAATTTGACAGTAGCTGGTTTCTTCCCAATAATTTCAACGATACCTGTTAGAGCATCAACAGCATCATCGTTTTTATTTTTCTTATCCTTTTGATAAGTTGTTATCGCTTTGTAAAAATCCTTCCATTTAACATTCCAATCATGAGGAAAGTAAACGTGTTTCATTATGAAGTGTGAGTTTGAAAGTATACGAGCTTTCTTATTCTTAGATTGATGAAACCAACTAATAACAGGCTTACGAGTCTGATGATTATCCCATAATAGTCGTTCTACGTTACGAGCAAATCCACGTCCGCCGTTGTTAGACTCAATCTTTGCATAATCCACTTTATTCTTATAGAACAATTCAGCTGTGTTAGGCTCAGTTACTTCCATTCCATCCTTAGAGTAATAGACATCGAGTATGTAAGCTTCCCCTTTTCTAATACCAGCAACAATGGAGCATAGATAGTCGTTACCCAAATCAGCAGTATCAGTATAGGATATAATTTGTTCAAAGTCTGGATGTCCTTTGGAATCTGTTGGAACGTCATTGTATACTTGTATTTCCTTGTATAGTGAACCTTTAACATCAATTGGCTCTTGATGATAGTTAGACATGAATGCTAATGGATCAGTATTTCTTTTTAAATAAAAATAACGTTCCTTTGAAAGAACGTCTTCACATAACATTGTATCTGTTTTCTCATCATAAGCTTCCATTTTCAGTACATACCATTCGTCAGCATCTTCTGTTTGGAGTATCTTTCCACATGGGTCATCATTAGCCCATCTTGTCATATTCATTATTTCAATGGAATTAGACTCAGCACGAGAAATAAATGTACCTGTGTACCATTTCCATATCTTTTCTAAAGAATCGTCATTAGTTGCCACTTCGATATCTTTAACCAAGTCATCACAGATAAGAATGTTAGCACCCTTACCAGTTACACCTCCACCAATACCTACACCCTTATACGAGAAGAATGACCCTTCTAATGCCCATGTTTGAACACTTGCATTGCCATCCTTAATTCGAGTGTTAGGAAATACATCGTTATAGATAATATCAGTTGGGATATTCTTAGTTTCCTTGATTCCGTCACGACAATAACGTGAAAAGTCTGTTGCCATGTCATCGTTATAGGAAGCTGTGATAATCTTGTTTTGATTATTGATACCTAGTAACCACTTAGTGAAGTTGACTAATGAGCGTGATTTACCATGCCTTGGTGGTATGTTCATCATTAATTTCTTATATGGTTTACCTGTCTTATAATTGATCAATGTACCGTCATATAAGCCTTGTAGCGTGGTGCAAATTACTTTCAAGTATGTTCGGTCTTCCTTATAGAAATCAGGCTCTAACACCTTGCAGAACTCCCAGAATGATTTCCTAGCTATCCTTAGTTTCATCTCACGTTGTAATGCTAATTGCTGCTTTATTAATTCAACATCCACTGTAACCGCCTCCCATTACAATAAAAAAGACTGACCTATATTTGGTCAGCCTTCTTCTTTGCTCTTATTAATGTACTTTTACTAATACCTGTTTTCTCTGTTACTTCTTTATACGTATGAGTTGCTAATAATTCCAAAGCATGCTCAATAGCTTTCTTCTTATGTACAGATGGTCTACCTTCTCTGAAGTCCTCACGCTGCTTTGCTATTGCTTTACCTTCCTGTGTACGCATAACAATCATTTCACGTTCAAGTTGAGCAAATGTAAGCATCATACTTAGCATAGCATTCTGAATAGGATCTTTATTATCTGTAGGATCAATCCGTTTGAAATTACCCACATTAACAATGACACCTTTAGCCAACAGACTGTTTATTTCTCTTATCCCATGTTCAATTGAACGAGCAAACCTATCCAGCTTATTGACAATTAGTTCATCACCATGTTTAAGCTTACTCAATACTTCTTGGAATTGCTTTCTATCATTGTCCTTACCTGAAGCAACTTCCCAATAAATATTGTCAGGTGATACCCCTTGTTCCATTAACCAGGATTTCTGCTGATTTAAACTTGTGTTATCTTCCTGAGATTTCGTTGACACCCTTGCATATCCGTATTTCATATGTAGAACCTCACTTTTATCAAAGTATTTATGGTACTAAGTTACGACACCTTTTAATACCTTGATATTACTACACATGAAATTAAGTGTCAATACTTAAAAGATATGACACTATTTAATTGAGCTTATTCTTAAACGGTAATACATTTTGTTGATCAATCATTTTCATAATTTCTTCATCTGACATTTCCTCATATGGATTACCTTTTTCAGTCTTAACAATTTGCTTATCAGTAAACATTGCTTTATGTTGTCCCAGTAATTTTAAAGCTTGTAACTTTTCGCTATTTGATGCTTCTTCATCATCTGCAATACTAAGAATCTTCTCTAGAATACTTTCAACAGTAATCAAAGAAGCCATTTCAAATTCCTTCTCTTTAGCTTCAATTGCTTTCTTAATCTTAGGAAGTTTTAGTATTTGACTCGCTTGACTATCTGCACTCTTTTCACTATATCCTGCTGCTATTGCTGCGTTTCTACCGTTTCCATGCTTCAAGTATTCATTTACAAATTTCCTTTGTTGAAATGTTAATTCATCACGCTTACTCTTTTCTGCTCTAGGCATCAATACACCTCCTTTATGACTAAATTTATGAGTTAGATACTTTTGTATCACACAAAAAAAGACACCTCATTTTGAGGTGCCGAGTTTAAATGTGATTTTATCAAGTTATTATCCTTCTGTTACAAAAATTACAGGCATTTCTTTAGTGCTTCTTTTTTTATAGAATCTCTTCAATTCCTCTTGTTCTAAAGAATTTTCTTTTATGTCATATTTAAAGTTCAGTGCATTGGCATTAGGATTTACTACTATACATTCAATTTTTTCTTGGACAGCATAGCTTATCAGTCTTTCAATGTAATAACTAGCTATCCCTTTTTTTCTATGTGAATCTTCATGTAGGTAAAGTAAATTCAAATTGACTCTGTAGTCTCTTTTATAAGTACCTGCTTCGAAAGGTCTACTTATAAAAAATTCCATGGAAAACAATGCACTTTTATTAATTATGTCATAAAGACAAAATTTCACGTCACCATCCCGGCAATGGTATCCGGTTTCCCCAGTATTCAAAAGTTCTTTATTATCAAATTTAAATACAATATTTTCTTTGTTAATAATATCTGGCATACCCCAACTTAATATTAACTGCTTCATAATTTTGTCCTTATCATTCAAAAGATACTCCTCCTTTCTATTTAATTCAACAATATGAGTAAGTATCCTTCAAAACAATAAAAAGCACCCTTAAAGGATGCTCTTACCATCTGCCGCCTAATTTATTCACACCTTTTAACAAATCACCAGAAACTTTTTCTGTAACCTGTTTCTCTATAGCTTTATTATTTTCAATAATAACGTTTGCTATAGCTTGTCTTAGAGCAGATGATGATATAACTTCTCCATCACCTAGTCCATTTTGCTGTAGTGAATTTTCAATGTCTTGTTTTGTTAATCCAATAGCCATTCAGAATACCTCCTTTCCTAAAATTGCTAATTGTAGAAAATAGATAAACATTATATCGAATGTCTTTACTCACCTTCATGAGCTGCTGCTGTTTCTTGATACTCTTCTTCAGTAAGTTTCATGATATTCATAAATGTTTTTTTAGAAATGGCATCATACTTTTCTTCAAACAGTTCATCAAATCTTGCATCATCAATACCAGTACTTTCTTGAATAACACTTTTAAGGACTTCAATTTGCACTTTCGCTTTTATTAATTCGTAACCAAGTGTTACAAACAATTCCTCATTGTTTTCTACCATAAATATTCACCTCCTATACTGCCTTATTCGACAATATAACAGATAATTCCTTCTTAATAACGAAAACATTGAATTTTTTGTAGAATCAAAAGAAATTTACAGTTACCCTATATGTATAATTTACTTTATGTTTTGTATTTTTTTAATTTCTTTGACTTTTTCTTCTATGCAACAATCTATAATATCTTTAATTTCCAATCCATAATCTCCTTGGATTACCCCAACCAGCAAATTTTGATCATCATACTCAAGCTCTTCATATCCAGATGTAAAAATGGATTCATAAAACCCTTTTTCATTCTCTGTGATATCTCTCATAGCTTGATTCAACAGTCTATATACTGGTCTAGTTTCTTCAAAAAACACTCGATCACTTAAGTAGCCCATCATTTTCTCCTTTTACATTTTTGTAGTTAATATTCAAACAAATGTACTGAGCTGTTTGCCAGCAATTCATTCCTAATTCAGTTGCTGTAGCTTTATAAAATGCAATTTTAGGTTTACCACTTTCAACCCAATCCTTGTAGGACTTTCTTATTCCTATAACAACCTCATCTTTTAACCTTTTAGATTTTGGTGTGCTTCGATCAATCTTTTGATGATTTAATTTCTTAGTCACTAAAGACAGGTTATTGAACCTACAATCATGCTTCAATGAGTTTCTGTGATCAATTTCTAAATTCTTATTTAACCAAAAAGGTTTAGTGGGATTATCCTCAAATGCAGCTGCAAGGATAACAGTATGAACACTCATCGGAATCCAATCTCCATTATCATTTAAGAAGCTGCCATACACGTAACCTACATCATTAGGATTCAAATTCAGATAAAAACCTTCTTTAGTCGCAGTTGGCTTCTTATAAATTTTACCTGTTTCTAAATTTGCTAAATAAAGACTAAATCCAGGTATCTCCTTAATTAAATCCCCTGCTTTTACTAATTCTGTCACTATGTAAAACACTCCCTTATAAATAATAAAAGCCAAGGGAATAGTTATCCCTTGACCTGTAAATTGCATTTTATGTATAGCTCAATATGTATAAGTATGTATTTATGTTATTAATTTATTTGCACAAAAAACGAATTAAACCCAAACTAATATGTATTATGTATGTAAGGTAAATTTATTTTTTCCAATCTCCTTCGCATGTGAATTTGGAGGGCATTTCACCCCTCCGTTTCCTCACTGTGTTAAAGCTTTTCACCATTAACTTATTCACTGTTGAAGTTGTTTCGACTGGTAAGTAATCTGTATCATCACAGACATAATTAATGAAAGACAGTATTTCCTTTCATATAGTACAATTTTACCGAGAGTGCTAGAAACCTAGATGTACCAAGGGTTTCAGCGTTTTTCGTTTTCGCTACTATTGTTTATTTGTTTGTTTCCAGTTCCTTTTCCTAGCCTTTTCTCTATCCTTAGCGCATTGATCACAATATTTTTTTGTATTCGATGTCGCCTTAATAAGTGATTTGCACATATTGCATTCAATAATTCGGTTTTTACAATGGATGAAATCATAATAATGACCAATATCATCATAGCTCGAGATAGTAAGTAACTTATTTTTTTGATTATGTAAGGAATAAATAAATGATAGTTTAATATAACCTCTGCCACGAATCTCAACAATACCTAACTCAGCAAACTCTCTAATTATACTATGTATTTTCTTACTCTTCATATGAACTGTTGAAGCATCAATCAATTCTTTGTAGTTCTTATTTGTTCCACCAAAGAAATGCTCATCATTTAACTTCTCAGGATCACGTTGCTTCTGAACTTCTTTGTTCAACTTATCCAATATAAGAAGGGTAAAGATTATTTTCTTATAATCATGACTTAGATTAAGTTGATCTATGTAATTTAATTCTGTTTGATTTACATTTATTTTAGAAACTTCAATCAGCCGAGCCTCGTTTTTATTAGCATTATTTAATGCAGCGTTGATTTTCTTAAAGTATTCAACACGATCAAATGCCTCAAGATTTTTTTCACAGAATTCATAGAGAAGGTTTTCTCTTTCAGTTTCATTATAGCCCTGCTCTTTATAATGGATTGCAAGTAGCCTGATTTCATTATTTATGTGTTTGCCACTAAACCCATTCTTAAAAATGTGTTCAACATATTTCTTTTCATTGTATTTGTACATATTACAACTCCACCTTTTACTTGCTCCTTTAAAGGAGATTATCTCTAAATCTTAAAAAAGACCTACAAACCTTGGTATATAGGCATTTCTCAATGAATAGAACATACCCTTATTTGCATGAAACTTTAAAAGCCTTGGTATATCAATGTTTTACGAGGTTTCAGTTTCGCTACTACCTTCCTATTGCACACTTTCAAAACCCTTATGTATCAACGTTTTGATGGTTAATCGTCGGAAAATATATTAATTTATTTACACTACTAAATAGAAGAAAAAGGGATAGGGGAGAAAATTACCCTTTCACTTGTACATTAGCTTTTCCTCCTTTAAAGAAGTTTATCTCAAAAGTGCAACAAAGCCTTGGTACATTAACGTTTTTGGCATTTTTTAATTAGTTTATTTCCCTTAAAAACAACTCAGTCCTTACTCCCCCAAGGGTTCTAGCGTTTTTCTAATTGTACACGCTTTTTTTATTGCTAGTTAACACCCTGACCATTTTTGACCAATTATGTATATCTGTATAACCTTCACCCAAATATAGCTTCAATATCAGTATAGAAATCATCTTCTTCTCTTTTCGATACCTGGATTTTCTCGATATCAACGATCGTAGGAATATTACTTTCTTTTGGCGAATCAATGTCTATATCTTCTTCTATATTTAGCTTTTGTTTACTCGTTTTACGTTTATCCGCCCTTTTTACCAATCTATCCATATGCTCTTTCTGTTGTGCTAAGAAACGCTCAATTGATTCCTCGTTACATTTTGTAAGCAAATAATGTTCAAAACGATATCCATTACCAGCAGTTCTTGTTTTTCTATGTGATGATAATACATACTTTCGGTTCATTTCATAAATCGTCTTATGTATAGTGTCTTTATCAAAATCTAAACACTTTGCCATTTTCTCAATCTTCATATTCATCTTTCCATCAATGTATCCATGGCTCCATTTGGAAATCAGACAGTACATTGGATAATAACGCTCATTCAGACCTAACTCTTTATAATACTCAAGCATCGAAAACGAAACAGCTATGTAATAATTATCTTTATCTACAGGTTCATCATATTGCTGCTTCTTCCCATTCACTTCTTTTTCTTTTCTCACTGTAAGTGGTAGATCAGTAGCAACTATAACAAGGATATCTTTATCTCGGACATTTCCTTGTTCATCTAACAAATAGTCCCATCTAGATAAATTTTCTAATTTGATTACCTGTAGCTTTTTCATTAATTTCAGCAAGTTGAGTATTTCTACAGTTGAATACTTAGTGACCTTCCTTAATAAAGTAATGGAAGTAATGAATCTGTACTCATCTTCCTGACCATATAATCGAAACTTAAACAACTGGAAGTATAGATTCAAACCCTTATACGTTAACTTTTGGTATGTATTTTGCTTCCTATCAAGTAGGTCAAACCAATTTGACTTAATCTTAACGGAGCTGACTGTATAATTAAATTTCATATTAGAAGTATCATCTCCAATTTTCCCTCCCAACGATTCACTTTTTCGTTGGGAGAATATATTATCTTATTTATCTATTTAGTTATTAATTTATTAATATCTATCCCATTTAGAGGGATTTTGTATCATTTCTTGTAGCTTAAGAGTGTACCCTTTCAACAAAATATCATGGCTGATTTTCTCCAATTCAGCAACAAACCCTTATACAATAACGTTTATAGGTTATTTTTATTTAAACGCTGTATATCCCAAATTTGAGAAAAATATCATGTTTGTTGTAATTGAAATGCGTACCCAATAAACCAAAATATCAAGCTGATTGCAGATAATGTGTACCCTTTGGATAAAATGTAATAAGATGTGAACAAAAACGCCTATATAATAACCTTTTAATAATCGGTAAATTTAAACTTTATCAAGTTTCTCGTACTGTTTATAATCATCAATTGCCTTTTGTAAGTCTATACTCTTAATAAACATTGAATATAGCTTTTTGTTAGATGGATTAATACCTATAGTTATGTATGGAATATTCTTCACCTGGCGAATGTAAGTGAATAAACGCTTGTTGTAACAGAAAAAGAAATCGGACTTAGTCATAATTCTCACCTCCTTAAATTAATTTATTTTTATTGATAAACTGGTGTTAATTCTGCAACCTTCATTAACCCTTCAACCAATAGATTCTTCAACTCAAAAATAAAGCCTTGTGCAATTATGTATTTAAAATCTTCACCAGTATACTGATCAAATGCTTCACTCAATATTTTGTAGACCATCGTTTCTACAATGAAGCAAACCTGATACTGCGGCATTTCTCTTATGTAAATTTGAAGTCTCTCCTCATTTGAAGCTACCAGTTCACTAACAATATAATATGCTTTTTTTCTTTGACTAACTGATTGTTTATTTGCTTTAGCTTCAATTAAATTAACTAGATCCATTTTAGTTCCTCCTTAGAAATTGGTTTGGTAAATACAAAATCGGCTATTTCCTTAATTATTTGCTCATGTGATACCGTAAAGTAATTTATTTCATCATAAATCGCATATTTTAAATCTGAAATTAATTCTTCATATTCATTTTCAAATTTCTTATCTGTTAATACACCGTGTAAAAACTCAATATACTTTTCTTCATGCTTAAAGATAAACTCAGTTCTTATTATTTCTAACAACTTCAGATGTTTTAACTCTTCATAACAATTCATCTTTTCAGCTAATAGCAAAAGTCGAACCTCCCAATATAGTAATTTATTTCCCCTAAACCATTAACTGATCTTATTACCTCATCCAAATGGTAATCCGTTTCCAAAAAGGCGATGGAATTCCTATTCTATCGTTATTTTTTGTTGACATCACATTCTGAACACTGTATATTAGTCTTATACAAAAGATACCGATTTTGTAGAAATCAAAAATTGGTATGTTTCTATAGAAAACGAACCAAATAAATTATAAGAACATTTTTTAAAAACCAAAAAAGTATACACTTATTTAAGGCATCCCAAATTCGGTATGTCTATTACTCGTTTAATAAGTGTTCTGTGTAACCATCTTAAATTGTTTTACTAATTTTAGCAATAGATTTTTCAGATTTATTTATTTTTAATCTTCAATCCATTGAAACTCCTAAAAACTTTTTGAACCCTAGCCCGATAAGTGGAATTAGTACCAACATTATCATTGCAAAGAATAAGTATCCCATTATACAAGCCCTTCTTCTTTAATTGAAGATGCTTCTATTGCTGAGGATAACAGTTTATTTAAGCGAGCAAATAATTTATTAAGAAATGATTCTTCCTGTTGGAATTCTTCGTCACTTTCGATTTCTTCAAGCTCAGAATAAAAAGCCATCTTCATTTCTTCTAGCTCTAATCCCCAAACGTACAGCTCATCAGTGTTTAATCCTTCAAATGATTGAATATTGTTTAAGTAGTTTTTCATTATGTATCTCTCCCTTAAATTTTAATTTGTTAGGGGCGAACGACTTGTTTACCCTTTTATTACTTACCTTTGACATCTTCTGTAAGGTACAAATTATCTGTGTCTCTAAGTTGTTTATCTATCGCTGGTGAATTGATCCATTTGAATATTGGCTCATTTAACTTGAGTGCCATGTTATTTATGAACTCTTCTTCGTCCTCAAGATCATCTGGAATCTTTCCAAGGTTGTAATTTTCACCAACTTTGTAATACTCTCCGATAGGTTCTGCAAGTTGTTTTGTGAAATGGAGTTCGTTTTCGCAAATGTATAAGCAATTTTCTTCGTTAAAATTATATCCTTTTACTATCCAACCTCCTATATCAAAAAATGATTTATCTTCTCGCTGTACTGAAACGTCTACAATTAGCTTTATAACCTCTGCCATGACTATCAGCTCCTTTTGACTACGTTTCGTTGTTTCTGTAACCTTATAATACCCTATACTACATTTCGTAGTCAACTACTTTTTGTAGTCATTTTGTAAATTTTTTGCTATAATTTTAAAAAAAAGAAGTTAGTAAGGGGAAATGTAATGACAAAGAGAGTTAAATCTAATCTCAAAAAAATAATTGATTCTAAAGGAATTACGCTAAGACAACTTGAAGCAATGACTTTGTTCCCTGGCGATGAAAAACCCAGAGTTAAATTTGAAACAATTAGAAGGCTATACCATGACACAACAATGCAATATCAAAGAGACTCCATAGGGATATTGTGTGAAGTCCTGAAGGTTGAATTATCTGAGTTGCTTGTACTAATTGATAAAGAAGAAACTCCAGCAGAGAATTAGTAACTCTGCTTTTTTTATTGCTCAAATACATAGTCAAACAGTGAATTAAGCTTGTACTTCAGGAATATTCGTTTCACGATTCCATTAAAGAATCCATTGATTGACTGTATGTTATTGCGACTTCTTTTAATCTTAGCTATAAGCACTTTCAAAGCTTCCAGTGAAGCCATATGAAAATGCACAGTGGATAATTGTGAAGTTCTATGGTGTATGTATGCAATTCGATATAATTCGCTGATTTGACTTGGTGTAAAGAAATAAGATGCATAGTCAGCAAAGTTTTCAGCTACGAAATTAGAAATAACTTTAGGTTCATTACGAACAAGTTCTTCTGTACGTATATTATCTGTTAAAATATTGTTAGTTTGATAATTGTTAGTTTCATGGCAGGTCAATTGTTCCTGTTTAAGTGGTTCAAAACGGTTAAACACGTATACATTGCTTGATTGAGATCCATTTTTACGCTCTGTTTCGTGTACAACTAATAAGCCAATTGATGCTGCTTTAATCACCATACGCTTGAATGTGGAGCGGCTAATAGCATACTGATCTAATTCATGTGTAGCCTTTGTAACCGTAGCTATTTTTGCATTACTAACACCAGCTACACGAGCACAGAAACGGATAAGACGTTTAAGTCCGATTAATTCTGATTTGGTGAATTTCTCTTTTATATCCAACATCCATTGTTCTATATTATTATTAAAATCCTTAATATCTCTAAATTGTGATAAATGTTTAAATTGATCAATATTACCTTGTTGCATGACAAATAACCTCCAATTTTTATTTGAAGGCATGACCAAAGAAACGTATGCTTGTCCTTGATTTTTTTAAGGAAATAACATACAATAAAGATACCTAATAAGTGTTTCTTCGGAACACGCCAAGATCTAACTATTCGCAGTAGTTGGATCTTTTTTTATTTTGTTTTATCTCATATTCATTAACGGGCTACTTGATATAGCTTTAATTTGTAATTGCTCATGACTCATTGAAGCTAAATAACGTTGTGTAGTTGATACTTCACTGTGACCAAGCAGCAAACTTAATGAATGAAGATCAAGATTACCTTTTGTCAGAGTTTGAACAGCGAAGAAATGTCTTAAAGTATGTGGACTAACTCTTACACTTTCATTTTTTATTTTCGCTCGTCTACCAGCTTCTTTTATGATGTTATCTAAAGCTACATGAGAAAGGCTTGTCCCTGTGTATGATAAAAAATAATGATCTGATGACAACTTATCCTGGAAATATTCCCGTTTAAACCTTTCGTACTTAATTAAAATCCTTTTCAGTGCTGGTGATATGAAAACATTTCTCTCTTTATTCCCTTTTCCATTGACCAAAATAGTAATACCATTTACATTTTTGCTTAATAATCCACGTATCTCGATTGATCTCAAACCACAATCTGCAAGCATAGCCACTATTGCCTTATTTCTCGTTTCGAGATAGTTCTTATAGCTATAAGCATCGATCATTGCTTGAACTTCAGCTACAGAAAATCCTTGTATTAACTTTTTAGGCACTTTAGGAGTATCGACTTTCTTCGCTATGTTCTCCTTTATGTACCCTTCTTTTTCACACCAACTAAAGAAAGCTGAGACCATTTTAAACATAGACACTATACTCTGTGGCTTTAATCCATCCTTCTGTTTTAATCGTACATATGACTTTAAATCAAATACTGTTATGTTTTCTAATTGATCAATTCCACGCTTTTCATTTAGGTACTGTTTTAGTTGTTTGTACTCTTGACGTTTATTTTTCATGGTTTTAGGAGTAAAACCCTTTGCTTCACAATGATATAAATACTCGTTTAATACATCTTCAAATTCCAATGAAAAAACCACCTTCCCCATGGTTAAGTTTTCACAGGAAAAGTGGTTTTAAATTAGTTTGATGAAAGTTACACCAGAAGGTTAAACCAACTGCGATGCAAATTCTAGATGAAAGATTCACTCAACAAGGCATTTTATGGAAACCTTTATCTATTAAACGCTATGTAACAGCGTAGAACCTACAACCACAAAGGTTTATTTGCCTTGTTGTTTGTTCATAGCAGCCATCATTTGATTGATTTTCTTTTGGGATGGTTTCATTCCCATTTGCATCATCATCATTTTAAGCATTTGCTCGTTAATTGGTGGGTTGTTCTTCAAGTAAGTCATCATGTATCTACGTGCGATGAAGAACCCAATAGCTAGTCCAGCAATCAATGCCAAAACACCAATTAGAATATAAAGCCATAGCATAATTTCTTTTCCTCCTTCATGTTGTCTATTACTTAGTGTACTAGACCAAAGAATATTATACAATATTTGTCCGTTAATTTCTCATGTTCATATCAAATTTCTTTCTTTTATTGGCTTTAGCCATCCAAATCGCGCATTTTCGATGTCTATCGCCAAAAAGGACGGTTCGTTTTTCCTTAATATTTCAAAGAAAATTGACTCAGCATCATAATACCCTTCTGCTTCAATTATTATGTATTTTGACGTTAAGCTCAACTGGGCACTGCTTAAGTTTCCATTTTCTATGTAATAAGTATGGTTGTCCTGCTGCTTAAAGCTTTTAATTTTCTGTAAATCGTTAAAAAGCAGCTTTTGAATTTTCCAAACTGATATAGGAAGTGTGATAAAGTCTATTTGTTTTTCTGTCTCCACTTTAAGCAAGGAATCGTCTGTTTTAGTATGCTCAGAAAATAATTTGTAAAACATTCTTTCTTTCCCATGATAATCTGCAGCAATATCCTCTTTTATTAAATACAAATAATATTTTCTCATACTCTTTGCACACCCGCCTATTTGCATCTTTTCTTCTATTATAAGGAAGCAAATGTACAAGTTGTGTCTCAAGCTGTTAAAAAAACAGACTAGTTTTGTCGAATCCTTCATTTATTGGAATATTGTTAAGCAATCAAAAAGAGAAGAGCCGTCAGCTCTTCTCTTTTATGCAGAAATTAGTTGTTATCCAACACAGCTTTCAAGCGTGCAACTACATTGCTTACTGTGAAGCCATACTCTTCCAAGATTTTGTTTCCTGGTGCAGAAGCGCCGAAAGTATCAATTCCTAATACTTCACCTTCATCTCCAGCATATCGATGCCATCCAAGTGAGCTACCCATCTCAAGTGCAAGACGTTTTTTCACTGATTTTGGAATAACGCTGTTTTTGTATTCAGCTGACTGTTGTTCGAAGCGATCCCATGATGGCATGCTGACAACTGATACAGAGATTCCTTCTGTTTCTAATGCTTTTTGTGCTTCAACTGCTAGGCCAACCTCTGATCCAGCTGCTAAAAGAAGTGCATCAGGAGTTTCTTTACTTGCAGGTGAGATTACATATGCACCTTTAGAAACGCCTTCGTATGCGTTAGTGTCAGTTCCTTTAATAGTTGGCAAGTTTTGACGAGTCAAAACTAATGCTGTTGGTTTGTCAGTAGATTCTAAAGAAAGCTTCCATGCTGCAGCTGTCTCGTTTCCGTCTGCTGGACGGATTACAGAAAGATTTGGCATTGCACGCAATCCAGCAAGCTGTTCAACAGGCTCATGTGTAGGACCGTCCTCACCAACCGCGATGCTATCATGTGTAAATACATAAGTTACAGGCAATCCCATAATTGCTGCAAGTCTGATTGCTGGTTTCAGGTAATCAGAGAATACGAAGAACGTTCCTCCAAATATTCTTAAACCGCCATGTAGCGCAATACCGTTCATTGCAGCACCCATTGCGAATTCCCTTACACCGAACCAGATGTTTCTGCCTTCATAATTTTCAGGAGTAAAGTCTTTCTCACCTTTAATCATTGTGTTGTTGCTTCCTGCCAAGTCAGCAGAACCGCCAATGAATGAAGGAAGGTTTTTAGCGATACCGTTTAGCACTTCACCAGAAGATGCACGGCTTGCAAGGCTTTTGCCTTCTTCATAAACAGGAATATCTTTATCCCAGCCTTCTGGCAGCTCGTCTGAAATTGCAAGCTTGAATTGCTTAGCCAGTTCAGGGTATTCGTTTTCATACTGTGCAAGAAGATCTGTCCATTCTTGTTCTTTCTTGGCTCCATTATCAGCAATTGTTGCTTTGAAATGCTCATAAACCTCTTCAGGAACATAGAAATCTTCTTCGAAAGTCCATTTGTATGCTTCTTTCGTAAGTTTGATTTCATCTGCACCAAGTGGAGCACCATGTGAAGCAGATTTACCCGATTTGTTTGGTGAACCGTATCCGATCACTGTTTTTACTTCAATAAGTGTTGGATGGTTTTCGTCTGATTTTGCTTCCTCTAAAGCAGAAGTCAATGCTTGCAGATCGTTTCCATCTTCTACACGCAAGTATTGCCATCCGTATGACTTAAAGCGTTGCTCAACACTTTCAGAGAAGGACTTGTCCAAATCTCCGTCTAATGAGATATCATTAGAATCATAAAGAACAACTAATCTGCCTAACTTTAAGTGTGCTGCTAGAGAAGCTGCTTCTGCAGAAACACCTTCCATTAAATCGCCATCACCGCAAATGCCGTATGTAAAGTGGTCTACAACTTGATAAGAGTCTCTGTTATAAGTAGCTGCCAAATGTCTTTCAGCCAATGCCATACCAACAGCCATAGCGATACCTTGACCAAGTGGTCCAGTCGTTGCATCAACACCAGCTGTATGCTTGTACTCAGGATGGCCAGGTGTTTTACTTCCCCATTGACGGAATTGCTTCAAGTCTTCGATTGATAAATCATAACCGGATAAATGCAGCAAGCTGTATAGCAATGCAGAACCGTGTCCTGCAGAAAGAACAAAACGATCGCGGTTAAACCAAGTTGGATTTTTTGGATTATGGTTCATGAAAGAAGTCCATAATTTATATGCCATCGGAGCTGCCCCCATTGGCATTCCTGGATGGCCGGAATTAGCTTTTTCGATACTATCAATCGCTAATGTGCGAATTGAACTAATAGATAAGTTATCAATTGTTTCTGTCATTCACTAACATCCTCTCATTTATAAATCGTACATACTTATAATAAATGTCTCGGCTTTATAACACAACTCATTAGATTATAAGATGTCTGACTTTTATAGTATAAACCCATTTCGAACAAAAAAAAATACCGCTATCATTAATTAATGCACTATTCTTAGCAATTTTCCTATAATAGCTTATCCAATTTCACTAAAAATGCTTATAAATTTATTATAATGATAGTAATATTTTTGATTTTAAGTTATTCCCACCATAAAAATTAGCCTATAAGTCATTATCAAGTTCAGCTTTTATACTAGGTGTATATTCATTTATAGCAGTATCTAAATCCAGTCTTTATGTAACTCTAAAAATGTTTTCATACCAAATTCCTTTACAGCAAATTACTGTATAAAAAAAATCATGGCAATTCATTTGCCATGATTTTTTAATGAAGCTTTTTCTTTTCTTGAATGTCCTTAATTTTTTGAGGAGTAACATCGTCCCCATTTGGATCATAAATCTTAACATTTTCAAGTGTGTTTAACATGGAAGAACGGAATGACTTTAAATATTCTGCACGTAATTTTGTTTGTTCTTTTGCTTCCGTTTCCGTTAAACCTTGTTCTTTTTTCTTCTTTGCTAATTCATTTATACGATTAAGCTGTTCATTTGTTATCATTGTTTTTCTCCTTTTCCACCCATTTTTTTTGATACTACCGTGTTTATATGGGACAGAATCTATCTTATCATGAAGTAACTATTATAACATAAACGCTCATTCTTTACATTTTATTCGTCTTCCATGGAAGCAACTTCATTTTCCTCCATGTATTCCTTATATCTGCGATGGACAGTCGCTTTAGAAAACTCATAACCTAACCCACGAAGTGTTGATGCTATCTCAGAAAAAGTTAACCCGTTTTGTTTTAGCTTCACTACTTCCTCAACAGGAACCTCCAATCGACTTCTGCCAGAGTGGACGCCTTGGTTCCTTAAGTTTTCTGCAGGATTGTAGCCTTTTTCAATCGCTCTGTTCATCCCTCTTTTTATCTTAATATTATGTATTTTCCTTTGATATTCTTCGACTAGACTAACGATTTGTAATACCATTGAGTCAGCATCTGACAAGAGAAGCTTACCAGAGTGGGATATGCTATACAGCTTTACATTTTCTCTAAGAATACAATGAAGTATTGCTATTTTCGCATTACCTCTACCAAGCCTAGTTTCATCCTGTATTAATACAGCTGAAATATGCTTTTCTTTAATGACTTCAAGAAGCTCTAAAAGTCCATCTCTCTCCAAGTCAAAACCGCTCGCTTGCTCTTTAATGATAGTACATACCCGAAAACCTTTATCTTTTGCCAATTGCAGGAGTTCTTCTTCTTGTCTTACAAGTGAGGTTGCCTGCTCCTCTTTATCTGTTGATACTCTGCAATAT
Organism: Niallia taxi; assembly: GCF_032818155.1. Taxonomy (NCBI): domain Bacteria; kingdom Bacillati; phylum Bacillota; class Bacilli; order Caryophanales; family Bacillaceae; genus Niallia; species Niallia taxi. The sequence goes on from NZ_CP102589.1 coordinate 2,674,017, forward strand.
ATTACAACGTCCATTTCATAACCACCATATACTATTATCTGACAAGAGGCTTGTCTCTGTCATAAATATTAACATAAAAATTTCTCAACCGCTTTTAGTCTGCCGCAAGCATTGTGTTCTGCCTTTCCATCAGCACAGGAATGACAATCTCCTGTCCTGTTTGAATCTGATTTCGGGAAATATCATTATGCTTTTCGACCCAACTCATGAATTCTTCTTTTGGCATGCTGTATAAATTTTCGTATTGATTGGAAATTTCCCATAAAGAATCTCCTTGGCTAACTGTGACTTTAATGTATTTTTGTGTATCCTCATGACCGGATTTTAAAGCAATCACCAAGCATGTCATGAAGCTTAATATTATTAGAATGATAGAATATGAATGTTTTCTCCAAATTTTTTCGACCATTGTGAACCACCCTTTATTTAGAATATACGTTCGCTTATATCCGCATTTTAATACGAACAGATGTTTCGTGTCAACAAAAAAAATCAGAACTTATGTTTGTATCACTAATTATTCCATGTTATACTAGCTTTAAGAAAATATAGTCGAGGTGCATACAATGCAAAAGCTATCTAAAAGACAACTAGATATATTGGAATACATAAAAGAAGAAGTCCGCCTCAAAGGCTATCCGCCATCTGTAAGAGAAATAGCGGAAGCTGTTGGGCTTGCGTCCAGCTCCACTGTTCACGGGCACTTGGCAAGGCTTGAAAGCAAAGGGTTAATTAGAAGAGACCCAACAAAACCACGGGCGATTGAAATACTAGATTTGGAAGAAAACAGTATACCAAAATACAACATTATTAATGTTCCTGTTGTCGGTAAAGTTACTGCAGGTTTGCCGATTACTGCCATTGAAAATGTAGAAGAGTATTTTCCGCTTCCTGAAAGGCTCGCTCCAAGTGATGAACAAGTATTCATGCTTGAAATAATGGGAGAAAGTATGATTGAAGCCGGAATCCTTGATGGTGACTACGTTATCGTAAGACAACAAAATTCCGCTAACAATGGGGATATTGTTGTTGCAATGACAGAAGATGATGAAGCGACAGTCAAGCGGTTCTTCAAAGAAAGAGATTCCATTCGTTTACAGCCTGAAAACTCCACAATGGAGCCAATTATCCTGCGCCATGTAAGCATACTAGGAAAAGTTATTGGTGTTTACCGTCATATACAATAAAAAAAACTGTCGATTCTACAATCGACAGTTTTTTTTATGATTAAGTCTTGCTTATAATAGCGTTTAGCTTGATAAATTCAGGGTAAATTTATACTAACAAAATAATAAAAGGTGATGCAATGCATGATTTAGAGTACAGGATGTTCATTAACGAGCTGCAGCATCTGAACAGCGAATATTTATACTGTGAAAACCCTAAGATTAAAAAGATGATATTGTCCGATATCCTTCTGTTGCTATCTGTCCTTCCTGCATATTTGCAGTAAGTTAACAGATCCTCTCGACCATTTCCCACGTACAAATAATAAAAAAGATTAATCCATTCTAAAGATTAGGTTTGCCAATAAAAAACAAAAATGGTGTACCTCCGTGTACAGGGAAATAATAAAGTATTATAGGCGACAGTCCTTTACTCCAAAAATGTAAATGGACTGTCGCCTATTTCATTGTATTACTGCTGGCAATCATAGAGATTGAGCATTTTTCTAAAGAAGCTATCTAATGAAAGCGTGATTTCTCTCTCATTAGATATACTAATAGACATGCCATGACCAACACTTTGAAGCTGAACTAACTCATCATCCATAAATTTCCTGAGATTATTTAATTCAAGATCTTGATTCGTCCCGCTCTTTTTTTGCTTTATCAGAAGGTTTACTTCCATGAGCAGTTCTGCAGGAATATCAGCATTTTCTACCAGTTGCAGGATATCATTTGGCGGCATTTGTTTCCACTGGTAAATCCAGTTGCACGCAAGAATGGATTTCAAGGAGTAATAATAAATTTTAGGATTTTTTTGTTTGCGTTCATACGCTAGCCAATTTTTTTTCGCGAGCTGCAGATGATGATAAAACGCAGTTTTAGCATTAAAAGCAGATTTATATAATTGCAGTAGCTCTTGAGCAAAATTCGGCACTTCCTGATAAACAATCTTTGACTGCAGCCACTCTGACAGAGAAATATTTGATTTCCGTAATAGCCTTAAAGCTTTGGCAAGCTCCCAGCCGCTAATATCAAGCTTGTCTTCCTGCAGTTCTATTGTGTCTTTCTTCTGATCCAGTGACAAATACCAATCCTTTTCATGCATATAGATGAATCGGACATCAAAATCACTATCAGGAGTCGATACACCTTGTGAACGGCTGCCTGCCTCTATTGCATAGAGAATTTTAACAGTGTGGTTGCGTTCAATCTCCTTTAGTTTAGATATAATCATATCGTTCATATGTCTTGCCATCCCTTGCAGACGTCCACCCATGCTTTTCCGTTTCCATATTCATATAATTCCTCACATGTTAGCTCTATTGCTGAATTACTGCTGCCGCATGCAGGGAACACAGTTACAAACCGCTTTAATGATTCATCAAGATAAACGTTCATCTCTGTAGTCAATCCAAATGGGCAAACACCGCCAACCATATGACCGGTTTTCTCATATACTTCCTCTGCCGAAAGCATGCGCGGCTTTTCTTCAAATATCGTTTTAAATTTCTTATTATCTATTTTAGCGTCTCCTGCCGTAACAATCAGAACTCCTTCCTCGCCCTTGCGGAATGACAATGTTTTTGCGATTCTTGCAGGCTCCACCTGTAAAGTGTCCGCTGCCTCGAGGACCGTCGCACTTGATGTTGCAAATTCCATAATGTCTTTTTCCTTTTCCCATTTGGCAAAGTGTGTAACGACATTTTCTAATGACATATTAAGCCTCCAAAATATTTTCATTTATCAATTAATTCAAATATACCATCCTCTCCCCCTTATTTTCAAACAACAAACTTATATAATAAAAAAGGGCGCAGCGTACTTCAGCTCCGACCTTTGCCTATTTCTTTATGATTTAAATACATTGTAGATATTTTCAGATTCTTTTCTTGTTGACTCATAAAAGGAGTGGAGCTTTAATCTGCCAACATTGGGCTGAATATGATTATACAAAGTTTGCGGACAATCTCCAGTCGAACGAAAATACCAAAGACTAATTTTGCCGGCCAAATCCTTTCACTTTTAACGCTCTCCAAGCAAGTCTGCACTCACTTTCTCTAGCCCTTTGATAAAACTCATATCCATGTGGTTGGTAGACCATTTCAGAAATAGTGCGCAAACCTTTGAAATCAGAGCAATTAGATCTTATTCGATTGATTCCATCGTTGCCTACCCTTCGCATCTCTTGCTCCACTTTCCTTCTGCTTCGCCACGGAGCAGTCTTGCCAACAAATCCAATTTTGCTGATGTTGCTTTTACTACCATCAAGACACCCACCTCCTATATCTCGTCAAATTAGGAGGAAACTCATTCCATAACAGCCAAGTGAGATTACTTGGGCATTGTAGTATCCTTACAATCCAAGAACCTCCTTAAAGTCTTTAAAGCCAATAACATAGCTAAGAATGATGATTGATCCCATAAACATAATAAAAAAAGCGCCTTGTAAATAAGTCATCATTTGTTTTCGTTTCTCTTTTTTCATTTTCTCACTCCTCTTTTTTTGCATATCTTTTCCAATTGTATTTTCCTCTATGCGACTAATCTAAATTCTTCAAGTTATTAATAATTTATGGAAAGAGTGCAATAATAATAAAATCTCAAAGAAAATGTCTGTTGTAACGCTTATCAAGCTAAATTCAGGCTTTCATTTACTATGAACGATAATGAGCATCTGACTTACTAAACTATACGAATGGTGAGTGAACATGATATTCCTTATTCAAGGTATGGCGACATCTTCAGAAATTATGGAAGCGAAAAAGCATCTCGTCGAACTGACTATCAATCATTGGCTTTATTATGATTTATTCTCCATACAGTGGTGGATTCTTGTCGGTGCAACCATAATTCCTTATTTCATTTGGTGGAAACTAGTTAATAAAAAGCGGTTTTACGAAATTTTTACATACGGGCTACTTTGCGGCTGTTTTTCGATCGTTTTGGATATTATCGGCACAGAAATGCTGCTTTGGAGCTATCCTGATAAGCTTCTACCATGGATTCCTCCATTAATTCCTGCTGATCTGGTCATGATTCCAATTACTGCCATGCTCGTATATCAATATACAAATAAGTGGCAGACCTTTATTATTGGCACAATCCTTTGGGCGGCATTGTTTTCTTTTATTTTTGAACCGTTATTTGTGGAATGGAAAATGTTTGTGCTTGGTGACTATTGGAAACATTCTTATTCCTTTATTGGCTTCATCCTACTAGGCATTGTATTAAGAGTAATATTTAAAGGGATTAAGCTTGGATTATTGCACAGCTTAAAGGACACCACATAGTTAAGTGCATATATTCACTTTTTCCGTGGCATCTTATATGGGAGGTGATTACGCTTGGAAAACAATAAACAAAATCAAAATCAAAAAGAAGAATTAACGAAGAAACTGGCAGCGCAGCAGGCAGCATTAGGTGTAGATTTGGATGAACAAGAAATCAACGGATTATGGGGCATGCTCGAAACCCAGGAAGAGGATGACTTGCACCAAAAAGAGAATAAATAACAATAATACGAAAGAAACAGGAGTTCTTGTCATTGACATAGGGACTCTTGTTTTTTTCTATCCCTTTTCTTTCGCATTTAGAAGGGTTTATACTGACTTATAAAGAATAGTAAGAGGGAAACGTTTTTTCTAAGAATTAAAATGAATAGGAGCATATGTATTACATGTCTAAATTAAAACTTTACTTTGTCCGTCATGGAGAAACTCAATACAATATTGAAAAAAGAATGCAGGGATTTTGTGATTCACCACTCACTGATAGAGGGGTACAGCAAGCAAAAGCTGTTGGTGCAGGTCTTGCTTCCATCGACTTTGAAGCGGTTTATGCGAGTGAAAGTCAACGGGTGCAGGATACTGCTAAATTCGCACTAGGCGAAAAAGCACTGCCAATTAAAACAGATGCTCGATTAAAGGAAATGAATTTTGGTGTATTGGAATCATTGTTACAGGAAGAAATCATCTCAGAGCATGGAAATATATTAGAAAAAATCTTTTCCATGTCTGATATTGATTTTAAAGTTCCAAAAGGAGAGTCTTTCACCGATTTATTAACAAGAACAAAGGCAGCTGTCGATGAAATAATCGCCACCCATAAGGAGAGCGGCGGAAACATACTGATTTTTTCGCATGGTGTCACAATCGGTTACTTGATCATGTCCCTTGCAAAAATGGAAACATTTCCACATCATGATAATTGCTGTGTTTCAGTTATTTCCTATGAAAATGGTAAAATTACAGTCGAAATGGCAGCAGATCCCTCATTCCGGGATAAAGGTATGGAATTGCTTTCATCTGCCAATTAACTACTTATAGGCCAGCATTTATTTGCTGGCCTATTCGAGGTTTTCTAATTGCTGTTTTAATAATTCTGCTACTTTCTTAAAGTAAGCCTCCTCATGCGGAACAAAGCTGTTTTTTCCAACTTGTGTTTCTTCGTCGCAATATACAATACCGTCTCGCCAAGGATAAATGACTAATTCATCCCTTTCTGCCATACAAAATGGATAAAAGGCAGTAAACTCTGATACAACGATGTCAGATACTTCCTCTTCCTGCAAACGAAAAGAAATATCTTCATTCACTATATACAAATAAATATGACTAAACTCATTGTCTACTAACTTATTTGTATGGATTATGTTCTTCACGATTCCAAGCTTGTACAGCTTGTCCATCTCAATCGAAGGAAGCCCCAATTCTTCCTGCAGCTCTCTTATCCCGTCAGTTGATGTTTCTGTTGCCAATAAATGGCCTGCTGCAGTTATATCAAGGAGAGCTGGATAATCCCTTTTACTTTTGCTTCGTTTTTGTAGAAACACATAATGATTGCCGTTCATTTTTGTCATTAACCAGAAATGAACTGTTTCATGCCAAAGGCCTTCTACATGGATTTTTGTTCTCGGTGCTTTTCCAATAGGATTAAATTGTGCATCAAATACTTTTAACAGTTCATCTTCCATTACATACTCTTCCAATCTTCATACTTTTTGCATCTATTATATCATTGATTTCCATTTATTTACTAGATAGAATATAAGTAGTAAATAACTAGGAGGTCTTCTATGAAAAAAAGCTGGAAACAAGAAATGTATTCTGTACTGAAATGCATTGTTTTTGCCTTTATTCTTGTTCTTATATGCAGAAATTACCTATTTTCCCCGAGTGTTGTACATGGTAATAGCATGTCTCCAACTTTTGAGGATGGCAACAAAATCATTCTCAGCAAAATTGCCGATATTCAACGCTTTGATATGATTGTATTTCATGCACCAGACAGCGATAATAATTACATAAAAAGAGTGATTGGACTTCCAGGTGATACGATTTCTGTTACGGATGACATATTGTATGTGAATGGCAAAGCCTACAAAGAGCCTTATTTAACAGAAAACAAAAAAGAAGCTTCTACTCCTAAGCTCACTGGCGACTTTACGCTTTGGGAGCGTACAGGTAAAACAACTGTTCCAAAGGACAGTTTGTTTGTTTTAGGTGATAACCGTTTATACAGTAAAGACAGCAGAATATTTGGTTTCATAAACAAAAACTCTGTTATCGGCAAAGTTGTTTTACGCATTTATCCACTTAATGAAATTGGACTTCCATAAATAAAGGGAAGAGGTTTGCCCTTCCCTTTTTACTTATTCAATTTCCCCATCGCTTCAAGTACGGCATGCTCAATTTCTTCATAGCTCGTGCACCTGCAAATATTGGAGGACAGCCATTCACGAATCATTTCTTTATCTGCGTTTGGAATCTTTGTTAATGCATGTGCATTAATAATAAACCCTGGCGTGCAGTAGCCGCATTGGAAGGCAAACTGCTCGATAAAGGCTTTTTGTATCGGCGCTTCAAACAAGCCTTCAACGGTAACAACTTCCTTATCAATAGCCTCAACCGCAAGCATTAAGCATGATTTCATCGGTTCATTGTCAACAAGGACAGTACACGCACCACAATCACCGTTTAAACAGCCTGGCTTGCTCCCTGTTAAATGCAAATCTTCCCGTAAAACCATCAGCAAGATTTTGTTTGGGATAACAGCCACTTGTTTTTCTTCCCCATTTACAAACAGCTTTATCTGCGTTTTTTTTGCTGGTATATGCATGCTACACCCTCTCCAAGCTCACTAAAATTTCCTCGAGCAAATTCCTTAATACAAATAGGCGGTACTCCTTTGAACCTTCCACGTCATCAAGGATTTCACCAGGCACTGCAGCAATTGCCCTGTTTAGCTTTTCCTCTTCACTTAAACCTGTTTCATTTAACACAGCCTCCATTTGTTTGGAGCGGAATGGGAAGGCGCATAATCCGCTAAAGGCTAACCGAATGTGATTGTCTATTTTTAAAGCTGCAGCTGTTATAAGTGGATACCCTGTATCCCATTGCTGTCTTTTCTTTCGGGCTATATATGGAGCATGCAAATATTTTTCCTCAATGAATGCCTGGACAAAAATCTCCCCATCATCCAAAAGCATTTTTTCATTAAACTTCGAGGTTAGCTGGTTCATGTTGATGTCCTTTCCTCTTGCTGTGACAATGAGACTGTCTGATAGAAGAAGCGGAAGGACAGCTTCCCTGTAAAAGATATTTCCGCATATATTTCCGCCGAGCGTAATCTTGTTTCGTGCTGTCCTGTCAGCCACTTCTTTTGCCACCTCTGTTAACAGGGGGAACTGATTTTTTGTCTGAATCTCTGTAAGCGTAACTGCAGCACCAATCGCAAAATAGCCTTCAACCATATCATGTATTCTGACTGCATCGATAGCCTTTATATCAATAGCAGTGTCCAGGCTGATTTCCTGGAGACGAAAAAGGGTGATGATTTCCGTCCCTCCACCAAAATACAGCGGCTTTCCTCCTTCAACCTGCTTTGATCTAAAAAGCTCTGTCGCCTCAAGCAAACGAGTTGGTTTATAATACTCATAAATCATGTTTGTCTAACTCCTTTTTGCTTCTCCAAATTTCTTCGGGAATCAACGGCAGTCGTGTTAACTCTACCTCTGCTGCTAGTGATAATGCATTAGCCAAGGCGGCAGGTATTCCAATAAGCCCATGCTCACCAGCACCTCTCGCACCATATGGAGCTTCTAAATGAGGTGTTTTGACAAAATCAGCGATGTATTCAGGATGTTCTCCAAATCGAATCGGTCGATATGTCCGCAGCTGATGATTAAGGACTTTTCCGTTTTCATCAAAGTAAAAACCCTCCCTTGCAGCCCATGACAGCCCCATGCTCATTGCTCCTTTCACTTGTCCTACTGCTGCCTTATAATTCAATATTTCGCCAATATCCATAACAGTTATAGCTTTTCTTATCCTGTAGGTAAAATCTTTCGTATTGAAATCCACCTCTATCCCATGTGCCCCAACAGCCCATTCAGGGCCTGGATTACCTTCACCTGTTTCCGGGTCAAGATTAGTTAGGCCTCTCAGTATATATTTGCCTCTTGCAACAATCTGCCCGCCGATTGCGTTCCCATTCGGATACACATAACCATAAACAATATCCTTAAATGGCAAAAAGCTAGCAGGATCATCACGTAAATACACCCGTTTATAGCCAACTTCAAGATCATCAACAGGGACTCGCATCACAGTAGAACCAAGGGACTTTATCTGGTTAATGGCATCGTCTGCAGCATCAAGCACGGCTCTTCCCGCCATTAATGTTCCCCTGCTTGCGACTGTCTTCCAGTGCTCTGGCTCTGTTTGTGTATCCACTGTCATGCGTACATGAATATCATGGATATCCATTTTCATCTTTTCAGCTAGTATTTGCGCAAGCACTGTTTTTGTACCAGTTCCAATCTCGACCAAACCAGACATAAGATTGATGCTTCCATCAGAATTAAATGTTAGCACAACGCCTGAACCGGCATCTGGACCAATCGTTGAATTCTTCCAGCTGCAGCTGACGCCTTTTACTCTTAGCACATGCTCTCCAATTCTTTCGACCATACCCTTTTCCCAGTCAAACAGTGGCCTCAGCTTGTTTATACATGCTTCCACATTGCCAACATTGCTTTTATTTAAAACAACTCTTGTCGGTGTTTGGTCACCTGGATGGATTGCATTTATTTGTCTAAAATGAAGTGGGTCCATATTCAGTTTTTTTGCCATCATATCCATCGTTCGTTCAAAGGCAAAATGAACCTCTCCATGGCTGAAGCCGCGAAATGGTGCTGCATATGGATGATTCGTGTACACGCATAAGCTGTCGCAAAATAAATTTTCTAATTTATACGGTCCTGTGCAGTCAACTGCTCCTGCTGTAGTCAAATGCGGAGATTTATCTGCATATGCACCTCCATCAAAAATATATTCCAGCTCAGCAGCCGTTAATTTGCCGTCGGAGGAACAACCAAGCTTAACGTTTGCATTTAGACCGATATGGACTGGTGACACAAGGAGGTCGTCTTCTCTTGTATTGACTATTTTTACAAGCCTTCCGCCAACTGCCTTACTTGCAAGATAAGCAAATATCTCTAGCTGTACAGAAGCTTTGCCGCCATAGCCTCCACCAACAAACGGTGTTTTGACAATGATCTTGCCTGTAGGGATATGAAAGTCTCTGCTCAGAATTTTTTTCACCATAAATGGTGCCTGTGAGCTTGTTGTTATCAGCACCTCACCGTCAGGCATTATTTCACAAGTAGCACTTCTTGTTTCCATTGCACTATGGTCTGCTATTGGCAGAAAGTATGCTGCGTCCACAATCACAGTAGATTCTGACCAGCCTTTTTCCATATTACCTTTTCGAATCTTGGTTTTGTTGATGATATTTGTTCCTGTTATCGGATAAATTCCTGGGTCCTTATCATATTCATTTATCCGCTCATGTAATAAAGGAGCGTCCTTTTGCATTGCCTGTATTGGTGAGTTAACGACAGGCAGCACCTCATACTCTATTACAAGCAGCTCTTCAGCAGTTTGGGCAGCATCATAAGAATCAGCAACAATCAGTGCGACTATCTCGCCAATGTAGCGGACCTTTGTATGTGCTATTGGGGGTCTATCCCGAACCTCCTCCCCAACATATGGCAAGCCTTTGCCAAGGACTACTGCCCGCACTCCTTTTTGGTGCAGCGCTTTTGTTTCATCAATCCGAAGAATATTTGCATGTGCATGCTTGCTTTTAACAAGCCTCACAAATAGCGCTTCCCCTGTAGTCGTATCAGCAGTATAGTGGGCATAGCCTGTTACCTTGCTTTTTGACTCCTTCCGCACAACGCTTTTCCCAATAATATGCAAGTACAAAAACCTCCTCCGAGAAAACAGATAATCCGATTTTCGTTGTTCTAGTCTTTTATGTATATGAACAATATTCTAAAAAAATTAATGCAAAAGCCAATGATTTTTAGCCATCGAGTCTATCAGTGGTTAATATTGACGTTAGTGTGATTTTGCTATAATATATGGCTGTACATGATAGCTTAACAAAGCTAAGAGGTTCATAGCAGATACCCTCTATAAAAAACTATGGATACAGGTGAACAACTGCCATGTCCATAAATCAGGATGTGGCTTTTTATTTTGTAAAAAAACAGCCATATCTATAGATTGCTATTCTCATATGTAACGATCAAATGAAATGGAGAGATTAAAATGTCAGGCAGAAAACACGAAGAAGGTCTTGAGGATTTAACATTGCTCGGGAACCAAGGAACAACCTACCTATATGAGTACAATCCAGAAATATTGGAGTCTGTTGACAACTTGCATGTGAACAGAGATTATTTTGTTAAATTTAACTGTCCAGAATTTACCAGCTTGTGTCAATAGGGCACACTTCAGTGGAGACACTGTCGCTTAAACCTCGTGAACTCAGGGAAGGAAGGAAATTCTAATCCTGAGCCAAGCCTCTAACATATTAGAGGAAGGTGCAGAGACTATCGAAACCATGCAGATTAAGAATCGGGTAAAAGTACTAGTTTGCAGAAGGGAGTAGAGTACATCCATACTATTGGGTGGAAGCGCGAGGATGCTTATATTCGACCGAAAGAATATATGTATATGATATAGTCCACCTGCAAATTTTGCAGTGCCAATTACTGGACAACCGGATTTTGCTACAATGTATATCAGCTATATTCCGGACAAGAAAATCGTTGAAAGTAAATCTTTGAAGCTATACTTGTTTAGCTTCCGTAATCACGGTGACTTTCATGAAGATTGCGTGAATATCATCATGAACGATCTTATTAAATTATTAGATCCTAGATATGTAGAAGTATGGGGTAAATTCACACCAAGAGGCGGCCTATCAATTGATCCTTATTGCAATTATGGTAAGCCAGGAACTAAGTTTGAAGAAATGGCTGCACACCGTCTTATGAACCACGATTTATATCCAGAGAAAGTGGATAATAGATAATCGAAAAAGAGGCTGGGACATAAGTATGTGAACCAGCGTAAAGACCGAACTACTTAATCAACTATTAATTAAGTAGTTCGGTATTTTGTTTTTAGTTTAAATACAAAAAATTAGAAATTTTAGTGGAATGGAGCGGAGGCCACTCGACTCCTAAGGGAAATAGAGGAAAGGATGAGACCCCGCAGGCGAAGACGAGGAGGCTCCATACCTCCCCGCGGAAAGCGCGAGGACGAGCGCGCAATGAAACGAACTAACTTTAACTCAACATTCTATTTAAACACAATCTTCACTTTTCAATTTTAGTTGTAATTCTATTATTCGTGTTTAGAAAGCTTATCTTTTGTTTTGTCCCAGCCTCTTTTATTTCCAGCCTTTTCGATCACAAAGGCTTGTTATATGGGCAAGATGGTGACTACCATGCCAAGCATAAATCCCAATATTTCTTTTGAGCGCAACAATCCCGGATTCCGGATGAACGAATGTCGTATTTAATTGCTCTTGTGACAATGACCGCAGCAATGAAACAAGACGGGCATGCAAGGAGTCAAGGAGCTGTAAGGAAACTTCCACAGCCATTTGCGAATCAGGCAGGCTAGCCCATTTGTCCTCAGCATATGGCTTTATTACTGGACTTTCTTCTGTTAAAGCAAGCTTGAACCTTGTATAGGCATTAATATGGCTATCGGCAACATGGTGGACTACCTGACGTATCGTCCAGCCTCCATCACGATAAGGAGTATCCAGCTGCTCTTCAGACAATCCAGTCACAGCTTCTCTCAGATTGGCAGGCAGTTGTTCTAAATCATGTAACCATGAAGCAAGAACATCCTCCGTATATTCACCCTCCCATTCAAACTCCCCAATTGGGTATCTTAAGTCTTTCATTTTCCCGTTCCTCCCTTTATGTTTGCTTCTCGGTTATATATGTCTTTATACTCGGTGGTTGATATGTATGAAACCTGTCTAGCATGACTGCAGGGTTCTCTTCTACAATTGCAATACTTCTGTATTTTTCTTGGAGAAATTCAGCATCTGCCATATGATTGATTAGATTCACCAAAGGATCATAATAATGATTTGTATTCAATATACCGCACGGCTTTTGGTGGAGGCCGAGTTGGGCCCATGTGAAAATTTCAAAAAACTCTTCCATTGTTCCTGCACCGCCAGGCAATGTAATGAAACCATCTGCTAACTCAGTCATTTTCGCCTTCCGTTCGTGCATCGAATGAACCGTAATCAATTCCGTCAAACCTTTATAAGCAATTTCCTTATTTTCGAGGAATTGCGGAAGCACTCCTGTTACTGCTCCACCTTCCTCCAAGACAGCACTAGCAATGCTGCCCATCAATCCTATGCTTGAACCACCATATACTAACCCAATCTTTCTTCTGGCAAGTTCTTTCCCCAATTCTCTTGCTGCATCCATATAAATAGGAGAACTGCCTGTGCTTGAACCACAAAAAACGGCTATTCTTTTCACTATAAATCCCCCTTGTAATAAATGCCATATATCTCTTCTTTTATTATAAAATGTTCTGCTTCTTTTAGGAACCAAGTTTGCTAATTTTACAAAAAACGTTCATTTTTTACATAAAGAAGGCCCTCCTTACAAAGCCTATAGTATGAATAGAAACTTAATTATCAATGAGTCCAACATTATTTTTGTATGAAAAAGGAGTCGTTCCACATGCTCACATTTTTAATAAGATGCGGCTTGATTCTTTTATCATGGTCGACGATCTTTTTATTGCCGAAAAAATCATTTCTTAAATTCTTGCCTGTAACGATATTCTCTACTGTCATTCTGCTGGTGGAAGACATGATTGGGAGAACCTATAAACTATGGAAGGTAAAGGGTGGAAAAAGAGGTGCGACAAAGAATGCATTAACCTTTATCTTTGGACCTTTTTTCGTCGCTAATTTATGGACCTTCCATTTTACGTACGGACGATTTTGGGTTTATACAATTTTTAATTTATTATTTGATTTAGTATTTGCTTATCCGCTGCATTATTTTTTGGACAAGCTCGGGTTATACAAATTGAAGAAAGTAAAGCCGATTTTTTTGTTTTACACTGCCTTTGCTTATTCTATGCTTAACTATGGTTTTCAAATGTTTCTCGATAAAAATTTTATTATAAAAGAAAAAGACCACAAATAAGCAGCAAGAAGAATTTCACTTGCTGCTCTTTTTTACGATTAGTGGATTAACGACTTTAAAAAGTCGACATGTTCTCTGTCATTATTTAATATTTGGTGAACTAAATCCATGCTTTCATCATCGAGCTTATCTCTGACAAGCTGCTCAGACATTTTAATTCCATATAAATTTTCTCCCTTAATCGCATGTTTAATGATTACTTCATCCCCTTTGTCAGGATCAAAAATATTGCCAATAAAGGATTCTGTCTTACCGATTATCCCCTCACTATCAGCCGGTTCCCCGCCTAATCGAGTAATTCTCTCGGAAATTAGATGGGCATTTTTAGTATGATCTGTTAATATGTCCGTAAAAGACAGCTTTAAGGACATATCCTCAAGATTTTGTATAAAATGTTCATACGAATGTATTCCCATATATTGACCCTGCAGAAATTTATTTAATGTTTTAATCGATTGATCTGTATTCACTGTTTTCACATCCAATTAGAAATTTGCAACATTTGAGAATTTGCCTGTTCACTCTAAAATATAGCATCTAGTTAGAATGCTCATTTTCTACTTTTTTCATGCTCTCTGTATTCTTGTCCATTCCCTCTCATGTAAATCATCATATGATGTTGTATACCTGATGAGCGGAGGTGAGAGACATGTCAAGAGGTTATGAAGAAAATGGCGGCGGGTACTCCAACAGCTTTGCATTGATTGTTGTTCTATTTATTCTATTGATTATCGTAGGTGCGTCTTTCCTATACTAATTTTTTAAAATGAAAACGCCCTGGTCAAAATGACCGGGGCATTTTCATTTTACATGGAATATTTCCATTCCTCTGTTTGTAATAGCGCTTGGATGACTTCATCAAGCTCGCTAAAACCTTGTTCCATCGCATATTCTTTCACCATATTACCGACAGCTGCAAACGAAAGCTTGTTGAAATCTCCCAGCTTCATTACATGCCAATACTTAATAAAGAAGTCAACAGCTAGTTTATTGGGAAAGATTACAGTATTCCAACAGTCTTTCTTTAATATGATGCGCATTTCCTCTAAATATTGCTCATCCACTGCTAGTTTATGGGTAATAACAAGCTGAACATCGTCTGAATAATGGTTTAGCTTCTGCTGATCATGACCAAGTAAGCTGGCCGAATCTTGTCCATAACGTGCAGGCATACAAGGTATTCCCATTTGCTCAAGAAGTTTTTTTGATTTTCCTGATACATATTCGATTTGTAATGGAAATTTGAATGAAAGTTGCTTTTCAGCCATTTGCCGAAAAAAAATGGCAATGCTTGTTGGGTTTAAGAAAATCAATCGTTGGCCTTTCATAATTTTCTCCAAATCATCATCAGTTAATTTAATCTCTGTCCCTTTTAAAATGGGGAAGGATATTGTCCTAGCACCAATTGCTTGGAAGTAGATCTCCAGCTTACTGCGCTGTTCTCCTCCTCTAGCAATGATAATATGTTTATTTATCATGTCGTCTCCTTATAACTAATACTGTTCTATTATATCAAGCCAAGCACAGATTTTAATTACCGAAGCAAAGAAAAAAATCAGCCCTAAAGAGCTGATTTTGTTTCCATTAAGGTGCACGTTTTACCACCTCTACACTATCTACCTTGTCACCAGCAAATGTGATATATACTTTATCCCCATTTTTCCATGTTGTTTCCTCTGACTTATCTAAAACGACAATATCTTTGTCATCATAATTGTTGACTGCTGAATATTGCTTACCATCAGGTGTTTTACTTATAATAGTTGCCGAAATTGTCTGTTTTGCTTCATCATTATCTTCAATAACCTTCCTGTTGGCTTCTGTGATTATTTCAGGTTCTTTATAAACTGACTCTGCTGTTGTTTTAGGAGTAGAGTTAGAGGATAAAGTGAGTACAGCTATAATGACTAATGCCGTAGAAATGCCTGCTACTGCGTAATAGGAACGATTGCTTTTCAAATTCATCCTTAAGACTCCTTTTTGTTCCTTAAATACCCGCTAAGGATTGGACTAAACAGGTTTAGGCATTTTTTGCGGAACAATTGGAGCCTTAATACTTTTCACTGTATTTTTCGTAAAGCATTAGAGATGTATGCGGTAGCCATTTACGCTTTTCAGGGTCTGCATAATAGTGCATAAACGCTTGTTTTTCCTTTTCGCTGAACGCTTTTGCAGCTCTCAGGTGCTCGCTGCAAAACCAGTTTACCTTATCTGGCTTATCCCATGCACTAAATGGAAAAAGCTTATCAGCACCGCGTACTTTACAAGCAAGACCTTCACATTTTTCTGCCTTTACTATCTCCATCAACCCCTCCAATGCAGCTTACTCTTTACCTTGTCTCACTTAAAAGAATATATGCAGTTAAGGAATGGAACTTGCTGTCACATTAACAACACTAAGCAATATATTGCCTCATTACTTGTTAATTCTTTTACTAATTTTTCAAGTTTTTTTAACAAGTTGTTTATATTCACCGCATAGAATGAAATTAAACTATTTAGGGCGGGTGATTTCCATGAAGCTTAAAAGCATTATTTGCTTTTTTAAAAGGAACCACAAGTATAGCTATTATTCGGACAAATGTGTTAGATGCGGCAAAGAAAAACAGCATTATTGACTAGTCAGATTACGCTACAGCATATATTTTGGACAATAATAAAAGAGGCATTTTCTAAAATGCCTCAGCTTCCTAGTAGTTATATGTATTTGTTTTTGTATTAACCTGTCATTTTGTTCATTAGCCTTTATATTTGATTATATAGTTGTTCATTTCTAGCACAATAAATAAAATCCCCTTCTAGGCCTACTAGCGAACATTTCAAATTTTTTTATTATTCCTGTTTTTGATGTTTGTAAGTTTTTGAATACCTTTGATTATTTCGACTTTTTCATTTGGATACAGACTAACCCAACCTTATTCCCATGAAAAAAGAACAATGACAATTGCTCGACAATTATTTACTTAACTTTCAGTACTTGAAAACAACCTAGTAGCTAATCAATCATTACTGTAATAACGTGGAAAACAAATTATTAAAAATAACCATGCTCTGCTATAAAAAAGGAGGTATTTCCATGCAGATGGATTACATATCAGCACTCCTATATTAGGTCTATTTTTCTTTAACATAATTCCTTTAGTCATTGCTGCTATTGCCGTAGTATATTTGTTCAAGCTTATGAAGGAAAGAAATCATCTTCTTAAAGAGATAGCGCGAAGGCTTGAAAAATTAGATAAAGATTAAATGAGCTACCTTTATACGAAAAAAAAAGCAGATGACACATCTGCTTTTTTCAAGTGGTTCATTATTTTGCAAGAAACTGAATTAATTCCTTATTAAATCTGTCTGCATGTGTTGCGTTAAATCCGTGTGGAGCTCCTTCGACAACAACTAGCTCAGAGTTTGCAAGCATATTGTGAGCTAGCTTACCGCTTGCTTCTAAAGGAACGACACCGTCTGAATCACCGTGGATAACCAATGTCGGGACAGTGATGCTAGCTAAATCATTGCGGAAGTCCGTTCGGCCAAATGCGCCAATGCAATCAAGCGTGCCTTTTGGTGATGCGAATGCAGCAATATCACGATTGTATAATCGTAGTGGTTCACTGACAAGGTCCTTATTTTCACCTGCCGTAAAGAAATTATGCGTAAAATCTTCAAGGAATGCGATACGATCTGTTTTAACACCATTTTCAAATTCAGCGATTGTTGCATCATCGAGTACTCCCTCTGGATGATCAGCTGATTTATACATGTATGGGGGAACAGCACCAGCTAAAACAGCTTTTTCGATGCGCTCCTCTCCATATGTACTAATGTAACGGACCACTTCTCCGCCTCCCATAGAGAAACCTACAAGTGTTACATCTTGAAGCTCCAGATGTTCTATTAAAGTGTGCAAGTCTTTGGTTAACGTATCATAGTCATAACCTTCATATGGTTGTGATGATTGACCAAAACCACGGCGATCATAAGCAATTACTCGATATCCAGCATCAATTAACGCAGGAACTTGAGCTTCCCAAGAACGAGAGCTTAACGGCCATCCATGAATCAGAACAATTGGTTTCCCACTTCCATGGTCCTCATAGTATATTTTAACTGGTTCATTATTTACTGTGTCGACTGTTAATTTTGGCATTTTCTCCAACCTCCAATAATAATTTTTTAGCAAAGCACTTTAGGCTTTTATTTAAGACAACCTTTCAGTACTATACCCAACAATTTTTCTCGGTAATCGCCAGGTTTATATTTATACCATTCTATGACTATCATAAGCCTTGCTTTTTACATAGCTGTTAAAGCTTATTAAAAAGCAAATAACACAAAAGATGCCCCCCAAAAAGGAAAGCGTCTCTGTAGTAAAAACCTTTATTAAAACTTTCAACTGAAAAACGGCTCTTTTTCAGTTGTAATGAGGGACTGGGTTGTTGATGTGTGTACTTCCTCTAATAATGCTGGGTTTTCCATTAAAGAAAGTCCATAGGAAGGAATCATCTCTTTAATTTTCGGCTTCCAATCTTCTATATGCTCAGGGAAGCATTTGCCGAGTACCTCAAGCATGACCTGAACTGCTGTAGAAGCACCTGGTGAAGCGCCAAGCAGTGCTGCAATAGATCCGTCACCTGCTGTTATAACCTCTGTGCCAAATTGCAGTGTTCCCTTTCCACCAGCCTCTGTGTCTTTAATAACCTGCACTCTTTGACCAGCAACTACTAAATCCCAATCCTCCATTTTTGCATTTGGAATAAACTCACGCAGTTCTTCCATACGCTGCTCCTTTGACAACATCACTTGCTGGATCAAATATTTAGTTAATCCCATGTTTTTTGCACCTGCTGACAGCATGGTGAAAATATTATCTGGTTTAACAGACGTGATTAAATCAAACATAGAGCCCGTTTTCAAAAACTTCGGCGAAAAGCCGGCGAAAGGTCCAAACAGCAGTGATTTTTTATTATCAATAAAGCGTGTATCCAAATGAGGCACGGACATTGGCGGTGCGCCAACCTTAGCCTTTCCATACACTTTAGCATGATGCTGATTGATAATATCAGGATTTTTACACACCATGAAAATACCGCTTACTGGGAAGCCACCAATATGCTTGCCTTCTGGAATACCGGATTTTTGAAGCAAATGCAAGCTTCCTCCTCCGCCTCCAATAAAAACAAATTTTGCAGTATGGCGTTCAATCGTGTTTTTTTGAAGATTACGAACCGTCAGCTCCCATAAACCGTCCTTAGTCCGCTTTAAATCCTGAACACTATGCTTATACTTAATTGTCACACCATTATCTTCAAGATGGTTAAACAGCATCCGTGTTAATGCACCGAAGTTTACGTCTGTTCCTGAATCAATTTTCGTTGCTGCAATCGGCTCATCTGCATTTCGGCCATCCATGATAAGGGGAATCCATTCTTTCAGTTTTTCAGGATTATCGGAAAATTCCATTCCTTCAAACAAGGGATTGTTTGACAGCGCTTTAAATCTTTTCCTTAAAAAACTAACATTTTCTGCGCCTTCTACTAAACTCATATGAGGTAATGGCATGATAAAATCCTTTGGGTTATGTATGCGCTTACTGTTAACGAGATAAGACCAAAACTGCATAGAAACTTGAAATTGTTCATTAATATTAATTGCTTTGCTGATATCAATCGATCCGTCTGGTTTTTCAACAGTATAATTCAGCTCACACAACGCAGCATGACCTGTCCCCGCATTGTTCCATTCGTTTGAGCTTTCCTCTCCTGTGTTTGCAAGTTTCTCAAATACTGTAATCTTCCAGTCAGGCACTAATTCTTTCAGAAGCGTCCCCAATGTTGCACTCATTATTCCGGTACCAATTAAGAAAACATCTGTGTTAGTTTCTCTTTTGCTCATATTAACCTTCCCTTTACATTATTGTATTCGCAGAAAGGATGCAGACGCTCTTTATGAACACACCATTTCTGTCTTCGTTTTTGATACTCTCTTAAATTATTATAATTATTTACAAATAAAAATATCTACCATTATCTGATAATTATATACTATTTACAGCATTTAAAAAAGGATAAGTTCTCTTTGAACGACTTTTATAAGTATAAATCCCCATTTAAAGCACTTTTCGTCAGAAAAAAATGCACTTACTCTTTAAAATTAAAGATGCAATATGTATCTCCACTTTCCACATTGTATGCAAAAAGAAAGTATTTTATTAAAACCGCATACATCCATTTAGAAAAAGCAACAAGAATAACTCTTCAAGAATACTATTTTAGAAAAATATACATCTATAAAATATTGTTTTAAGACAAGACGAATTGTCTAGCTATTTATAAACATAAAACAGTAGTTAAACCCTTCCAAATCCCTTGTACGTTAACCCTTATTGGATTGTTTTTACTCATGCATATGACTCTAAATAATAAGGAATCCAATAGTAATAAGTTCAACGCTTTCTTTGTTATAATAATTATGAAGCGTTAATGTAGAAAAGTTATATTTAGCTATATAAATCAAGAAGGCCACAATTATGTGACCTTCTTGATTTATTGTGTTTACTTTAAATGACACCTTGCTCGAGCATGGCATCTGCAACCTTTTTAAAGCCTGCAATATTTGCTCCGGCAACAAAATTCCCTGCCATTCCATATTCCTCGGCTGCTTGCATGCTTTTTGTATAAATGTCCTTCATAATAGCTTGTAATTTACTATCTACCTCTTCTTTTGACCAAGCAACCCTTGCACTGTTTTGTGCCATTTCCAATGCAGAAACCGCAACACCACCTGCATTAGCTGCTTTTGCTGGTCCAAATAAAACGCTGTGCTCCATAAAGTAATCAACAGCACCTTGTGTTGATGGCATGTTAGCACCTTCTCCAACTGCTTTTACACCATTTGAAACAAGTCGTTCTGCAGCAATCTTATCGATTTCATTTTGAGTTGCACTTGGTAATGCAATATCACAAGGAATCGACCAAATCCCTGTACAGCCCTCATGATAATGTGCCTCAGGATGGACATTAACATACTCAGCAATTCTCTTTGACTCCATTTCCTTTAAGCGCTTAACAGTTTCAAGATTGATTCCATTGCGGTCATAAATATATCCACTTGAATCACTGCATGCAACTACTTTTGCACCTAATTGCATTGCCTTTTCAATTGCATAAATGGAGACATTACCTGATCCAGAAACAACTACTGTGCTACCATTAAAGCTTAAGCCTTTACTTTGCAGCATTTCCTCAACGAAGTAAACTAAGCCATAGCCCGTTGCTTCTTTTCTGCCAAGGCTGCCGCCATAGCCAATGCCTTTTCCTGTCAGCACTCCTGCTTCAAAGGCACCTTTAAGCTTTTTATATTGACCAAACATATAGCCGATTTCCCTTGCACCAACACCAATATCACCAGCAGGCACATCAATGTCAGGTCCGATATGTTTGCTTAGCTCTGTCATGAAGCTTTGGCAAAAACGCATAATTTCCATATCTGATTTTCCCTTAGGATCGAAATCAGATCCACCTTTGCCTCCGCCTATCGGCTGTCCTGTTAACGAATTTTTAAAGATTTGCTCGAAACCAAGGAATTTAATGATACTAGCATTAACAGTTGGATGAAATCTCAATCCACCTTTAAACGGACCAATCGCACTATTGAACTGAACTCGGAACCCTCTGTTCACTTGAATAGTTCCATTATCATCAACCCATGGCACTCTAAAGCTAATCATACGCTCTGGCTCTACTATTCTATCTAATACTGCCTGATTAATGTAAACAGGATTTTTTACAAGTACAGGAACTAAAGAATCCAAGACCTCTTTAACAGCCTGGTGGAATTCAGCTTCATTTGGATTACGAGCTTGCACCAATTTATATAAACGATTTACATATTCTTCTGCATTCTCTCTATCTTTAATATCAGTATTTTCCAATGCTTCGACAACTTCCATAATAATTCAGCCCCTAAAAATAATTTAAAGTTTAGAAAATTCCTTTTCTTTTAAGTGGTTTCATTTTATAATTTTGTAATTGATAGTTCCAATATTAATTTCGGATGAAATTCATGCGTTAAACGCATTAGGAGAATGGTAAACATGGAAATGCGACAAATTCAGTACTTTCTCGAAGTGGCAAAACGAGAGCATGTCACTGAGGCAGCAGATATATTACATGTTGCTCAGTCCTCTGTCAGCAGACAAATTTTTAACTTAGAAAGTGAATTAGGCGTTGAGCTTTTTATACGAGAAGGCCGCAGTGTTAAGCTGACACCACTCGGAAGAATCTTTTTTGAACGAATGAAGCAAGTGTGGAACATGATGGAGGATGCAAAACGAGAAGTGAAGGAATATTTAGACCCTGAAAAAGGCACGGTAAGGATTGCTTTTCCCATTAGTATGGCAGCACATACGTTACCATCGATTATCTATGCTTTTCGCACAAGATATCCGGAAGCCAAATTTCAAATGAGCAATGCTCTTTATTATGATTTAATTGACGGAGTAATAAACGGAAGCTTCAATTTGGCGATGATTGCCCCAATGCCCAATCAGGAAAAGGAAACGAAAATTAAAGGTGCAACGCTTTTTACTGAAAATATTGTCGCTTTGGTTCCTAATCATCATCACTTAGCTCAAAAACCGTCCATACGACTGCGTGATTTAAAGGATGAGCCTTTTTGTGTCCTCCCAGAGGGCTTTGTTTTTCGTGAACAAGTTATACAAGCTTGCAAAGAAGCACAATTTACACCACGGATTGCTTTCGAAGGCAAAGATATCGACGCACTTAAAGGTCTTGTGTCTGCAGGATTAGGTGTAGCATTAATGCCAGAAATGACTCTCGTTGATAACACCCCCCGTTCGACTGTCATTGTGCCTATTGTTGATACGAACTTAACGAGAACAGTTGGTGTCATATATCCAACCCAACGGAAGCTGCTGCCGACAGAAGAATTATTCTATGATTTTCTGCTAGAAACGTATGAACGGTTGAATGAATTTAAACAATAAAGAATGGATCTGTGCCTGTTTTCTATAGTGAAATAGTTTGCCAGTGATAAGTTTGGGTAAGAATAAAGTATCCTATCCAAATGAAGAGGAGGCTTTACAATCATGAAAGCAGTCACTTATCAAGGAGCAAAAGATGTACAAGTAAAAGAGGTGGCAGATCCTAAGCTACATAAAAAAGATGACATTATTGTCAGAATTACATCAACAGCGATATGCGGTTCTGATTTACACATTTATCAAGGTGCCGTACCAGCTGAAAAGGACTATGTAATAGGACATGAGCCGATGGGTATTATTGAAGAGGTTGGGTCTGAAGTAACGAAGGTGAAAAAAGGCGACCGTGTTGTCCTTCCTTTTAACATTTCTTGTGGCCATTGCTATTACTGTGAACATGAAATGGAAAGCCAATGTGATAATTCCAATCCAAATAAACAGCTTGCAGATACAGGCGCATACTTCGGATTTACAGAGCGATATGGTGACTATCAAGGTGGACAGGCAGAATTACTTCGCGTTCCATATGGAAACTTTATGCCATTTGTCATTCCAGAAAGCTGTGAATTAGAGGATGAAGCACTACTGTTTATGTCTGACGTTCTTCCGACTGCATATTGGAGTATAGAAAATTCCGGCGTAAAAAAAGACGATACAGTCGTCGTATTAGGAAGTGGACCAGTTGGCTTAATGACACAGAAATTCGCTTGGATGAAAGGCGCTAAACGTGTTATCGCCGTTGATAATGTTCCATACAGATTAAATCATGCGAAAAAGATGAACAAAGTGGAAACAATCAATTTTGACGAGCATGAGGATGCTGGGTATTACATTAAAGAAATTACTGGGGGCGGCGCAGATGTTGTTATTGACTGTGTTGGAATGGATGGAAAAAAATCAACGATGGAAGCAATCGGACAAAAGCTAAAAATCCAAGGCGGAACCTTAAGCGCCATCCAAATCGGCCTTAACGCTGTCCGCAAATTCGGCACAATCCAATTAACAGGCATTTACGGCTCCAAATACAATATGTTCCCACTAGGACAAATTTTCGAAAGAAACATTACCGTAAAAGCAGGCCAAGCCCCTGTCATCCACTATATGCCAATGTTGTTTGACAAAATTACAAACGGAGAAATCGATCCAACCGAAATCATCACACACCGCGTATCACTTGATGACGCAAGCAATGCATATAAAATGTTTAACGACCATGAGGATGAAGTGATTAAGGTTATTTTAAAGCCTTGATAACAGGGCAAGGCTCGGCAAAAATTTGCTGAGTCTTTTTTCTTTTTCCTTATGAAAAAAGAACTCCTTTAGAAATTCTCACATATATACGAAGTTTAGTTAAGGATGTCGACATTTTATTATTATTCTTAAACCATCTCTTTATAATACATTCACATTCCCCATATAAGAAGAAGAATATTTTTAGCCAGTATTCTATCATGCTGGCCTTTTTACCTATACCTTAGCCATTTGTAGAGAAAAAATATTTGATAAGGTATCTTTTACAAACTAAATAATAGGAACGGAGGAGAAGGTGGCATGAGTCTTGCAGAATATAAGGAGATTAAATTGAGATATTTAGTTTAGGAGAAAATTTCATTCCAGCTTTAAAGTAAAAAGGTAATATAATCTGAGAGATAGTAATATTGGTCCTTGTAACTAGGTTAGCTTTTTTAGTTTTTTTGCAAAAGAATGTTTTTCCTATTTCTCCATTTTGTGAAATTTCCGGAAAATATTTTTTTAAACAATGCTAAATCCTGACAAGCCTTTTTCGTAACATGACAGTTGTCAAGATTCATTTATTACAGCATGTTCATTACACTTCATAAAATCACTTGTGACAAACGATTCTTTTTCCCCACCTTCTGTCTCTGCCAATCTGGTAGTTGCCTATCCCCTCCCTTTACTGACGACGATAATTCTGCATGTTTACGTATCCCTTAAATTGGATTATAGAAGTGACAGATAAGCTAACGATTATACCCGCTAGATTCCAAATATAATAATCTGTCAACTAATAAGAAGCATAAATACTGCTGCACTGTTAAATTCACCTTTCCAATCAAGTTCATGTAAATCTAAATGCCTAGTAAAATTCATTTAGACTCTAGTGGATTTATAGAAAAAAGGGTACAAACCTAATGCCTGTCTTACTCTAGATACATATAAATATAGTACAACATGACATATGGGACAGATGAAACGGAGGGACATTAGTGGAACTTCTTATAAACGGAGCAAATGCCGTTTTTACAATATAACCTTAATTGTCACTTGAAAGGAGTAATATTATGACCGACTTTACCGTTTGGATAACCATTATTACTTTTTTGGTTACCCTGGGATTAATACTTTGGAGACCTAAAGGATTGAATGAAGCAATACCTGCAACTGGTGGAGCAGTTATTATTGTGCTTTGCGGAAGTGTTTCATTCGCTGATTTAGGAATCATATTAAACACCATCAGTGGTGCTGCAATTACTATCATGGCAACCATTGTAATGGCGATTGTTTTAGAAAGCTTTGGATTTTTTAACTGGGTTGCAGAAAAATTGGCAGCTATGGCTAAAGGATCAGGTATTCGATTATTCTGGTATGTCAATTTATTATGCTTCCTAATGACACTCTTCTTTAATAATGATGGAAGCATACTTATTACCACGCCTATCCTTCTCATGCTATTAAACAATATGCGCTTAAAAAACCATCAAAAAATTCCATATTTACTATCAGGAGCCTTAATAGCAACTGCCTCTAGTGCTCCAATTGGTGTCAGTAATATCGTCAATTTAATTGCTTTAAAAATCGTTCATATGGACTTATGGCTCCATACAGCGATGATGTTTGTTCCTTCAAGCATCGGATTATTACTGCTTACTTTCCTGCTTTTTCTACGTTTCAAGAAAGTCTTACCGAAAAAAGTTCCCATCATGGTTTCCGGTTTAACTAGGTCTTCGTATCACCCACTAAAATCAGTAATTCACCATGAATCAGAAAAAGCTCGTTCCAAATTCATGAGAAATATTCTGTTATTTGTACTTGCGGTTCGATGCAGCTTGTTTCTTGCATCCTACCTGCAAATCCCGATTTCTGTTATGGCAGTTATAGGGTCCCTCATTCTTTTAGCCTGGAGATGGATATATTTAAAAATATCCCCTGCTGATATGTTGAAGAAAACGCCCTGGTATATCATTATTTTCGCCTTTAGTATGTACACAATCATCTATGGACTCAATAATATCGGCTTGACAGAATGGCTGATTGGTTTTATGGAGCCAGTTATTTCAGGAAGTCTCCTTCATGCGAGTATTGTTATGGGCGCATTACTCACAGTTCTATCCAACATTTTCAATAACCACCCTGCCCTTATGGTTGGTACCCTTACGTTGACACATATGAATCTTAGTGTGCTGGAATTAAAGGTTGCTTACTTAGCGAACGTTATCGGCAGTGATATGGGAGCTTTATTGCTGCCAATGGGAACACTAGCCACCTTAATGTGGATGCATATCGTGAGAAAAGGCAAGGTCATCATAAGCTGGTGGGATTATATCAAAATAACAGCAGTAGTCATTCCTCCAGCAACACTTTTCACACTAATTATATTATATTATTGGGTTTCCTCCCTTTTCGGTGGAGTACTTCAACAATAATGCCAACGAACTGTGAGATAACAAAGGCTGCTGAGATAAAGGATGAAATTCTTAATGTATAGAGGAATACCAGAAAAAAAGAGTAATCCTTCCTAATTAACTAAGGTTGGATTACTCAATAAACATCACTAATTTTGACCTTGTTGGTCATAACATGGTCATTTATTTTTCTTGCCTAATTTCAGGAAATGTTTCTTAATGTACAATTGTGAAATATGTTTTCCTTCAGCTTTACATCTGAAGCCCTTTCCATTCTTCTGTCAAAAATAAATGCTGAACAGTTGGACAAGTACATAACTCCTTGTTCATTTTTCACATATATTACTATGTAAAAGGAATGGAGGTGAATAGGCATGACTGATGAAATAAATTCCACATTTGGTTCTACGAACGGTGCAGATGATAAAGTGAAGGACAGAAACAAAAATTTGAATAAAAACAGCAATAATCTTGCTAATAACGGTGGGGTGGCAGGAGTTACATTAACTGCTGAAGGCGGGAGTCAGGTCAGCGGAAAGCATGGAACAAACGTCAGCCAAGGTGGACAAATTGCTAAAAAATATGGACAAAACGCTAACCAAATGGGACAAATCGCTAAAAATTTCGGGAAAAATAAAATCAAAGATGGCGTTATTAATGCTGGCTCCAGTGAAACGGATGAAGATACGGAATCAGCTGAATAAACGTTAGTTAATCTGAATTTCGCTAGTTAACTTGGCGACCTAAGTACTTCTCGAAGGTCGTCTCTTTGTCCCTAATTTTATCAACGCAAGGCAGGTGAACAAAATGCCACATTCAAAAAAACATGACATTCATTCCAAAAACCACGTAAAACATTCCAAAAAAAATGAAGATACTTTAATTAAATCCAATAAACATGACAAAAATTATGAGGAACACTCACAAAACCACCAAAATCATGATAAACATAATGAAGTAAACAAAGCTTCTTACAAGTTTGAAAAAGAAGGAGTTACCATCGAATTCAACATCTACATTAACTTATACAATACTAATGACAACAACAATAATTTAGCCAATCAGCACGGGAAGGCTGGCGTATCTGTAACAGCAAGTGACAACAGCCAAATCAGTGGCAATCATGGTAAGAACGACCAACAAGGTCTCCTTACCGAACAGATTACTGAGCTTCTCAATGACAAGGGTCAACTAATCAGAAGAGAAAAAGACTCTGATCTCCATGATGGTCCGATTACAGTAGATTTCTCCATTAAAGAACGGGAATAAAAGCATTGAAAACTATTTACATGTATAAATATGTCAAATATAGCAATATGCTCCCTTCATGGAAGAACAGATAAAAACTATCTGTTTTATATGGAGGGAGCTTTTCACGTTATTTTCGAACAAAATATTGAACTTTTTCTGTCTATTCAATCTAAAATGCATAAAAGATATTAATTTCTGATATATCACATACCAGTTTTATATTTTTTTTCACTCGAAGAGGTGCTTTTCGTATCATGTTTAGCTTTTTCTTCGCGCCATTCCTCTTTTACATCCTCCATTGGTATTGCATCAACGGTTTGTTCACTTTCAAACATGTCAAAAAGGCTTTCGTTTTCTGTCGGATACTGTTCAGGGTTGTCCATGTTTGTACGAGCATTAGTTAATCCCTTAGATTTTTTATTGTCTTCCATATCCAATCACCTCATTATATTCGTTCCCTTAATGACAGAAAAAAAACGATTAAGATCCTTCCAATATTTTCTGACAAACAAAAAAGCATCCAACAATTTTGAATGCTTCGCAAGAACTCTTCCTTTATGTACTTTTGTTTTTTCTGCGGCTAATGAACATATGCACCATAGAAACAATAAACATTACGGCACCAATAAGCACAATAATATCTGCACCTAACTGCAAGCCGCCACCGATTGAGAAATCTGTAAAAACCCTCATACATAAGTAAAAAACAGCTACTATAAAAAATACTAAATCAGAGTATTTTTTCATAAATTCCATACTGATAAAAGGACGTGGTTTAAGCTATTATGTATATTCAGCTTGTTGTGCTTGGATCTAATTTATCTATTTAAAAGGTATTATCCTAAACTAAATAAAATGTGAAGTCACAAATCAATTTAAATAGCCAACAGCTATTAAACTAACCACACCTCTTTTCACCTCCTCTGTATAGTAACAATAACACGTCTTTTCATTTACGTAAAAGCTATATCCAGATGAAATTGACCCAAATGACAAAAAAAAGCGCCAATCTAAGGCCATATATCATTCAGCAGTAATTTACCTATTTTGAGTTGGTTGAACATCACTTAAGGTTTCTACAAAATTAAGGACGAGAATATAAAAAGGATACATAATCAAGCCGCCTATTATAATAAAACCAGTCGCAGGATTTGGAACATCACCACCATATGTTATAGGAAACAACGAGGCAATTAAATAAATAAACAACAAAAGATAAGGTATCCAAAGAATAGTTGTCCAATATTTTACGTTTCTCCCTTTAAACCAATTCCTTGTTAGGAAAAACAGCAAAATCATTCCGCCAATAATATCAAGCATTAATATTGTTTCTGTATATAAATTAACTTTTTGTATATCCCAGTTTGTCAGTCTGCTGATTCTATATACGTTTGCCATTAACTCAAAAGGAATCAGTATTAATAATGCATAAACACAGGCAACTGCATTTAATTTTAAAAAACACTTCATATTACAGCCATCCTCCTAAATATGCACTACGACCTATTTTGTAGCTTAGTATGAACAAGAATCATCGTTACGTTCAATAATATTGTCCCGATAACAAGTATTGCTGAAGCTCCTGCCACTGCACCAATCGTGTCTAAAAGTGCAGACTAGTCCTCCCTTTTTACTAAATTGTAGTTATAAAAAATTTGAAAACAAAGAGAAATCGCGCAAGCTGCATAGCTAATACTGCTAAGCACTATACTATTTTCATGCTTTTTATTTATCAGACAATATGTAGGAATGGCCAAAGCGATTAATCCTAAAACGATGCTACCGATATTAAGCAAACCATAATCAAACATGCCTACCTCTCCTTTAATCAATAGTAATTTTCTAACCGAAGGGTTGCGAATTATGACAGAAATGCGGGATAGCTTGACTAATTTCAGTCCCTTTTATTCCGAATAAAACAGTGGAATTGGTGGTGGCATGCCTGCTTCTGGTAACAGATAAATAAAAACAAATAGGAAAGTAATCAATATCCCCAATGCCATTACAAAAAACGAAAGGATCCTATGAGCTTTCTTTACCAAGCCAATTAATCCGCATATAAAACTTGCTGCACCAATAAATAACTCAAAAAAAGCAATGGGATATAACGAGAATTGCTCCATAACCTGTATTCTTACAAAATTAAAAACGGTTATAGACAGTAAATATATTAATTGTAGAATAAGACCAAAAAGAGAATAAAACAAATTATAACTCCTTTTCCATATAATGTTTTATTTAATCATTATACATAGTTATTCTATGTATGCATACTTTTTTATGTAATTATTTTGTATTTTCTTACCAAAAAAAAAAAAAAACAAAACTGCTGGAGTTTTGCTTTTCATAACAAAATCACTCATTAATATTAAGACGAATTTCTTCCAGCTCCTCCTGGATTTGCCCGATAAGCGAAATACAAGAGCCTGTAGCTTGTATCCAGCTTCCGATAACGCCAATTTGTCCATCGTTCTGATGATTGCCATGCAACACTCGATTCCCACTTATCGCCTGCATAGAGTTACCAATACCCTGCAATAGATTGCCAGTAATATTTTCTGCTCTTCCATCCTCCGTACTGTCAAAAAATTCATCTGCCAGACCGACAAAGCTGCCTAATGCCTGCAACCAGTTTCCCGTTATAATAAGTCGCTGCTCTGTATCTGTATTTGATGTGCCATAGAGTACTAACCCAGTTATGACAGTTGAGTTGCCTACAGCTTGAATTTCATCCCCTAACTTTTCCAGCGATACTGTTCCTTGACCATCGGCTGACAACGCACTCCCAGACGCTTGCAATACATTGCCTACAAGTCTAAGCTGATAGCTTTGATCTTTATCTAAATGAAATTGAGGTGTACTGCCAATAGCAGCCTGTATTGTCCCAATTGTAGAGAAAAGGGAACCAATAATTTCTTTCCAATGACCATTCATCATAAATCAGTCCAAATCAAGTTGATTATGTTTATAGTATTCTATAATTAGTTTATTGGTCCTGATTTTATTTGCATTCCATGAAGAGCAATAGCACTTGCTTATTTGAGAACCCGTTTAACTGCACTTTTAAGCGAAGTTGTATATTTTTCAATATCAGTTGTTTTCATCCATGCAGATTATTTATGTATTTCGACGTGCAAAAAGGTCAGAAAAATCCCTACAAATAAATACAGGGATTTTTTTGACTACTTTAAGAAGCTCCTATTTCATTTAATGCTCAAGCTATTCTCTTACATGTATTTGTGTGCATATCCAATCTATGCTATTTGTAAAAGCTTCCTTACCACCAAATTGGATAAAAAGGACCAAACCTTCTTATTCCGAAAACAGGAAATCCGAACAGCCCAAAGCCTCCAAAAGGAACAAATAAGCGACTATTATCATTGCCACCTTGGCTTGGTACTAACAAATAAACATTCTCATCATCAAAACTGTGAAGAATACCTTGATGAACCTCATCATCCTTTGTCTCTATTTGGACAAATTGAAATAAATGCTTCGTACATTTTTGCTGAAACTTATGATGGTGATGACTCATTTTATGATGATGCTGACTTGATGAAGATTCTTCATAACCTCTAACATTTTCCATACCCAAATTCCCCCTTAGTTAAACTCAAGGGCATATTATTCAGTGGTATGAAAAAGGTGACCAGAAAAAATGAATAATAATTTGGCTTTATTGAGGAAATTTTAAGGTGACAAGAGTTAACCTGAATATCTCTAATGATGCTTGTGATTATTCATCTACTGGAAAGTATATTAAGGATTAACTAATTTTTTATTTTGGATCTAATAAAATACACCAATAAAACAAGCAAAGAATCGCTCCAATTACTAAAAAAGATAATTTGTTCAAGAAGTTTTCGATTGCTCCCTTGTATAATCGTGTTCTTTTTAGAGAAGATAAAAATATCACAAGGAAGGAGGGTAAATTTTGTTTAAAGACAATAATATTTTTGGGATAGGAGTTTTAGCTATTCTTTTAACAACTGTATATACTGCTGTCTTAGCATCCCAATTAATGGCAACAAAGCATAAAGTTGATCACTTATATTTTAAAGATAAATTTAGTAATCAAAAATGAGCCTCCAATTATTAATCAGGATAACTATTACTGTTGTAAAGGTTTAAAATCACTATCCTTTTTATACCGCGATGCAACAATATCATTTTTCTCATCTAGCAAGTTTTTTGAATATACGCCAAATTCCTTCCAATTTCTTTGTGCTTCTCTAAGAGATTCCACATTTGCTCCGCCAGCAAAATCAGGTTCATCAGATTGTAACGGATCATCCTCCCACCTACATACAACACATATCTCCCAAGAATTTAGTTCAGACAAAGTTTTATATCCACAACAAGGACATGTCAATAGCTTCCTTCCCATATTTCGCCTCCATATTTATCTTTTTGCGTTTACCAGTAAGTTATCTACTGCCATTATAGTATAATCTGTTGTATTACCTCAGATTCTATTAAATTCGCTTCTTCTGTATTAACTTCTTAACTTCCGGATACCACTAGCTATTGGGTATACAGTTATTTCAACTGGGATTTATATATTTGTGTCAATTAGAACGGATAAAGAAAAAGAAACAAATAATGAACTCTATTTTGAAGATAATGAAGCGAAATTAAATGACTTAAAAATCAATATCACAGAAACTTAAGTTATTCAACCTGGTGAAAAGGGAAATGAGTATGGAGAAAAACCTGTATTTGCAATTTGGTATGAAACAACTAATTTAAGTGATACAGACATTAACCCTACTTCTGGATGGATGACAGTATTTGAAGCTGTACAAGATAATGATCCTGATGCAGTCAATACTCTAGAAGTTGCTGGACTTCCAGATGACCAATTTCTTGATTCTCAATTAGAAACAATAAAAAAAGACGGGACAGTTAAAAACGCAGTAGCTTATGAATTAGATGAATTAGATGAATTAGAAACTCCTGTAACATTAATAGCTTCACAAGGTATAGGTGGCGATAAATTAGGTGAAGAAAATTTTAATATTAAATAAACGTTTTTTTAATAGAAAAAGCCCTTCTCAAATAAGTTGGGCCATTAAGCTCTCTGAACATATAAAATATCCATAAATTTAAGTTTAATTGTTTCAGTGTAATTTTCTATATGTATTAATTTTGTATTACCATCCATCTTAACAACTTTGCCCCTAACAGGATCTTCTCTTTTCCACACGGTTAGTCTAAGTTCATTCTTTTCCTGCAATGCTTCTGTTAAGGTATTGGCAATTTCCTCTAATTCAAACTCATCTCTTGTCGGTCTTGCTGGTTTCTTAACCTTCTTAGGCTTTGCTAGTTCCATAATTATGCACATCTCCTTACTTTTTGTGTTGGTCCCATTGATAAAATGTTAGAGAACTTAAAAGTGCGTTGCTGTTTACTAGTAAAACAATAGACACTAAAGAACTCTTCATTCACTTTAATAACCTGAATCCTGCGTTGACTGATTTCCCCTTTATTGTTTTGATAGATTATTTATAACCTCGTTACTTTCTATAGCCTTCTTAAGAATCCATTCATCAATAAGACCTCCCTTTTGAAATACATTATATAAGAACAATTGTTCTAAATCAACACCAAATACGAACAATAGTTCTTATGTATTTTAAATATATAAAGGAGAAGGATGTCATGATTAGGGACCGTAGGAATATTAAAAGGACAGCAATTGACGCTTTTGATATACTTTCACTGCTGCTTCAGTTTTGGTTCCATATTCTTTTGTTTTTCGATATCATGAAGCATTTGGAAAAGATGAACTATTCCTTCTGCATCCTTTTCTATTGAAACACAACTCTGTATGCTTTGTATTGCTTTAGTTGACAGGCGACTACTCTTCTAATCTTTGTCGTCCATATCTGAGAATAAAGACTGTTTCAAGACGCCCCACCATTTATGACATGATTGACTTACTCGAATTAATTGAAGCTGGGAAAAATCCTGACTTTTCTTTTTTATAGTAAGGAACCACCTATAACAAGCAATTCAGCTTTATCTTTGTTGAATGTATCAATAACTTCGATTATAGGGATAAGTTGCCCACCTTCACCTGGAGACCTACTGAATTTAATTAAAACATAATCCCTGTCACTTCCGTCATTTCTTCTTTCAAACTTCTATGATTTTCTTCTGCACCTTACTCATATAAATCACCATGGCTTGCTTTTTGAAGGAGCTTTAATTAATGCATAATTTGGTTCGTTTACTTCGAAATATTTCATTTTTCTTCACCCTTTCATCAATAAATCTCTTATTTATTTTAAAGTTGTCAACATTTTGCCGATATTCATAAAGGAGGTGAGTTTTTTGGATATTGCAGCTTTATCAGTTAGCATGCACCAAGCTTCACTTGGTCAAAGTATAAGCATAGCTTTAACTAAAATGTCTTTGGACAGTACACAACAATCTGCAACACAAATGATGGAAATGCTTCAGGCTCCACATCCAACATTAGGTAACTCTATCGACCTAAAAGGATAAACACAGAAAAATGTATTCTCAATAGGATGCATTTTTTCTTTTTCTTCAAATATACATCACTTCTTCTCTTGATGTCTGAAACCCAAATAAATAACCAAAAACACAAATATTGACCGAACCAATAACCTATGAAGAATTACCTGTTAACACCCTGTATTTTGTCGTTCGTGATCCACTTAGTTCATGTTGTTTTTTGTCGAATAAATAAAGGATTTGTTAGTTTTTTTTGATTTTTATACACTATTCAAATCCCAGTATTTGTTATACTGTAAGTATTGCTTATTACATTTAAAAAAGGTGGTGAACCTATGAAAAAAAATCTATTAAAATTTACACTGGCTCTTGGATTAGTTTTCTCAATCTCATCACCAGTAACTGGAGGAGATGTAAAACCGTTGATTTCTGACTGCGGTGGTTCAGAACATCCAGTTCCTTGCTGGTCATACTAAAAATTGTGTAATAACTCATATGAACCTTAATTGGTTCTTTTTTTTATGAAATATAATAAAAAGTGAATTGAATAATTTCTACAGTGATTTGGACCTTGATAATTGATTCTTTCTCCTTGTAGCTTTTGTGTTTCAGTTAGATTGATCAGCAATCCTCCCTAATTTATTGGTTTCACTCCCTTCCCGGTCTTGCCATCTGTTTTACCTTCCAATCCCTGTGTAGCTAGTTGTTCTTTAATTAAGCCTGTTATTTCTCTTGCAAATTCAATTCGATCTTCTAATTCGTCACCTTCATAAGACTTGTCCATCATTTTTCTAAGCAATCATGAACTTGGAAAACTAAATCAGAATGTTCAGCAGCAACATATCAATTAGCAATTGATTTAATATATATTGTTGAAGTTCTTTGAGAAAATTTTTCTGAACACCTCAGCATCTCCAACTGTTTTACCTATACTGTTAATGTTTATAAAAAGGTAATTATATGATTAAATCGACTCTTGCGAATGCTTTTCAGAGGATTTTAAAAAATGATGGGTTGCCTCCCCTTCCTATTCACTCAACCCGTCACACACACGCTGTATTACAAATGGAAGCTGGTGCGGATATGAAATACATTCAGGAACCTTTGGGGTATGGAAGTATAAGTAATACCTCTGATGTTTATTTCCACATCAGTAAGAAGATTGAAAAAGATAGAATGAACAAATTTGAGGAACATATGAAAAATGTACTTGAATAAAAACCCCTTACTCGTCTTCTTGTTCTTTGTAAGCCAGGGCAATATCTACAATTTCTTCTGGTGTTAATTCTTTATCACTCCAGAAAATTAAATCACTCGGTGCTGGGTGTGGTACATTCTTTTCAAGAATATCAATATACTCACTTACCTCTTCGTCAGAAAGTAATGGGTTTATTATCTTATTTACTAATTGAACTAATTCTTCTTTTGACATTTTATTTTCCATGTTATCCACCATCCTTAATTAATTCCCTTTCTTTCCAAAGTGATATGCAGGATCCAAAATAATTTGATGCATTCTTGGAGAAGTAATCATTAAATTATCTAGATTATACACTTCTCCACCTTTATCAATTGGTTGTTTATGGGGCAAGATATATGACTTATGCTTACCGTAATGTTCAACCTTTGGAGCAATTGGAGCATTCCCGCTGCCATTCTTGCAACGTTTCTTGGATTGAATTCACTTGCAAAACTGGAATTAGCAACAGATTTCCAAAATTCATTTCGGAAATCATCAAATGAATAAATTCTTTCCCTATTAATTGGTCTCTTACTTCCTTCGGTATAACCCCTATGGATGCTTGATTATACATTAGTTTAGTTTGACCTTCTAGAGCTTTGTCAAAATTAAAGATTTCGTTTACAATCCCTGGTCTATATCTGGCACTTCCTCCATTGCCACCAGAGAGCATACTTAATAGTTCTACTTTGTCTCTGCTCTCAGGTTTAGTAATGCTATTTATCGCTCCTGAATCAGTATTAACGCGTACCACACCGCTATCGGCTACTAGTCGATTATATGGATTAATATTGTATGCAACATCATCAGCCCATGCCCTAGTAATATCCATACCCTGCTACCAAGTTGTACTGTCTATTAACAGCCTCTTGGCTTAGTCTATCTGCTTTCTTCATCATTCCTGGTAGATGTGGCGCGAAAGGTAAACCGGCAAATATCCCTTGAGATAAACTAGCATGGCGTTGTTCATCTGTTAATTCGTTACCCAACATATCTTTTCCTGTTAAATATTCAGATAAACCATTTGCAGAAATCAGGCCATAAATACCCATCTCCGTTTTTTCCAATGTAGAAAAAGAACGAACATTCTTGTAAGCACTCATTGCGTGTTCAGCTGCACTAACACCTTTGGTAGCGGAGTAAATAGCACAAATATTTCTAATTAAGTGAAAAATTACGGATAATTCATGCATAGCAATATTTAAAATTTGATACAATTAAAAATGATGATTCAGAACTACTAATATCAATGAACGTAAACACGGTCCCAACCTAAATCAAGAGAAAAAGAATGAATAAACTCAGCTAAATCATAATTGATGTCACATCAAACTTATTAACGGTGTTTGATTTTACATTCCAAGCAAACTTACTCTTATCTAAAGTAGTTTCATCTATCCATTTTACTTCAGACTTGTCATAATCCTTACTTAATGTCGTATCGTTGATTTGATAGCCTTTATACTTAAGGTAGTTAACGAATTCTCGATGCTTGCCCTTCATGGACTCGTTTCTTCTCAGCATATCTCGATGGTAATCGTGGTCTTGTTCATGGAATATATCAAAGTAATGCTTTAATTTTTCATCTGCAATTTTTACTTCGTCACGATAAATAATCCCGTCAATTTCTATTTCCTCTGGTATAGCAACTTCATATTCAGAATTACGTATCTCAGAAGTGGGTGTGTTTAAGTATCGATATATGTCCTTCACAAATTTAAATGTGTCTCTATTTAGAACGGCTCCAGACGAGTAACTTTCAAAAGACTTATCCTCTTTAATGATTAACCACTCATCACCGCCACCTACCTGCTGTATAAAGCAAAGATTCTTATAGTAGAAGGCAGTACCAAGTGCCCAACAACCTCCTTGTAGCTTCGTAAGCAAATTTTCTAGTGTCTTACACTCTGAAAAAGAATCCATTGTGAATGGCGGGTCGTATGCAAGTGGAATCCAGTGGTTGTTCAATCCAATCTCATACCACTTAGCTAACCAGGTAGTATCAATTTCAAAACTACTAAAACTGACACATATTAACCCGGAATAAAAAAAAGCCCTGGTATTAAGATATACCAAGGCTTCTTCCTCTTAATACATTTCCATGTATTGATCTCTCTCCCATGGATGCACTTGTGTGCGGAACATATCCCACTCAATCTCTTTAGCTTCTACAAAGTGTACGAAAATATGCTCTCCTAAAGCGTCAATCATTGTTTGATCTTGCTTTAGTTCTGTTAATGCGTCTGCAAGTGTTGATGGCAAATCAACGATGCCTTCTGCAAGGCGTTCTTCTTTGCTCATGATGTAAATGTTGCGGTCTACTGGTGCTGGCGGAGTCAATTCGTTTTTGATTCCGTCAAGGCCTGCTGCTAGCAATGCTGCCATTGCTAGGTATGGGTTAGCTGCTGGGTCCACGCTGCGTACTTCAACGCGTGTGCTTAGTCCGCGTGATGCTGGAATACGCATTAATGGTGAACGGTTACGAGCTGACCATGCTACATAACATGGTGCTTCGTAGCCTGGCACTAAGCGTTTGTAAGAGTTTACAGTCGGGTTAGTGATTGCTGTGAAGCTTGTAGCATGCTTAACGATACCAGCGATGAATTGCAGGGCTGTTTCGCTCATTTCAAGCTCTGTGTTTGGATCGTAGAATGCGTTCTTACCGTTATTAAATAGGGAAAGGTTACAGTGCATTCCAGAACCGTTAACGCCGAATAATGGCTTTGGCATGAATGTTGCGTGCAGTCCGTGTTTGCGTGCGATTGTTTTAACGACTAATTTAAATGTTTGGATTTGGTCACATGCTGTGACTGCGTCCGCATATTTAAAATCGATTTCGTGCTGTCCTGGAGCTACTTCATGGTGAGATGCTTCAATTTCAAAGCCCATTTCTTCTAGCTCTAACACGATGTCGCGGCGGCAGTTTTCGCCAAGGTCTGTTGGCGCTAAGTCGAAGTAGCCTCCGTTATCGTTCAATTCAAGGGATGGTTGCCCCTTTTCGTCCAATTTGAACAGGAAGAATTCTGGTTCAGGTCCTAAGTTGAAATCAGTAAAGCCGAGAGCTTCCATTTCTTTAAGAACGCGACGTAGGTTGTTACGCGGATCTCCTTCAAATGGTGTGCCATCTGGATTGTAAATATCACAGATAAGTCGTGCAACCTTGCCTTTTTCTGCTGTCCATGGGAAAACAACCCATGTGTTCAAATCTGGATATAGGTACATATCAGATTCTTCGATTCTTACAAATCCTTCGATGGAAGAGCCATCAAACATCATTTTGTTGTCTAGGGCTTTATCAAGCTGACTGATTGGAATCTCAACATTCTTGATTGTTCCTAAAATATCCGTAAATTGAAGTCGAATGAATTTTACATTACTTTCTTCTGCAAAACGTTTGATATCCTCTTTTGAATAATTCTTTGCCACGGCTATTTCCTCCTCTTAAGTCCCTTTAATATCTATCTCTGAAAAAATTGAGATCCTCCCTGTCCCATTGAATTGCGGCCATTATTGTTAAAACGTCCTGCATTCAACAGCTCCTTGCGCAAAAGTTTACGCAAGTCTTCATCTGTAAGCTCTCTGCGAGCCTTTTCTGCTTCTTTCTTTACATCTTCTGTTATAACTTGCTTTTCCTTCACTGAGAATATTTGTTTAATTCCAGCGAGGTTAACACCTTGATCGATTAGATCCTTAATTTCCAATAGTTTGTCAATATCAGTTAAGGAAAACAGTCGCCTGTTGCCATCCGTTCTTGCTGGAGCAATTAATTCGTGCTCTTCATAGTAGCGAATTTGTCGAGCGGACAGCTCTGTTAACTGCATGACAATACTAATTGGGAATAGAGGCATCGACCGACGAATTTGACTACCAGACATAGCGATTCGGCTCCTTTAGATTGATTGTATTTACCCAACTTCATTATAGTTTTGGATAGATTTATTGTCAACAAATGTTACAATTTCTAACCTCTGGATGTAGATTTTTTTATGCTAACGTAATTAGCTTTTGTTCCAATAGTCTGTCAATTGCCATACATACAGCGATTTTTACGTGAGAATACGTTAAACCACCCTGTACGTAAGCGACATATGGCGGTCTGATCGGACCGTCGGCAGTAAGCTCGATGCTTGCACCTTGAATAAACGTTCCTGCTGCCATAATGACATCATCTTCATAGCCTGGCATATAATTAGGATATGGTGTGACATGGGAATTGACTGGTGATGCGTACTGCACAGCCTGGCAGAATGCGACCATCTTTTCTTTATCATCAAATTGCACTGATTGAATCAAGTCTGTGCGCGGCACATTCCATTTCGGCGATGAATTCATCCCAAGCTTTTCAAGCATAGCTGCAGTAAACACAGCACCCTTCAAGCTTTGTCCGACAACATGTGGTGCAAGGAAAAATCCTTGGTACATTTCCTGCAGGCTGTAAAGAGATGCTCCAGCCTCCGCTCCAATGCCTGGAGATGTCATCCGATAGGAGCATGCTTCCACGAACTTCTCTTTCCCAACAATATAACCGCCAGTTTTAGCAATACCGCCGCCTGGGTTTTTTATAAGAGATCCTGCCATTAAATCTGCCCCAACATGACATGGCTCAAGGTCCTCTACAAATTCTCCGTAGCAATTGTCCACAAATACAACAACATCACTTTTTAATTCCTTGACGAAATCAATCATTTCCTTGATTTCTGCAATGGTAAAGGAAGGTCTTGTTGCATAACCCTTTGAGCGCTGGATGCCAATCATTTTTGTATTGCTCTTAATGCTTGAAGCGATTTTTTCGAAATCAGGACGTCCGTCCTCTTTTAGGGCGACACTATTATAAGAAATGCCGAATTCCTTTAAGGAGCCTGTGCCATTCCCTCTAATCCCGACGATTTCTTCTAATGTATCGTATGGTTTTCCTGTAATATACAGAAGCTCATCTCCAGGACGCAGCACTCCGAATAACGCAATGCTGATTGCGTGTGTCCCTGAAATGATTTGCGGGCGCACAAGTCCTGCCTCTCCGCCGAACACTTCTGCATAAATTCGTTCAAGCGTATCTCTTCCTAAATCATCATAGCCGTAGCCTGTTGTTGGAATGAAATGAGATTCGCTCACCTTATTGTTTTGGAAGCTTTTCAGAACACGAAATTGATTTTCGTCAATTCGCTCGTCGATTCTTTTATGAACTTCCTTCACTTGTTCTTCTACCTCTCCGACAAGAACTCGGAGTTTATCACCAAATGTTAATTGATCGTACATACTGTTCTCCTATCGTGTTGCTTTATAAGCTTTCAGCTGTCCGGAAAGGCTTGTGTCATGTAAACAATAGCCTTTGCACGTATACTGCTGTTCTTCCTCTTCGAAAACAAGGCTTCTAAGTATACTTTCATTTTTAAGCTGTGCCAGCAGCTTACCATTGCTTGCTGGAACGACAACCTCATAATATTCCATATTCTCAATCATCGTGTCTTCAATTTTTTGCTTTAGTTTCATTCTGTCATCTGCGTTTAAAGCACTGATTTCGATACTGTCCAGCTTTGAGGACGGCACAAAGTCTGCGTGCACAAGGTCGCGCTTGTTATAAACAGTAATTTGCGGAATTGCCGGAATTTCCAGGTCTGCAAGCAATTTATGCACTGTTTCCTCATGCTGATAATATTCCTCGTTTGCCATATCGACAACATGTAATAGCAAATCTGCTTCACGTACCTCCTCTAAAGTAGAGCGGAACGCAGCAACGAGCGTTGTCGGCAAGTCTTGGATGAACCCAACAGTATCCGTAATAAGCGCACTGAATCCACTCGGCAAAATGACCTTTCTTGTCATTGGATCAAGTGTCGCAAACAAGATGTTTTCCTCAAAGGAATCTGCTTCTGCCACGCGGTTAAACAGAGTGGATTTACCTGCGTTTGTATAGCCTACAAGCGCAATTTGGAATGTTCTGTTGCGCTTTCTTCTTTCTCTGTATCTGTCACGGTGTTCAACGATGACATTCAATTGGCTTTTAATATCATCGATTCTGCGGCGGATATGACGTCTGTCTGATTCCAGCTTTGTTTCACCAGGACCTCTTGTTCCAATACCAGCACCTAGTCTGGAAAGCTGAAGACCTTGTCCACCAAGCCTTGGCAGCAAATATTGAAGCTGTGCCAGCTCAACCTGTAGCTTCCCTTCCTTTGAGCGTGCTCTTCCTGCAAAGATATCCAAAATCAATTGTGTTCTGTCTATGATACGTGCTTCAATATTTTTGGAAAGATTGCGTACTTGGCTTGGGGACAGCTCATCATTGAAAATGATTATATCTGCGTCCATTTCCTCTGCCAGTACTTCTAATTCTTCCACTTTCCCTTTACCTATGTATGTTGAAGGATGAATCCTGTCTCGATTTTGTGTGATGGAAGCAACCACTTGACCGTGTGCTGTTTCCGTTAGACTTGCGAGCTCTTCCATGGAGTATTCAAATCTTGCAGTGTCATCTGTCGTTTGACAGCCAACAAGGATTACTTTCTCTGTTGATTCTTTTGTTTCATTCAAAAGAAAACCCTCTTTCTACTCTTTGTCTATATTATAGCAAAAATAACGCTTTCTTCACTATTTCTACAATAATAGTATGTGATTATTTTCTATTAATAATCACGCTACTTGCGACTCGCGTTCCTTTACAGTAGCATATTCCATGTGAGAAAAACAGTATTTTTTCCCGTCCTAACAATTCCTATTAAAACATACGGAAAAATACAAAAACTTGTCTTATACAAAAAAACAGGAACACAGAAAATTTTAGTGTTCCTGCCTATTATAAGCTGTTAAAAGCCATTGTTCATTGTTGGTATTTCCTCATTTGGCTTTGACGTGCTTTCATAAATGAGGTCATTGCTTCTTAATGTCATTAACTCGTGTTTGTCATAATTACCTTGCATAAGCAAGCGCATGCTCTGTGCACGAATGGATTTCTCTAAAACATTGCGAATATACCTGCCATTTGAAAAACTGCGCATATTTTGCCCTGTACGGACATAGGTCAAATGTGTTTTTAGCGATTTCTCTGCTTCATGACTTAAAGTATACTCTCGCTCAATAAGCATCCTTTTGCCAATTT
Source organism: Niallia taxi (assembly GCF_032818155.1). Classification (NCBI taxonomy): domain Bacteria; kingdom Bacillati; phylum Bacillota; class Bacilli; order Caryophanales; family Bacillaceae; genus Niallia; species Niallia taxi. The sequence goes on from NZ_CP102589.1 coordinate 2,716,445, forward strand.
CCATCAACTGGTCTGTCGAGTAATCAGGAAAATCGATGACTAGTGGAAAGCGTGAGTGAAGTCCAGGATTTAAGGATAAAAAGAAATCCATTTCCCTTGAATACCCTGCTAGTATAAGAATAAACTCATGCTGTTTATCCTCCATATGCTTTACAAGTGTATCGATTGCTTCCTTGCCGAAATCCTTTTCGCCGCCCCTGCCTAATGAGTAAGCTTCATCAATGAACAGGATGCCACCAAGCGCTTTTTTTACTAAGTCTCTCGTCTTTTGGGCTGTATGCCCAATGTATTCGCCAACTAAATCAGCCCGTTCTGCTTCAATCAAATGTCCCTTTGACAATACATTCATCTTTTGAAACAACTTGCCGATTAAGCGGGCAACTGTCGTTTTGCCTGTGCCGGGATTCCCCTTGAACATCATATGTAGAGCTTGTTTGCCAGCCTTTAAGCCATGCTCCTCCCTTTTTTTGTTCACATATATCCAGGCATATATTTCCTTAATCATTTTCTTCATTTCATCCATGCCTACAAGACTGCTAAGCTCTTCCTCTATTTCTTTAAGTGCGCTATGTTCACTTGTCATTTTTTTCGGGATTGATTCAGCTTCTGGCAGTTCTTTTGGAAGAACCTTCTTTTTCTGCGAGTTGATTACAACACTTATCTGTCCATTATTCTTCATCCGGATCGGATGCTCCAAAAGCCACACCTCCTAACGTGGATATGCCGAATACGGCATAAGGCATGTTTGCCTGTTTCTTTTCACTCCATTAATAATGTATATTCAATAACATCTTCAATCATTAGTGAAAATTTTAATTTTACATATATCAAAAAAGAGCGCAAAAAAAACTCCAGGCCGTCTGCCTGGAGTTTTTGATTATGCTTGTGTGCCTTCTAAATCAATTTGAACATTCTTTTGCGGAGCAAAAGTGGAAATCGCATGCTTGTAAACCAATTGCTGCTTGCCTTCTGATTCAAATAAAACTGTAAAATTGTCGAAACCTTTTATAAGTCCGCGAATTTGGAATCCATTTAATAGGAATACTGTGACACTAGTACCATCTTTGCGTAGTTGATTTAAAAATTGGTCTTGGATATTAACTGATTGCTTCATGAAAATCCTCCTCTTTTCTCTCTGCTATTATGTATTCGATTAATTCTTAAGCATTCCTTCTAAATAACGCGAAATTTCCTTTATTTTTTTAGAAATGTCATTAGATTTGACACTATCTGTCATATCAAACCATTTTACACTCATTTTATTGCGAAACCAAGTTAATTGCCTTTTCGCATATCTTCTTGAGTTTTGCTTTAACTCTGCAACAGCGTCCTCTAATGAAGATCTGTCTTCAAAATATTTATAAATTTCCTTGTAGCCGATTGCTTGAATGGATTGGCAATCCTTTAAGCCGGCATCAAAGAAATGCTTCACCTCAGGGAGAAGTCCTTCCTCCATCATCTTGTCGACACGGAGGTTTATTCTTTCATATAATAAATCCCGATCCATCGTTAAGCCAATGATGGCTGCGTCATACAGCATTTCCTCACTTTGGTTCTCTTGGAGCTCAGACATTCGTTTTCCTGTCACATGGAAAATTTCCAGTGCCCGAATAACTCTGCGAACATTATGGTGATGAATGCTTGCGGCTGTTATAGGATCGATTTGCTCGAGCATTTTATGAATCTCTAATGTGCCTTTTTCATCGGCGAGAGCTTCTAGTGATGCCCTGTAGTCTGCATCTGCTGTTGGTGCTTCCTGGAATTGATAATCATACAGCACGGATTGAATATAAAGGCCAGTGCCACCGACAATAAATGGCACTTTGCCGCGATTAGTAATATCCTTGATTTTGCTGCGGACTAATGTTTGAAATTCAGCTACAGAAAAGGCCTCATCTGGATCAACAATATCAATTAAATGGTGCGGTATTCCTTCCATTTCATCGTTTGTGATCTTAGCTGTCCCAATATCCATCCCTCTGTATATTTGCATTGAATCCCCGCTGATGATTTCTCCATTGAATTTTTTTGCTAATTCAATGCTCAGCTTTGTTTTTCCAACAGCTGTTGGACCGATTAATACAATAACTTTTTCCTTATCTGTCAAACCATTCAACTGCCTTTTATAACTTTTTAGCACAAGTAATCTTGACTTTTTTTATTGTACCATAAATACATGATTACGTTTAACATCTAACAATTATTGCCCTGTTTTTCCCGAATTATACACCTTATCCCTTTAATCTGTATCTATTTCTTGATTCTTATTATCTCTGACGATGATTTCGTAAGGATTGTCTTCCGTTATTTCTTGTATTTCGCTTGTTTCTAAAAATCTCGTGATGCTTCTTTTTACCTCTCTTGCGATGACTTCTGCATCCTTGTCTGTTTTTAACAAGTAAAGCCTAACATCGAACTTCATAACACCATCGTCTGGATCTGCAAAAAGTGCCTTAAATGTATAATTTTCTGAGCTTGCCAAGGCAGAATTAATATATTCTATAACATTGCCCCAAGTGTAGGTTTGTTCATGATCTTTATATCTGTATTCTTCCACAAATAATTTGCGATCGTCCTTGTACTCATCAAGGATAGCTTGAGTTATATCCTCTGCTTCTTGTTTCTTGCCAATTTCTTCAGGAATCTCAATACTCCATGCATCTGTAGACCAACTTACGAATAGAGGATAAAATAGATTACTATTAACCTCAAATTTATCCATTATTTTTTTGGATAATTGATTATTTATTTTTTCAAGTATCTCATTTGAAATAGCTGTTTCCTCATCCATTTCCACTTCTTCCATTGGTGGACTTTCTTCTGGTATATAAAAGTTAGTTTCGATAAAAAAATCTATATTCCGCTTCTGCATCTCAGCCTCTACCAATGATTTAATCTCTTCCTGCTTGGCTTCGTTGTCTTTCCCTTCTATTTCCAAATAGGCATATTCTGCATTACTATCCACTGAAAAATAGACATCCTGATAGCCTGCATTTTCAATTGCAGCGCGTACTTCATCTAATGCTTTTTCTTGCTCTATCGACTCTTTAAATATGTCCATAATATCGATACCAGGATTAACCTCTGCTTTAGCTTTTAATGCTTGGCTGCCTGCTCCGCCAATTAGCAAAACCAATAAGAAGGTTATAATTGACGCAAATCTCTTGATATGGAAGGGACGCTTAACCTCAGGGGGCTCCTCCACATCAATATAAGCCAATTCTTTATGAAGCTGCTGTTTTAATTGCTGCAGGTCTGCCCCTGTTTGACTAGAGGTCCACTGCAGCAAAGCATCCATCAGCATTTGCTTCGCTTCTTTTTCGCTACAACCTATAATTCTTGCACTTTTCTGGATACTGTAGCCCTTATAGTAGTGCAAAACAAGCAGCAGCCGTCCCTGTTTATCCACTTTTCTCAAACCATTTAGGAATTTATTCTGCACTGGATAATATTGCCCTGCACTTGGCAGCTTTTCTACTTGTTTAGCGAGCAGCTTTAACAGTCTGCGCTCTGACTTTATCGGAATAATAGCATTTAATGCTTCCTTTTTTGTTTCTTCTATTAAAAAGGCTGCCTCTTTTTCATTATTTGCAACGATGCTGGCAATCCTCATAAGCTCTTGATTTAAAGCGATGATATTTTTTTGATTCTTGTCTGCCAATAACCGTCTTCCCTTCTATTATCCCACTGTATATATTGAAAACTAGTTTAGAATAGAATTCCAACAATACCATTTTATAGGGTAATAACTGAAAAGTCATTAAATTAGGACAAGTGCAATGTAAAAAATCTGTTTCCTTTTCATATTTTTTATGTAAAAGGAAACAGATTATGAGATTGCAAGGATTATTGCTGCAGCATTTTGTTAAGGGAGAGTCTCGCTTTGTTTGCTATCGCCTCTTCGACCATGATACGATTGCTGGCAAAGCCGTCCTCAAGGGATTCGAGACACCACACTAAATGAGGTAAATCAATACGATTCATTGTCAAGCATGCACACATATAAGGATTTAAGCTGATTATATGCTTATCAGGATGTTTTTGAATCATTCTGTTGACGAGATTCATTTCGGTTCCCACTGCAAAGGAAGTGCCTGGTAAAGCTTGTTCAATCTCCGTAATAATAAAATTGGTGGAGCCAGCCATATCCGAGAGTGCAACAACCTCGCGACTGCATTCGGGATGAACGATAACTTTCATGTCAGGATGTTTTTTACGGATATTTTCAATATTGGCTGTCGTGAAGTTTTCATGCACAGAACAATGTCCTTTCCATAAAATCACCTTCACCTTTTCCAAATCTTCATCAAACAGTAACTCATTTTGAATAGGGTCCCAGATAGCCATATGCTCAAGGGGGATGCCAAGCTTATAGGCGGTATTTCTGCCTAAATGCTGATCTGGGAGAAACAAAAGCCTTTCCTTTTTGGTAAGCGCCCATTCAACCATTTGCTCTGCATTGGAAGACGTTACCGTCGCACCACCGTGTTCGCCGACAAATGCCTTGATGGCTGCAGTTGAATTAACATATGTTAGTGGGATAATCGTCTCTCCGAAGGTTTGAGTTAACGCATCCCACGCCCGATTTGTTTCGTATATATCGGCCATATCGGCCATCGAGCAGCCTGCCCTCATGTCAGGCAAATACACCTTCTGTTCATTCGTTGTCAGAATATCAGCTGTTTCTGCCATAAAGTGTACACCGCAAAAAACAATAAATTCTGCTTTTCTGTTTGCGGCAGCAATCTGGGCCAACTGCAGGCTGTCACCTGTTGCATCCGAAAATTGGAAAACCTCATCCTTTTGATAATGATGGCCAAGGATGAATAATCTGTCGCCAAGCCTGCTCTTTACTGCTTTTACCCGCTCCTCTAATTCGTTGATCTCCATAGTCAAATAATGCACAGGAATCTGTCTAACGCTTTCTAATAAGTTCACCGCTCAAGTTCCCCCTCTTCATTCCTTTATCTAAAAGCTAGCTTTCACACTTATATCTAATGCCGTTGCTGAATGGGTTATAAATCCTAAAGAAATATAATCGACACCACAATTTTTATAAGCAGGTAAATTTTCCAGTGTGATTCCGCCAGACGCTTCTGTTGTCACCGTTTCAGGAACATGCGGTATCCATTTTGCAATGTCTTCTGGTGAGATGTTATCAAACATGATAACATCTGCCCCTGCTGCTAAAGCATCCTGCATTTGCTCGAATGACTCTGTTTCTACCTCTACTTTAATCATATGGCCTATTGATTCTTTGACTGCACGAACTGCCTCTTTTATTCCTCCAGCGAAGGAAATATGATTATCCTTAATCATCACAGCATCGTACAAACCAAACCGATGATTAAACCCGCCTCCCACGGTTACTGCATATTTTTCGAGCATGCGCAGCCCTGGTGTTGTTTTTCTTGTATCACAGATTTTTGTATAGCTGCTGTCTAATGCTTCGACTGCTTTATTTGTTAATGTGGAAATCCCGCTCATTCTCTGGATAAGATTTAAGATAACCCGTTCTCCCTTAAGCAGGTTCTTAATATCTCCTCTAACAGTGGCAATCGTTTGGCCAGGCTCGATTCTTTCTCCGTCCTCCAAATGGACCTGAACATCTATTTTGCCATCGAGAATGAAAAAGCCTTGCTTAATAATGTCCTTTCCGCAAAAAAGCCCTGTTGATTTTGCAAGGAAGATAATTTCGCCTTCCTGGTGATTTGGAAAAATTATGTCTGATGTTTTATCACCATCGCCGATATCCTCGTTAAAAAAACATTCAAGTTGCTGCCGCAATTTTATTTGGTTCATCGCTTACACCCTCATTCCTTTCGATTTTCTGAAGAACTATCTGCTTTCTCCAGCTTTCTGCTTCTTGGGGGAAATCGCTTCTAAAGTGCCCGCCCCTGCTTTCTGTTCGACTAAGGGCCGCTATTGTGACAAGATAGGCTGTCAGCACCATAAAATACGTTTGCCATGCTTCCTTTTCAGAACAAGCTGTTTGTACTTCCCATTTTTCCCCATTCAAATAAGACTCTAACCATAATTGATGCTCCTTCATTGTTTTTTCTGTCCTGACAATTCCAACTGAAGCCATTGTTCGTTGTTGTAGCTCCTTTATGCTTGGGAGACTTTTGAACTTCTTTTGTATATGTATCGTTTTTGCTTCTGTGGTAGTTTCTGATTTTTGCTTGCTTCTTTCATTCAAGTATGTAGCTAGCTCGCTTCCCATATACAAGCCCTCAAGCAAGGAGTTACTTGCAAGCCTGTTTGCTCCATGCAATCCAGTGCAGGCTGCCTCGCCAATGGCATACAATCCGTCGACTGACGTTTTCCCGCAAAAGTCTGTCTCAATGCCACCCATTAAAAAATGACAGCCTGGAGCAACAGGAATTTTATTGTTATGGAGATTAATGCCATGCTTTTTGCATAATGCTGTAATACCGGGAAAGCGGTCCACAAAGTTTTCCACCTTCGAAATATCTAAATAGACAGACTCGCCTTTTTTCCAATATTGGTAGATTCTTTGCGCAACGATATGACGTGGTGCCAAGTCCTTATATGGATGAACATTAGCCATTATTGGAACTCCACTTTCATTAACAAGAAAACCTCCTTCGCCTCTGACTGCCTCTGAGACTAGTCCTACTGTTTTTCCGTCAACATACAGCAAGGTAGGATGAAATTGCACAAATTCCATGTTAATAATGTTTGCTCCCGCCAAATAAGCAAGCGCGATGCCATCGCCAGTGATTGTTGCTGCGTTTGAAGTATATTCATAGATTTGCCCGCATCCTCCTGTGGCGATAATTGTATGATTGGCTATAAAGCACTTTTTTGTACCGTCTGCCATAATAGCTTTTGCACCAATACATCTGCCTTGAATTGAAAGGATCAGCTCATACACAAACACGCCTTCTTTTATTGTTACATGAGCAGGCATTGTGGCTACAAGGAACTCTATCACTTTTTTTCCTGTCTCATCCCCGCCGCTATGGACAATGCGATTTTCTGAATGTGCACCTTCCATGCCAAGGCTCCAGTTGCCGTTTTTCTCTTCATCAAATGCACATCCTGCTGCTGCTAAATCATGTAAGAGGACAGGAGCCATTTTAGTGATGTTCTTAACAGCACCTATGTGGTTGTGAAATCGGCCTGCTTCTAGTGTGTCAAGGGCATGCTGTTCATAGCTGTCTTTAGAGCTGATGCTTGCTGCAATACCACCTTGAGCCAAATAAGAATTACTCGTTACAAGACTCATCTTTGTGAGAATCATCACATTTAAATGAGATGAAAGCTTACGTGCCAGCTGTAAACTGGCGATACCACTGCCAATTATCAATACATCTGTTTTCATTATCCCCCTCATGTTTTTACAGGTGTCTTGACACTTATATTTACATAGTTTTAAACTAATGACAAGTGTTTTTTTAGATTACTAGTTTTTGCTTTTTGAAAGGGTGAGCAAAATGATTTATTTAGATTACGCAGCAACATGTCCTCTTGATTCAGATGCAGGCAAGATGTACTTAGAGGTTTCAGCGGACTATTACGGGAACAGCAGCAGTCTTCACGATATTGGCGGAAAAGCAAGCGATTTACTGGAAGGCTGTCGAGGAGAAATGGCACGATTGCTTGGGGTGGAAAGAAGCGGCGTATATTTTACAAGCGGCGGAACTGAAAGTAATTTCCTTGCGATAACTGCACTCCTCTCTGCCAATAAAAGAACTGACAAGCATATTATTACAACAGCAAGTGAGCATTCATCTATCCATGGAACGATGAAAAGATTAGCAGCAGATGGGTATTCGGTAACCTATTTGCCGCTTGGTGCAAACGGAATTATTGATGTACAGATGCTTGAAGCGTGTATAAAACCGGAAACTGTGCTTGTATCGATTCAACATGTTAATTCTGAGATCGGCGCCATTCAGCCTATTGAAAAAATCGGTACAATGTTAAAGGAAAGAGGTATTTATTTTCATAGTGATATGGTGCAAAGCTTTGGAAAGCTGGATATTGCCGCGATTTCTGCCAAAGTCGATTCCCTCTCCATATCAAGCCATAAATTCTACGGTCCTAAGGGAGTCGGTTTAACTTATATTTCTCCTGCCATCCCATGGACCGGCTATCTTCCTGGTACAACACATGAAAATGGCTTCCGGGCGGGAACAGTGAATATTGCCGGTATTGCCGCAATGTGTGTCGCTGCCCAAAAAGCTGTGAAAAGGTTGGCAGTTGATTATGCTCATTATCAAGCATTACGAGAAATCGTAATGGAATTGGCCAGCTCTGCCGATTACTTAACTGTTTTTCAGTGCGGTAACCAGCTTCCAGCCATTGTTGGCATGCAAATATTGGGAATGGAAGGACAGTGGACAATGCTTGAATGTAATCGCAGAGGCTTTGCGATTTCTACAGGAAGTGCTTGTCAAACAGGACAGCAGGCACCTTCGAAAACGATGAAGGCTTTAGGATTATCGGACGAGGAAGCGAAGGAATTCGTACGTATTTCTTTTGGGAGAGCAACAACTATTGATGATGTGAAAGCCTTTATGCAAACAGTAATATCCGTTGCAAATGAGCGTAATGCCTTAAAGAAGTAAAAATGGAGGTACGCATTATAATGCGTACCCCCATTATTTTTTCAATGCTTGCCAATATACCTTCCAGCAAGCCGCCAGTTTTTCTTCGGCTTTCTTTTCGGTATGATCGTATACGAGTTCCACCATGATGCTCATCAAAATACCAGTGTATGCAATCGTGAGGGTCTTTTCATCTAAGCCTGTGATGACATCCTCTTCAAGCCATTTTTTAAAGGACTGTTCAAGCATGTTCTCCTGAAGCACGTCGACCTCAACCACTTCCTCGACAATTGCATCATATAAATGACTTGGTGGAAAGAAGCTCATTCTGAGCCAGAATTTCAAGCTCTGGTTTTCTTCGAACAGTCTTTTCACTGCCACTAAATATTCATATAAAAAAGTCTCTGGTCCAAGATCAGCAAATTCCCTGAAATAAGCTTTTTTCGTCTGGATCTCAACTGCCTTTGCTTCTCTTAGCACCTCTAAAAACAGGGCATCCTTGCTGCTGAAATGGGAATAAATAGAGGATTTTTTTATGCCGACCTCATCTGCAATCATCGAAAGTGATGCTCCTTCGTAGCCTGATTGCGTGAAATGCTTGATGGCCGCTTTTTTTAAATCTTCTTTTGTCATCTTTACTCGTTACCTCCTTTATCCGATAAGCTTTAAGCCAATTGCAGCAGCTAATATAAGTCCAATAAAAAAGAGTCTTTTTGCATCCTTCGGTTCTCCATATATAAACATTCCAAGAATAGCGGACCCGACCGTGCCAATTCCCGTCCATACACCGTAGGCTGTCCCCATCGGAATGGTATTCATGGCATATGACAGCAGGGAAAAGCTGCAGGCAAACCCGATAATTAACAAAATAATGGCATCCCATTTTTTCATGGCAGCCCGCTTCATATTAACAACACCGAACACTTCAAATAATCCTGCACCAACTAATGCTAACCATGCCATTAGGAGCCCTCCTCTGCTGAACTGTTTTCATCTGTGACGACTTTCAAGCCAATTACCCCTATAAGCAATACGATAACAAGCAACAGCTTCATAAGATGGAACGGTTCTCCGAAAAACAGCATTTCTGCAATAACTGTTCCAATTGTGCCAAGACCTGTAAATACTGCGTAGACTGTTCCAACTGGCAAAACCTTTGTTGCATATATTAGCACAGCAAAGCTGATTATAATAGCGATAGCTGTACCAGCCCATTCTAAGGCAGTATCAGCATGCTTTAATCCTGACACCCAAGCAACCTCCATTAGGCCTGCGGCAAGCACCATCATCCAATGTCGATTCATTGTTGTTCCTCCTTTGAAATTAACTACCGACCGTTCGTTAGTTATTATTTCATGAAAATTATTTGAAGTCAACTACCACAGCTTTGTCTAAAAATCATTATAAAGAAAGAAAGCAGCGGTTTTCAAACAAATATGTTTGAAAGCCACTGCTTTCTAAAGTGTTTAAGCTAATAGGTTGGCCAGCCGCTCGAGTCCCAATACAAATCATTTATGAGCATTGTTGGCATGCCATTGTTCAATGCATCATACGAATGGCGAACGATTAGATTGTTGTTTAATATATCTGAATGTCCTGGACCTTTCCAGCGGTCATTTCCTGTATCGAATATCGTGCCGCCGCCATTTAACATATTGACACCATTTTTATCTACATAAGGTCCAGTAATGGACGTAGATCTGCCAACAGCCATTTTGTATGTGCTGTTAACGCCTTGACAGCAGCTGTCAAAGGACACAAATAAATAGTAGTATCCATTGCGATAGACAATATTCGGCGCTTCAACTGCTCCATTATTATTCGGTCTTGCAGCAATGGAGTACAAGCTTCCTGTTGGCTTCATTGTTGTCTTATCAAGACGTGTCAGCTTAATACCGCTCCAAAATGAACCAAAGGACAGCCATGGATTGCCATCCTTGTCAATGACAAGATCACCATCGATTGCATTATAGTTATTGGAAGATACAGAGCGTGTAACAAGCCCATCATCGCGCCATTGGCCGGAAGTAATACTAGAGGTTGAAAGAAGACCGATCAAAGATGTATTGGAGCCGAAGGAAGAAACAGAATAGTAGAGCCAGTACCTGCCATTATAGTAGCTAATATCTGGTGCCCATTGGTTTTTCTCATAATTAGGCACATAGTTGGCCCACCAGGAGGGAGCAGTTGGAAAAATTGTTGGTGCCTGATACCAGTTTGTTCCATTATCACTTCGCAGCACCCTTATTCCATTTGGACTTCCTGTCCCAAATGTGTACCATGTGTTGCCTTCTTTAATAATAGAAGGGTCATGGATTTGCAGGTCCCCTGTCAAACTCCAAAAGCTGGCAGATGCTGAACTGCTGATAGATAAACAAGCCACCAGAACAAGTAATGCTATTTTCAGCTTAAAGCCCTTTCCTTTTCTTTTCATCGTTATCCCCTCATTTCTTTTTTTAAAAGACTAAAAAAACGATACTGGACCCTCCCTTCTGAAAAAATTTCAAACAATTATATATTCTCCCTTTACAATTGAAAACCCTTTCATAAATACACTGAAAATGAATAGGAATGGTAACTGTTTCAAAAAAAAGATACCCTTGCTTGTCAAGGATATCTGTCCATTTATTGCTCACTCTTTTCTCTAAGCAGCTTTACAATTGCGGCCCAGTCGAGATCACTCCAGCCCTGCTCGATTCCTTCTTCATAATGCTTTTTTGCTATTTCGGCAGTTGGCAGGGTGATTTTAGCATTATGCGCTGCTTCAAGCATTAAATTAACGTCCTTCAAGCCTAATGCAAGCTTGAATCCTCCTTCTTCAAATCTTTCTTCTACCATGATTTTCCCGTAGTTTTGATAAACTGGTGAAGCGAACAATGTATTTGCAATTTCTAAAAAGGCGTCTGCCTTGATTCCATACTTTTCAACGAATACAAATGCCTCTGATAATGCCTCAAGCATGGAGACAATTAAGAAGTTATTTCCTAGCTTTACAACATTGGCTAAATGTCCTTTTTCTCCAACTATAAAGATATCTTTGCCCAGCGCATTTAGGACTGGCATAATTTTCTCCCTCGCTTGCTTTGGTCCTGCTACAAGTAATCGCAACGCAGCTGCAGCTGCTGCATCAGGTCGCCCCAATACTGGACAAGACACGAAGGCTTGACTATTTTTCTCGTGATCTTCTTCAAGCTTTTTCGCTAATTCTACACTTAATGTACTGACTGAAACATGAATTCCGCCTTTTGGCAGTCCACTGATTATCCCTTTCTCTCCATAAACTACTGCTTCTGCTGCTTTATCATCAGAAAGTATTGTAAATACGATAGTTGCTTTTTCTGCTGCATCAGCGGGGCTTACTGCCATTTCAGCACCTTTTTCCACAAGTGATTGCCGTTTACTTGCTGTTCTGTTGTAAATGACAAGCTCATGCCCGCTTTTTAATATATTTTCTGCAATTGGTATGCCCATATTGCCAAGTCCAATCAATGCTACCTTCATTTCAGCTCTCCTCAATCTCTATATTGTTGTTATGCTTTATTCGGTGATTTCTGTCATTTTTCCTGCATTGACAAAAACATTTCCTCCTTGCATACATCCTGTTGGAACGAACAAGCTATTTTTATAACACAGTTTTGGAGGACATAATATGCTTATTAAAATAAATGAACATATAGAAAATATTCAGAAGCACAGCAAAGCCTTTCAAGGGATAGACGATCTTGAACCGCTTATCAAGGAAGCCGGGAAGGCTAAATATGTTTTGCTTGGTGAAGCGACACACGGTACAGCTGAATTTTATTCTCTTCGTGCAGAAATTACCAAAAAACTGATTCAGGAACATGGCTTTTCCTTTGTGGCAGTGGAAGGCGACTGGCCGTCTTGCTATGAGGTGAATAAATATGTAAAAAATAACTCAACAGCTGCAAATGCCAAGGAAGTGCTGGCCCATTTTAACCGCTGGCCGACATGGATGTGGGCAAATGAAGAAATCATTCCATTGCTCGAATGGCTGAAAAGCTTTAATAGCAATAAAGAGGCTGGCAATAAAGCTGGTTTTTACGGCTTGGATGTGTATAGCCTTTGGGAGTCAATGGAAGCAATTGTTCACTACTTGCAAGAAACGAAGTCTCCTCATGTGGAAAAGGCATTAAAGGCGATTGAATGCTTTGAGCCGTATAACAGAAAAGCCCAAACGTACGGGATGTCAGCGGCATTACTTGGCGAAAGCTGTCGGGAAGAAATGCTAGAGCTGCTGCAGGCTATCCAGCAGGCTAACAGCAAAAGCGGTGATTTTAACGAAGAAGAGCAGCTTAGTCTTGAGATAAATGCCTTAGTATCGAAAAATGCGGAGAATTATTATAAAACAATGATTACAGATGATCAGGAATCATGGAATATTCGGGATCATCATATGGTCGAAGCATTATCCCATATCAGCAGCTTCTATGGCAGTGATGCAAAAGGGATAATATGGGAGCATAACACTCATATTGGTGATGCGAGGGCAACGACAATGGAGCAGGAAGGCTTAGTGAATGTTGGCCAAATCACTCGTGAAAAATATGGGACAGACAATATCTTTTCCGTTGGTTTTGGGACATATAGCGGTACGGTTATTGCCGGAGACAAATGGGGAGCCCCTTATGAAAAAATGACATTACCGAAAGCAATGCGTGGCAGCTGGGAGGAAATGCTTCATCGTGCAGGGTCCCACGATAAATTTTTAATGTTTTCACAGGAGAATAAAACGCTGTTTGAAGAGCGTGTCGGTCATCGTGCTGTTGGAGTTGTATACCATCCTGAATATGAGCAATATGGAAACTATGTTCCATCCAGCATTTCAGAAAGATATAATAGCTTTATTTATGTGGACAAATCAACTGCCCTTTCGCCACTGCCTGTTGAAGTAATAAGTGATTAGCTTGTTTTTACCATAAAAAAAAGGAGTAGCATATGCTGCTCCCTTTATAAACGCTGATTATTTTCTTCTTATAAATGTTAACACGATTGCGATAACAGAAATAACGATCGCTGCAATGGATAAAACGTTGCTTGTTGAAGAACCTGCAGTGTCTTCATCGCTGTCAGCTGACTCATCAGTGTCTGCATCATGGTCTGAAGTATGGCCATGGCTATCTGTTGTTGCTGTAGACTTAGTAATTTCTGTTACAGAATGAGGAAGATCCGCATCTGCATCACCAGTCCATTCTACAATGCTTCCATCTGTGTAATATTGGAATGCATCCCAAATTACTTCACCTGCATCAGCAGGATTTTGGGCAGTAAAGCTGAAAAGACGGTATTCGCCTGGTTTGATTGCTGCATCATCATTTTCTGCTTCCCATGTAACAGTCGTTACTTTATCATCATCATTCTTTTCAGTAGTTACCTTCCAGCCATCAACAGGCTGATACATTTTAAAATCTACATTGTCTGCAATTTTGATGGATACTTTATTTGTGTTAACTTCCTTTTCAACAGGGATTTTAACCGTATACGTTTCCCATGCCTCTGTTGTGGATGTTGACGGGTTAACAGTTACATGAGCGTTAGCTGGAAGAGCAATTAAAAATACTGCTGCAAATGTAACTAAAAATGCTGTAATTCTTTTTTTCATATGTATCATGCTTTTAACTCCTTTTCGTTCTTTTTTTCACAAGCGTTTAAAACACTATGTAAATAGGAATAACCTTCTTTATCATAACAGATGTGTTAAGCGCTTTACATTTATATTTGTGGCAAATTTGTGAACAAGTAATATTAGCCAGTTTGGCCGCTTTTTCTACTTTTAAAACATATGGTGATAAAGCGTCCCATAATCTTATTTATAAGTCACATAATAGACACAACTTACAAACTAAGCCTGTAGCTACTCCTATATACAGAATTTAGGTAATTCCTATTTAACTAGCACAAAAATTTCTTTTAAGGCCATGCTATGCAATTATAAAATACAAAATAAAGCGATTAATTCCATTATTCTTGACCTGTCCTTACACGGCTGCCTATACTTCTCCCCAATCCCCCTCATATTGTAACGGTAAAAGGAGGGATTTTATGTTTCATAGTACAAGATTACATGGAGGTGTTCCAGTTGTTGTCGGGGCCCCCACAGTGGGAGGAGTGCATGTTGCACCAGTAGTTGGTCATGGAGCCGCAACTTTAACTGGCTTTGTTGCACCGTCTGCGGGCTTTAGTGCAGGAAATCCAACGATCATTTATCCATATAAGCAGTATCCACCCTACATGAACCCAAATCAATATTATCCTAATTATCCTTACAATCCTTATTATCCACCGTATTATTGACTTGCTGTCAAACAAAAAAGCATTTCGCCATATTAGCGAAATGCTTTTTTTATTAAACGATAGATGTTGTTTCTTGCTTTTTCGTCTTTTTCCAACCAAGCATCATTAATACAAGGCCACCAACAGAAACGACAAGACCAGCAATGCTAAGGGCTAATTCTAACACACTCTTATTTTCCGCGCCTGTACCTGGACCATTCATGCCATTCATTGCTGGCATATTACCTTGTGCCTGACTTGAATCAAATCCAGAATCAGCAGTTGCTGTAGAATTTTCTGTGCTGTCCGTGCTTTCCGTCGTATCACTAGTTGAACTTGTTGAACTATCCGATGATCCATTCATTTGCATGCTAGGCGCTTGTCCACTCATTTGCCCCATATCTGGTGCAGAGCCAGCGCTAAAGTAAGAGGTAACACCTAATATCGATTGTGCTAGTAATAAAAGCATTGCTGCAATAATTGCGATAGATTGTATTTTTTTCATTTTATCTCTCTCCTAATTCGTAATGTAGGTTCATTATGGATTAGGAAGCTTAAGTTTTTCTTAACTTTTATTAATAGATTTATTTTTCCTTGTAGCTTAGCTGCCATTGGATTTCATGGTGTCATCAATAAAATCTAGTTTAATCCCCTGCCAATAAAATTAGCACTTACACAGTCCTGCCCAATTTCTCTCGCCCATACGGACAGCTGCCCAATATGATGGACTTCGTGAACGATGCAGTGATTGATAATTTCCGCTCTTGAGAAGGCTTCATCTTGCCATGAGACTTTGATTCTTTCAGACTGGTCTTTGGCAAAATTTGCAATCAGCAACTCTCTAACCTCTGCTTTCACCTTGTCTGATAAGGTCTTTACCTTTTCAATGCTATTGTACTCAGAAGTTGTAAATTCTACTGTTTCCTTTCCTGTAAGGGCGAGCAGCCAGCTGTACTCTACATCAACAATATGTACAAGTGTTGCCAATATCCCTTGCAAGCCTCCTGTTCGCTTGGCAAGCAGCTCCTGTTCAGGAATGGACTCACACCATTTCAGCCACTCATCCCTTACTTGCCAGTTGTATTCAAATAATGATTGCATGGCAATCTCCCTTCTAGTGTTATGGTCTTTCAACAGGTATCCAAATTTCTGAATAATAATCCGCGCTGTGTAAATTTCCTTCTCCGTATACTTCTAACTGCGGGGAGGCTACTTGTACATAGCCGCTAGTCGGGAACCATTCTCCATAAATTTTTTTCCATGTTTGCTGCATGCTGTCAGGCATTGCTCCATGTACTGCAAATATCGCCCATTTTGATGGTGGAATTGTAATGATATCGTATCCTTGCTGAGCTTCTTTCGTGGAGGCTGCTGCAATCCAATAATCCATATCCTTGTTTTCGCTGTTTGTTTCTGTGCATATACCAAGAATCCCCTTAATTTGCCCGTTATTCCATGCTGCTAATGCTTCTGTTGATCCATCACCATTTGCCTCACTCCAAAAAAGCGGTATTTCTCGAAAATTCTCTCCTTCCTTATAAGAAAAGGATCTTTTCTTGCCAATTGCTTGAAAGCCTTCCATTTCGACAATTTTCACATTCATCGGTTCTGCTCCCTTCAAAAGAATTTGTATTGTAAAAGGATTATAGATAGTCAGCTTTCCCTTTCCGTTGCGGATATCACTCGGTGTTGAGCCATGCTGCTTTCGGAAAGCTTTTGTGAATGCTTCTGGTGATTCATAGCCATATTTAAGGGCAGCGTCTAACACCCGCAGCTCTTTATTCATCAATTCCTGTCCCGCACAAGACAGACGTCTTCTCCGTATATATTCACCAACCGTTGTGTCAGTCAAAACAGAGAATGTCCGTTGAAAATGGAAAGAGGAAATGCAAGCCTGCTTGGCAATTTCTGACGTCTCCAATTTCTCGTCCAGATGTTCTTCAATATATTGGAGTGCCTTTTGCAAACCTTCAAGCCATGTCACTAGTATCACATCCTTCCTTACAGTTTAGCTGCAATAATATCCTTGCGCCTGTCATTTCTTGCTCGATTCAAACAGGTTTTTCAACTAAGCATTCTTGATTGCTTCTCCTATTTCCTTCTTCATAATGTTGATATTTGGAGAAAATAAAAACAGCCCCATTAATTTGGACTGTTGTGATGAAACTTTATCCCTTATGCGCTGCCGCCATCTCCACCACATCCGCCGTCTGAGCTGAATGATGAACCGCAGTCATGATTCGAATGGTGGCTGTGACCGCCATCATGATATCCGTTTCCAGGTAAATCCCATGGTGTGTAGCTCGCATGTGAAGACTTGGAAATTTTAGATGCTTTTGAACCCTTTGAAAAAAGCGATGCGATAAACAGTATCCCTACTAATATAATGACAATGTACATAATTTTCAGCCTCCTTTTTACTATTTACGAATTAAAGTTCATTTAGTTTCACTTTTTTACAGAATTTTCACCATAAATGTAAAAAACTGCCGAATAAATCGGCAGCTTTCGTTGTTATTCATTATTGGCTGCTTTTGCTTTTACTTTTTTTTGCTTTTGAATGAAATAAACTACGACTGTCACTGCAAGGATAATCAGTACAATGAGAATAGGGTTAATATCGGTGGACAGAAAACCAAACGGGATTAAGGATAACACAAAAAAGTACAAAAAGTTGCCTGCAGCTGTTCCGGCCACAAATCCCTTTAAGGAGATGGTTGTTACTGCAGCCAATATATTTAGTATGCTTGTAGGGAAAAATGGTAAAACCCTCGCATAAAACACATATTGTCCACCTTTATTTTCAATTTTCCGAAGCGCCTCACCATGTGCTTTTTTTTGGACGAAATCCTGTAACCAATAACGGACTGCCACAAACACAATGATTGCCGCGACAATACTGGAAATCCAGCTCCACATAAACCCATAAAAAAAGCCGAAGGCATAATAATTTATTGTGATTACAAGTATTAACGGAATTACTGTAAAGCTATTTTGTATAATCATTATAATTAAGCTCAGTATAAGTGCATAAATTTCGTTATTCCGATAATAAGCTGTGAATTCCTTCAGTTCTCCATTTCTTATTGCATGAAATATTTCTAGCTGGTATAACATGAAGCTGATCAAAACAACTGTTCCAACAAAAGAAAGTAATTTCCATAATTTTTTTATAGCGATCACCTTTTTTCTTATATATATGGCAGGCTATTTTACGAATTAACCATAAGCTACCCTATTTACTTTTTCTCTTTTCCTAACATACCTGCTAAACATGTAAAAATAAACATAGCTTTTCTCCGTTTTATTTAGATAATAGTCGATTTCCATTACATTTTGATTAAATTTGTCAAATATACAAGAAATGGTATTTTATGAGGAGTATAATAGATTTAATCCACAAAGGAGGTTTATCTATGGCTATTTTATTAGAAACACATTTAGGCCAGAAAGATACAGAGCTTTATATAACTTATACAGAGGATGGACGAGTTATTGTTGCGATTCCGACAATCCATTGGTCTGCAGAGTTAAACATAAGCGATGATGACATGCAGAAAAATGAATACATCCAAGCATCCCTCCATTACCATATGTATGAAGGGGACATCATGAGCTTGGCTGATAAGATATTAGAGCATACTGCAAAATGCTAACATATTTTTTTCATTTGCACCACCTCCTAATTTACTGACTGACAAATCCCTTTTTCCTTTGGACGAATCGTGCGACTTCTGATACTCTAGGATATGATAATTCGTTAAAGGAGTTTTGAATGTGAGCTATATTTTTAAAAGCGAAAGGCTGGGCTTCCGTTTATTGACTGCTCAGGATGCTCCAAATTGTGATTTGTTTTGGGGCAATGATGAGGTTATGGCCTATACTGGCGGAAGCATTTCAGCAGAACTACTGCCGCAAGTCATTGATTTCTATGCTCAATCACAGCAGGATTACGGCATTACTGTATATGGTGTAGAAGATATCTCGTCTGGCCAGCTCATCGGTGCTGCAGGATTTGATATAGAATCCGCTGTTGAGGATATCGAGCTGGTTTTTCATTTTATGAAGGACGCTTGGGGCAAGGGCTTGGCTTCTGAAGCTGCTGTTGCCTGCATTCGATATGCAGCAGAAGTTTATCAGCCGAAAAGTATCATCGCCTCCAGCAGTGTTGAAAACAAAAAAGCATTAAATATCCTGGGTAAGATTGGGTTTGCCTATTTGGGAATTCATTATTTGGAAGATACTGCTCAAGACGAAGCCCTCTTTCAGCTTGTATTATAAAACATATGATCATTTGCTTTCCGCAAACAGAAAGCAAATGAAATACTGTAAAAAATTAGTTGATTATTACGAACTCTTTACTGTTTTGTAACACTGTGCCTGTTTTCTTGACTGTCCATATCCATCTGCACTACAATGTGTAGTGTGAGGTGCAGCAATCATGAAGATAAATAAATTTAAAGTTCATGAAAAAGGTTTAAATCGTTTTTTTGGACCGTTGGAAGCTAAAATAATGGATTTGCTCTGGGAAAAGGAAGAGCTTTCCATAAAAAGTGTGCAGACACACTTGGAAACAGACAAAGCTGTTAGCTTTAATACCGTGATGACTGTTATGAACCGCTTGGCAGATAAAGGGATACTTAACAAACGCCATGTTGGCAGAAGCTTTCTTTACTCCCCTATGTTGTCGCGAGAAGACTTTTTGAATACACAGTCCAAGGAGCTTACATATGAGCTTATGGATGAGTTTGGATCAAGTGTCGTCGTCAACCATATGCTTGATGCATTGCAAAATGTTGATGAAGGTTTAGTGGCAAAACTGGAACAAAAAATAAAAGATTGGAAAAAGGATCGATAAGAATGACGAAAAATTATGCTAATTACCTGTTGCTGATCAGCATATTGATAAGCGGCAGTATCCTCCTTCAGATGATATGGTATATTTATTCGCTCACAAGCAATTTTGACATTCGCTTTAACCTGTTCCAAGCTTGCCAGCAGCTGTTTGAGATGTTTGGAGTTCCTTTTTTGGAATATATCCTGCTTGCATTTGTCACCTTTACACTTCTTCATTTGTTATGGTTTTGCATGATACAAATAAAGAAACTGCATAACCTTAGAACAAAGATAACTGGTCTGACATGCAGCGAGTTGAGCCGTGAATGGAACAGTCGTTTTCAGACAAACCGCATCCATGTTATTCAGTGCGAACAGCCTTTTGCGATTACTGTTGGATTTACGAAGCCGCAAATTGTGCTGACAACTGGTTTATGGGATATCCTATCTGATGAGGAAATTGAGTCTGTAATTTATCACGAATTTCATCACTCCTACCAGTTTGACCCGATGAAAACCTTCATGATGGAGCTTTTCGCAAAGGTGCTTTGGTTCCTGCCTATCCTTAAATGGCTGGCCCAGCAATTTTCAATCGTTCGGGAAGTGCTTGCTGACAATTATGCAATCGATAAAAGTGGACAGAGATTGCATATATCAAGTGCTCTGTTAAAAATGATTAACAGTAAACAAGTGCAGCATCCTGCAAGCTTCGTTTCGTTTGCAGACGGCTCTGTTAACTACCGTATTCAAAATATGATTGAGCCTAATACGAGCAGTAAAATAAAATGGCCGCTAGTTAATAGTGCTGCTTCCCTATCCATTTTTACGCTGCTTAGTTTAGTTTTCTCTAAACTGCTGCATTACTAATTTTTTTTACACCGTTACACTACATAACGTAGTGTAAACAATCTTCTAAATATACACACTGCATTTGTAGTGTTTTATATACACTAATTAATTAAAGGAGGAAATCATTAATGAAATTTACACATATCGGTATTGTTGTTATTCGCGTTGTTCTTGGAGTGATATTTTTTGCACATGGGTTATCTAAATTCCAGGGAGGAATAGACAATACTGCTGGGTTCTTCACTAGTTTAGGCCTGCCTGGGTTTTCTGCCTATCTTGTCGCTGGAATTGAACTAATTGGTGGTGCTCTTATTATCCTTGGACTTGCAACGAGAATTATTGCCGCATTGTTTGCTGCTATTATGGTTGTAGCAATTGCGACAGTCAGCCTGCAAAATGGCTTAGTGGGCGGATTTGAATTTGATCTATCACTGCTTGCAATGTCTCTATTATTAGTTTTAAATAAAGAACAGGCATATTCTGTAGATAATGTTATACTATCTAGTAGGAAGAAAGAACAGAATGTTTAAAATGCTTGTTAAATAAAAGGAGAAGTCATTGTGGCAAAAACGAAAAATCAGAAACAAAAAAAAGCACAATCAACTGGGAACAAGCCTTCTAAATTTATTTATTGGATCATCGGCATCGTTGTCGTATGTATTGCAGGGCTTGTCATTTTAGCAAATCTTCCTGAAAAAGGGTTTGATTTCAACTATGAAAATCAACCTGTATTAGGAGAAGAATCTGCTAGTGTCAGTATCGTAGAATTCGGAGACTACCGCTGTCCTGTCTGTAAAAACTTTAATGAATCCTTTTTCCCTGTTGTAAAGGAAAACTTAATCGATACAGGTAAAGCGAAATTCTATTATATGAATTATCCGTTTATACATGCTGATTCCACTACTTCGGCACTTTTTGCTGAAACTGTTTATAGCGAACTAGGCAACGATATTTTCTGGAAGTTCCATGATTCCATTTTCGCTAATCAGCCTGATAATGAAACAGAAGAAACATATACAGAGGAATTCTTGAAAGAGCGTCTGAAGGATGCTGGAGCGACGGATGAAGACATCACAAAAGTGACAGAAGCGTTCCAAAAGCAAACAGCGAAAGACTCTTTGCAAAAAGATTTAGATTATGTGAATCAATTAAACATTACCGGCACTCCAACAATTTATGTCAACGGTGTTAAATTCGAAGGCTCAAGCTATAATGAATTATTGGATATGGTGAATGAAGCGGCTGAAAAGTAAACAAATCTAGAGAGTACACACTTGTACTCTCTTTTTTATGCACTATTTATTTTTCTGCATATGCCGTCTTGCATTTGATAGACCCCCATCCCTTCCATTCTCTCTAATATTCCATTATGAAAGTACATACCAGTTTTTTCATCAATACCATATACATAAGCATTTGGATGCTTCGCGAAAATTGCTTGTAAATGGGGTTTTTCGTTCCATTCAGAAAAATGAACGGCAAAATATGTATTAAAAAGCAAGCCAATGCCTTTTCGTTCAACATATCGCTGCTCCTTGTTATCTTTACTAGAAATAATGCAGTTTTGCGGACTTATCAATGCGCCTGCTGAAAAGCCTGCAACTGGTACTCCCCGCTCATACGCCTCTTTTATCGCTGCCCCGATATTAGTATCGGCGATATATTCTGCATAACGGCTCGTGTCTCCGCCGCAAATAATCACGCCTCCACTGTCTTTAATCGTTTTTATTACTTGCTCTTCTGTAGTACTTGGGAGCGGTAAATACCGAAACTTTTCTGCACCATATTGTTTTAGTTTATCTGTATAGTCAGGCATATAGGCAAGCCAGCCTTCCCGATCAACCAGCAAGATCGCAATCATTCCCCTTTTTGTCTGGTGCACATATTGCTGCGCCATTTTAGTAGTAAATGGCGGTCCGCCCCCAAAAGCATAAAAATGACGTGCCATCTTATATCCCCCTTATCCTGTATTCTCAAAAGGCTTCCTCTATTATTATATTAAAACTAAAGATTAAGTGTTTCTTTAACCAAATGTCTTTATTTCAAGCCTCCTGTTCTATGTGCAAATTAAAGCTCCAAACGATACGCCTAAGCCTACTATCACTATGCTTTACACGTTAATTCCCTTATCACCTTAAGGCATATTCCAAATATATCCTTATTGTATCACAGTATTTTTTAAAGAATTAAAAAAACCCCTCTCTTAACGAGAAAGGTTTCATTTGCTTTATTATTCACCTAAATCAACATTGTGGTAGACTTGGCGAACATCCTCTAAATCTTCAATAGCATCGATCATCTTTTCAAATTTCGCTTGTGATTCTTCATCAAGTGTTACATCGTTTTGCGCAAGCATTGTTAATTCTGCAACAGTAAATTCTGTAACACCAGCACTTTTGAATGCTTCTTGTACTGCATGGAATTGGTCTGGCTCTGCATAAACAATAACAGATTCGTCTTCAGCAATAATGTCACGAACATCAACATCTGCTTCCATCAATAATTCCAATACTTCTTCTTCTGATTTGCCTTCAACACCGATAACAGCTGTTGCATCAAACATATAAGCAACAGATCCACTGACACCCATGTTTCCGCCGTTTTTCCCGAATGCAGCACGAACATCTGAAGCTGTTCTGTTTACATTGTTTGTAAGTGCATCAACGATTACCATTGAACCACTAGGACCAAATCCTTCATAGCGAAGCTCATCATACGTTTCTTCCGATCCGCCCTTCGCCTTTTCAATAGCACGATCAATGATATTCTTTGGTACACTGTACGTTTTAGCGCGCTCTAAAACAACCTTTAATGCTTGGTTTGATTCTGGATCTGGCTCGCCTTGTTTTGCAGCCACATAAATCTCACGGCCAAACTTAGCGTATATACGGCTTGTGTTTGCATCCTTTGATGCTTTTTTTTCTTTAATATTATTCCATTTACGACCCATTTTGAACACTCTCTTTCTGATTTATCCATCATTACCTATTATAGATAACAACTGGCCGGCTCTTCAATGCCTGTTATGGTATTTTTAATTTGACTTTTTCTTTTAAGCAATGCTTAAGACGAATAATATTATACCGTAAATATGAAATTTGTTCATCTTTCTGGACTATGATTATTGATTTTTCATAAATTTACTAAAGTACCAGCATTCTTCATTCCTTTTAACAGTAATAAATGGTACAGTTAGGTGACAACTAAAAAGGAGCAATAGACAATTATGATTGAAGTAAAAGTATCTCCAATAAGTGATGGGGAATTCAACAGAGGTGTTTTCGCTACAGAAGATATCAAAAAAGGCGAGCTTATTCATAAAGCTCCTGTTATTTCCTACCCGAACGAACAGCACGAGCATATTGAAAAAACACTGTTGGCTGACTATGCATTTGAATACGGCATAAATCATACTGCCATTCTGCTTGGCTATGGCATGCTGTTTAACCATGCTTATGAACCAAATGCTGTTTATGATATTAATTTTGATGAACATACATTTGATTTTTACGCCTATAAGGATATTAAAGCAGGCGAAGAAATCTTAATCAACTATAATGGCGATGTAGATGATAAAGAACTGCTTTGGTTTGACAAAGAAGAATAAAAAAACAGACCTTCATTAAAGATGAAGGTCTGTTTTTTTTAACGGCCGTCCACAATCTCCTTAAAGATTTCGTAGGAGCGGATTTGCTTTTTCTCATCATAAATATAAGAAACGGCCATGATTTCATTTACATCGTATTTTTCCTGGAAGCTTTCTAGCTGTTCCTTCACCGTATTCTTGCTGCCGATGAATGCCATGCTGGACATGGAGGTAGCCATTTCTCTTTCCATCATGCTCCAAACTGCCTCCATGCTGTCAACAGGTGGGCTTAAAGGTGTGCGTGTTCCTCTGACAACATTCAAGAAAAATTGCTGCATTGTTGTTGCTTCCCTTTTTGCGTCTTCATCTGTTTCTGCGGCAATGACATTTAAGCAGACAATCATATACGGTTCAGCCAAATATTGTGATGGCTTAAATCTTCGTTTGTATATAGAGATTGCCTCTTCCATTTGCCCTGGTGCAAAATGAGCAGCAAATACATATGGCAGCCCTAATTGTGCTGCAAGATAAGCAGAGTCTGTTGAAGAACCAAGAATATAAAGAGGTATGTTCTTGTTAGCCCCAGGATATGCACGAACATAGCCCTGCTCTTCCTCTGGTCCAAAATACGTCAGCAATGCCTGTACATCTTCTGGGAAGGTATAGACAGTATCATGCTGTGCTCTTCTTAAGGCACTGGCTGTTTTCATATCTGTTCCCGGCGCCCGTCCAAGCCCCAAGTCCAATCTGTCAGGATACAGGACAGCCATTGTTCCAAACTGCTCTGCCACAACAAGTGGTGAATGGTTCGGAAGCATAATGCCGCCAGACCCAACCTTGATTTTCTTTGTGTGCTCTAATGTATGTTTTATTAAGATAGAAGTCGCCGAGCTCACTAATGTCGGAGAGTTGTGATGCTCTGCAATCCAATAGCGTGAATAGCCCATATCTTCTGTTGCTTGTGCTAAATTTACCATTGCATCAATGGCTTCTTTTTCTCCCTGTCCAAGGCGAATTGGTGCCAAATTTAAGACAGAGACAGGTATATTTATGTTAGACATGTCAAAAGTCCTTTCTTACAGTAGATTCTCTATTATAGTAACAATAAGTATAACTGAAACAAACTTATTTGCTCGTGGTTAAAGAATTCACCAAAAAAAATAGGGAGAAGCTGTTCTCCCTCATGGACCTTCAATGATAATTGACTGCTTTGCTTCATCCATCTTCGCAAACACTTTATGACATAAGCTATAATGCATCCAAGCAGCAGTGCTGAAAATAATGATGCCTGTAAATGGCATATAAAAAAGCACAACACTCAGCATTCCGAATACCACAAGTATAACTGCTGTTATATGAATATTCATCATGGAAAGCAGCAGAGAATTTTTTAATGCCGTTTTTGTTGGCAGTTTATAATGGGAGATCATCGGAAAAATATAAAATAAAGTGGTCAAAAAGAGGAAACTGACCAATAAAACAGGCACCGTCATCACTATTTTCAGCAGTGATTGGTCTTGGTTCAAATAAAAATAGTTAAAAAACAGCACGGCAAGCAAGACTGCCATAATGGCACCGATTGTTATGCTCTGCCTGAAATTTTCCTTGAAATAATGAAAATAGTTGCGGACAACGCTCGTATCACCGTTGACTTTCCATTGCCTGATCACACTGTACATCGCACTGGTTGCTGGTGCAATGGTAAAGAGGGGAAGGCATGACAGCAGCCAGAAAATATTCAGAATAAAGAGATTGGAAAGTTTGTCTATGACACTATAAAACTTACTGTCGATAATATTCACTAGCAACAGCCTCTTTCCTACATTAATTTAGATTGATTCTCCAGCAATAAATCTGTATGAAAGCTCCGTATTCTCGTTGTTTATGTAACTGCCCTTTTCAATTTTATAAACAAGGCTTTCCACCGCCTTATCGCCTATCGCCTCGACAGGATATTCAATCGTTGTTAGAGCGGGGGTAACGTACTTCAATACATCGATATTATCAAAGCCCATTATTCCTACATCGTGAGGAATACTATAGCCCTTGGTTTTCAAAAAGCGCATAACCTCTAAAGCATATAAATCACAAGAACATATGATTGCCGTCCGCTCTCTTTGCCTGAAGTTTATCTTTTCCAAGTAATCGAGATAATCATTATGCCTAATAATCTCCGCCTCTTTCAAATCGTTAGAAGCTAGTGCTTCTAAAAAGCCCTCAAGCCTTTCTTCCTGTGTATAAATATTCGTTATTCCCTTATACTTCAATGGTGGCGATATGTAGATGAACTGCTTATAGCCCTTATCAATAATGTGACTGACACCATTTTTCATTGCAGCCCTTTCAGGTATGCCAACATATTCCCAATCTGTGGACAGGAAATTGAAAATGGTGATGATTGGAATGGAAAACCCGTGGAGATATTCTTCAAACTCATTCCCTTTATTAACGGAAAAAAGAATGATTCCATCCACCTTATGATTTGCCAAATATTCAATGCATTGCTTTTCATTTTCCATATCCTTATCTGTTAAAGCAATATACAAAAAATAGCCGTATTCTCTTGCTTTGAGCTCGACTGCTGTTAAAAGCTGTGCATATGAACGGTTATAAAGATCAAACAGTACAATCCCAAGTGTCATCGTTCTTCCTTTTACTAAGCTTCTTGCTGTAAAGTCAGGACGGTATTTCAAATCCTTTGCTGCCTGCAGTACCTTTTGTTTTGTTTTTTCTTTAATGCCAGGGCGGTTGTTCAGCGCACGGTCTACCGTGCCTGATGATACCCCACAATATTTTGCGATATCCTTGATTGTAACCCTCATAATGCCTCCATATTAGCTGTTATTGCAAGCTTTTTTTGCCAGCATTCTGCGATGGAATGCTGGCAAAATTGGAAACTTTGCAAATAGTTTTAGTTATATGATTCTATTATACATATAATATCATTCCATTTCTTCCTATAATAGGAATATTCCATCCGCTTATCGTTTCATTTTGCTATTGCCAGCGGCTTGTGAAAACGGACATTTCTATCGCTTTCTAGCAATCACTTTTTTGCCACTTATTCAATCGGAATAGATTATCAGCCTTTTACGGAACCAATCATAACCCCTTTTTCAAAGTATTTTTGAATGAATGGGTAAATAATCAATATCGGCAATGTGGAAACAATGATGACTCCATACTTGATCTGGTCTGCATATTTCTGTGCATACCCGCCAGCAGCGCCGCCTGCGCCTGCACCTTCGGCAAATACTTGGTTTGATAAAAGAATATCTCTTAGCACAATTTGTAATGGCTGCAGACTATAATCTCTTATATAAATCAAGCCTGTGAAGAAGTCATTCCAATGACCAACTAAATAGTATAAGCCAACAACAGAAATGACTGCTTTTGATAAGGGCAAGGCAATTTTTCCGAAGAATTGAAAATGTGTACACCCGTCCATTTGTGCTGCTTCAAACAACTCTTTCGGCAAGGAGCTTTCAAAAAAGGTTCTTGTAATAATTAAGTTAAAGACATTAACGGAAAATGGCAGAATGAACACCCACATATTATTGATTAAGCTTAACTCCTTCATTAACAAATATGTCGGGATAAGTCCACCATTAAAAAACATTGTGACAACAAAGATGAACATCAAAAATCGTCTTGCCTTAAAATCCTGCCTTGAAAGCACATATGCTGCTGGCAATGTTAGCAGGAGGTTAACAAATGTCCCTAATACGGTATAAATAATCGTGTTTTTATAGCCGACCCATATTCTTGAATCATTAAATATCTCTTTATAGCCGAACAAGCTGAAGCCTTTCGGATACAGCGTCACTTGCCCTGTTGAGACTAGGGTCGAATCACTGACAGATGCGATGATGACAAAATATAGCGGGTATGCAACCAATAAGAAGATAAATAAACATAAGATTAAAATGATTGTATCAAAAACAATGTCGCTCTTTGTTTTACCTTTTGTGCTGAAAATCTTCATGACTTCCCTCCTTCTTTTGCATGCATCAATAATCGCCTACCATAAGCTAATATTGGAAAACCTTTTGGCTATATAGTTCATTGCGATAAGGAATACGAAATTAATCATTGTGTTAAAAAGGCCGATGGCAGCAGAATAGCTGAACTGGTTTGAGATTATCCCGATTTTATACACATATGTCGCTATGACTTCAGAGACTGGAAGATTAAGAGGATTTTGCATTAAAAAGATTTTTTCAAAGCCGGTATTAAGGATATTCCCCATGCTTAAAATAAACAGAATTATCATCGTTGGCACAATTGCCGGGAGGTCGACATAGCGAATTGTTTGCCACCTGCTTGCACCGTCGATTTTTGCAGAATCATAGAGCTGTGGATCGACACTTGCCAGCGCTGCCAAATAAATGATACTGTTCCAGCCTGCATGCTGCCATATATCTGATAGCACATAAACAGGAACAAATGCCTTTTCTGACGCCAAAAGGTTAATATCCCAACCGAAGGAATGCATAATATGCCCAACAACGCCTGAGTTAGGGGACAAAAGAACATTAAGCAAGCCCACCATAACTACCAAGGAAATGAAATGTGGCAAATAAACGGTCGTTTGGATCGCTTTTTTCCATCGCTTCCAAATGACTTGATTTATGATTAATGCAAGGATGATTGGTGCAGGGAAGCCAAGTATAATCGTCGCAAGGCTGATTACTACAGTGTTTTTCATCAAGTCGGCAAACATATAGCTGTTAATGAATTCCTTAAAGTAATGAAGCCCAACCCACTCTCCGCCTGTAATGCCCTTCGTGAAGTCATATTCTCTAAACGCTAACTGCACACCATACATCGGGATATAATTAAAGATGATAATAATGACAATCGCTGGCAGAATCATAATCCATAATTGGTAATCTCGTTTCAAGCTTTGTAAGATATTTCTTTTTTTTGCAGGCTTCGTCGTCATCTCTGGGACTGCTTTTTTTGCTTGAGG
This sequence comes from Niallia taxi, assembly GCF_032818155.1. Classification (NCBI taxonomy): domain Bacteria; kingdom Bacillati; phylum Bacillota; class Bacilli; order Caryophanales; family Bacillaceae; genus Niallia; species Niallia taxi. The sequence continues at coordinate 2,745,555 of NZ_CP102589.1, forward strand.
ATTGATTAAGGCCACAAAGCTACCTCCCTTTTAAAAGGATGCAATTTTGAGGATTATGCTCAAATTGCATCCTTCATCATTTATGGTTACTTATTGGTTCTTTTTGTAGTCATCATAATATTTCTGCATGATTTTGATGTTTTCAGGCAACCCTGTTTTTTCGGCATTCTCTAAATATGCATCCCACTCTTTATCAACTCCGCCTTTTGTAATCCATTGCGAGTATTTCGCTAAGGCAAGGTTCATTAAGTTAGTGTTATTTAAGCTAAGCTTCGAGTTATCTTCCTTGCTGTATTTAATGAACATGCTCGGAAGAACATCATTTTCTACATCAATGGCATCTAACGCTTCTTGCAGTGGTTCTGTTTGTTTGCCGACAGACTGCATATCTGTTCCAAGCTCTAGCTTCAAATCGTCCGATACATACATTGGTCCGTTATCAGCCCATGTTGTTGTCCATTTCCATGTTCCTGGGTCCATGTTTTCATCTTTTGGCGGCAATACTTTGAAGCTGCCATCTGCATTTTCTTCAATATTTGTTCCAATCGAGCCGAATAGCACTTGCATGCTCACCTTAGGATCGTATAATTCATTGATGAATTTTAATGCGGCTTCTTTATTTTGGGACTGTGCAGATAATGTGATCATATTGACACCATAGTTTAAGCCATTATAGTCATAATCCCATGAGACTTGAACATCATCTCCTGCTGTCACTTGCAGTGGCGCCATGGAAGCATATTGTGGTGCAAGCTCATTGCCGAATCTGTCTGTCACTTCCCAGCCAAAGGTATAGCCGACCTTCGCAGTGTCTTTTTCGCCTCTAGCTAATGATTGGTATTTCGTGTAGTCCTGTGTAAATACTTCTTTATTAATCAAGCCCTCTGCGTAGCATTTATGCAAAAACTCGACAAGCTCTTTATAGCGCTCATCTGTTAGGAAGTTTTTGACCTGCCCATCCTCCACATAGTAGCCTGAACCGCTCGCATCAGTCAGTGTGATGCCGAAGCTTCCTAACAGGACAGTTGGCTGGAAGAAGCCAAAGCCGATTGTGCCCGTTGGTGAAAAGTCCATTGGAATTTCGTCATTTTTGTCTCCGTTTCCGTTTGCATCCTCATCCTTGAATGCTTTAAGAACTGTATATAGCTCATCCCAGTTTGTCGGCATTTTCAAGCCAAGATTATCAAGCCATTCTTGGTTGATGAATTGTCTTGTAGCTGTTCCAGGCCAAAATCTCTGGTATTTAGGCAGGCCGTATATCTGGCCGTCAAGCTGTGTCGCAATTGCTTTTGTTTCCGGCTTTGCATCAAACATCGCCTGGACATTTGGAAGACTTGAATCAACATCATCAGACAAATCCTCAAACAATCCTGGAAATTGCACATAATCTGCATCTGTAATGGCATTAGGACCAATAATTAAATCAGGCACATCACCACCAGCAAGCAAAGCCCCTTTCTTTTGATCCCAATCTGCCGAAACTTCCTGCCACTTAATATCAATCCCAAGACGGTCCTCTATTTCCTTGAGCCATTCAATTTTATTAACATCCTGTGTTAATGGATGCTTTGTTATGAGTGCTGTAAGCTGCGGCTTCCCATCCTTTGTGACGGCTGCCTTTTCCTCTTTGTCTGAACAGCCTGCTAAAACAAGAGCGGCGAGTGATGCAGCCAGAAAACCATAACCTAATCTTTTCATCTTGTTTTCCCCCAATAGAAAATTTTTTCGTCACTAAAACTACCGTTATCTTTTCGTTTTACCTCCTTTTATGAAAATAGCTTTAAAAGTTTATGTAATTGTGAACGTACACGAAAAAGTCCATGTGCGCTCAGCAGATACAACAAAGTTTGATAGCGTTTACATTATGCTAGAAAAATAAGAGTGAAATAAATAGTGAAGGCACTGTGTACGTACACGAAAAAAACTAAAAAAAGGAGAGGCAGTAATTGAGTAAGAATTCTAGATGAGCATGTTTGCAGGTAAGGTTTTTTTGTTTAAATGCAAGTTAATGATAACGCTTTCTTTTTAATCCGTCAATAAGATCCCCTCTGCAAATTTCTACTGATTTTGGCAAAAAAAGCAGGTTTTTTTTCATCTTTTCGCCTTTTCTATTTTCCTTCCTGTCGAAGCTTCGCCTGCAGCAACGAATCATGCGATATTTTAATTTATTAAAGGAATTAACGGAACAGCTTAAGCTAGTGGTAAGCTTCAAATCCATATAAACTAAAAAAATTTCAGCTCCCTCATAAAGCGCTAAAACTTCGTCTCGTTCTCTAATCCTTTTATAATAAATTCAACATGGTCCCCTGCCGAGGTTGACTATAGGTAGAAATAATATAGAATGCGCTTTACGTCTTACAATATGTAAAATAGATAACATCACTTCGCTGATATAAATCTTTTAATTGCACCTCTTTTTTTATTTATGTTAGTTGTTTTGGATGCATAAAATTTATTTTATAATACCACTTTTTCTATTGTCTGCATGTTTTTTTCCGCTTTCCTAATATTACAAATAGGACTTTTTTTTGAACCCTTCTTGATTACGAACGTTTGTTCTGATATATTAAATACTATAAGGAGATGATTTTCATGATACGAGACAGAGGGGCCATTAAATGGACGGCAATGATGCTGCCAGAGCATGTGCAAAGCATTAAAGACGCACTGAAGGAAGACAAAAAAATAACTCAGCCCGTCCTGGATGAGGATCAAATTCGCGAAATGGAAATGCTCATTTTAGAAAGCCTGGAATACGGATGGGTGCTTGAGTGCGAAATGTTTAAAAACGGTGAGATTTTCCATATCAGCGGCCATGTTGTATATATTGACAAGCTGAAGCAGGAAATTCGCATACAGGATACTAAAGACGGTCTACATTCTATTCCTTTTCGCAGCTTAGTAAACATTCAAAAAGATTAACAAGGAGGTGCTGCATGATGTTCGACTATTCTCAATTTCCAGATCGCTCCATTCTTTGTGTAGATATGAAAAGCTTTTACGCAAGCATTATCGCCGTCCATGAAGGCTTGGACCCTCTTACATGCCATCTTGCTGTCGTCGGCAATACAGATCGAACAGGCAGTGTTGTCCTTGCAGCATCTCCGGCTATGAAGCGTGATTTTAAAATTAAAACAGGCTCCAGGCTTTTTGAGATACCAGATGATCCGAGAATTAGCATTCATAATCCGAAAATGGGCTTGTTTGTCCGTGTCTCAACGGAAATTACCAAGCTGTTCTTCCGGTATGTCCCTCCATCAGCCGTCCACACCTATTCTGTCGATGAAAGCTTTCTTGATGTAAGCGGTCTTGAGAAGGTTTGGGGCACACCAGAGGAAATTGCAGACCAAATTCAGCGGGATATCCTTTTAGACTTCGGCTTACCATCCACAATCGGCATTGGCCCAAACATGCTGATGGCAAAGCTGTGCCTCGACTTGGCTGCAAAAAAAACGGCCAACGGCATCGCAAGCTGGTCGTATGACGATATTCCCGCAAAGCTGTGGCCCCTTTCTCCATTGCGGGAAATGTGGGGAATCGGTCGACAAGTGGAAAAAACACTGCACAGCATGGGGATATTTTCTGTCGGCCAGCTTGCTCGCTACGACCTGTCCCTTTTGGAGAAAAAATTCGGGATAATGGGCAACCAGCTGTATCACCATGCATGGGGAATTGACTTATCAGAAGTCGGTGCACCAATTATGCAGGGGCAGATCAGCTATGGAAAAAGCCAAATACTGCTTCGCGACTATAAGGACGAGAAGGAAATTAAATCGGTCATCCTTGAAATGTGCGAGGAGGTTGCCAAAAGAGCTAGAGCCCATCATCACGCAGGCAGAACAATCAGCTTTGGCCTCTCCTACAGCAAAGAGGAATTCGGCGGCGGCTTCCATCGGTCGAGAACGATTGAGAACCCAACAAATATTACGATGGATATTTACCGTGTCTGCCTCGAGCTGATGCGCGAGAATTATCATGGGCAAACAGTGCGGCAAATCTCTCTGTCTATAGGAAAATTGGAAAGAGACGATGAGGTTCAGCTCGATTTATTCGATACAAATAGCTGGAAAAAAAGAAAAATCGGCTATGTAGTTGACGGCATCCGCAACCGTTACGGTTCCGCCTCCCTGCTTCGTGCTGTTTCGTACACTTCTGGCGGCACTGCCAGACATCGAGCCAAGCTTCTTGGCGGCCATAAAAAATAGAGGATTTGCCAATTTGCTTATCGAATATACTTACAGGTTACGGAAGGCTCTTGAAAGGGGAATTTACATGTTTCTAAAAAAAATAACCCTCCTTAAAGATGACATACCGCAAGTAAGCAGCTACCCCTTTTCCATTCCAGCCATTAAAGGCTTGCGGGAATTGGAATTGACAAATAAGGTGACGTTCTTTATTGGAGAGAACGGTTCGGGAAAGTCAACACTGCTTGAGGCTGTTGCCGATAAATGCGGTTTTCATACGGCAGGAGGCGGAAAAAACAATTATTACGAAGTTCATTCTTCTCACTCTGATTTAGGTGACTATATTCGTTTATCTTGGATGCCTAAAATTACAAATGGCTTTTTTCTGCGAGCTGAATCCTTTTATCACTTTGCAACACTTCAGGATGAGCTGGAAAAGGATCCATTCACACGCACAGACTACCGGGCATACGGCGGCAAGTCTCTGTTGCAGCAATCACACGGTGAATCCTTTTTATCGCTTTTTCAGCATCGATTCAATGGGCAAGCGATTTATTTGCTGGACGAACCAGAAGCAGCCCTCTCTCCGCAAAGACAATTAACATTTATCCGTATTTTGCATGATTTGGTGGAATATGAGGACTGCCAGTTTATCATTGCCACACATTCCCCTATCCTGTTAGGCTATCCGAATGCTTCTATCTTGAACTTTGATGGTGGCGCAATAACAGAAACACAATATGAACAAACAGACAATTATCGACTCACAAAATACTTTTTACAGCATCGGGAAAAAATGCTGAATGAACTGCTAAGAGATGATTAAAACCAAGCTAACAACAAACACACCCCTTGAGGGATATTCTTCTAGGAATAGGAAAATATAAGAATATCTTCATCAACAAGGAGTCATTTATGATTGGGATGCTAGCTGCCATTATTATTTTTAATGCTGTCACCTTTTTTATGAAAAAGCGTTTAACAGGAAACCAAATTTTGCATATATGGATGTTTACAATAGTATTGCAGCTCGTTTTTGATGTGTATATTGATTTGAAATACCATGCTTATTGGTATTTATCAAAAGGAATAGACTGGATGGCAATCCCACAGCTTTTTTTGTTGGTGCCGCCGGTAAACATTATTTTCTTGAATTATTATCCATTCAAAAAAAAGGTTAAAACAAAAGCTATCTATATCGCCATATGGGTATGTGCGATCGTCCTTTACGAGCTGTTGACATTAATTCCAGAGCCATGGGGCTATTTTCATTATGGCTGGTGGCGAATTTGGTACTCCATCCTGCTAGATCCATTTTTGTTTATCATTTTAATCAAATACTATAAATTTATTTGCCGTTTGGAAGCAAAAGCTGAAAAGCATGCACCAACATAAAAATGAGTCATTATTACCACATCAAAAAAAGTAAAAATTACACAACCGAAAATACCGCTAAAAAAGACCCATTTTTCACATCGAACCAACTGGCATACTCCTTGACAATTTTTTGAATAATGATATAAAATTTACTTGGGCAAATTTTACGAAAGTAAAAGACGCAAAGCCACGGGCCTAAAGCAAAAGCAATGGCAGCCGGGTTGCAGATAAAGAATGTGAGGCTTTTATTTTGTTTATGGAGTTACAATTAGCTAACTCCGACGCAAAAGCCTATAAAAAACAACACATTTCCTGTCTAATTGCCTTAATAAATTAGAAAAGAGGAAAAGTATGTTTTATCCAACTGTTTTGAATGAAAAAACCAGTCTTCGTCATATCGTAAAAGATAGGCAATATTGCATGTGCGGGTCCAAGTACAACCCATATGCTACTCTTGAAAAACGAGATTTTAAGCGCATTGAATTCAAACAAGAACACGAAATTTCATGTCCTAGCTGCAAAAGGATGTCACATTAACACAGCGCAAAGATAATAAAAACGATAACAACCAGAAAGGGAGCTGAAGGATCAGCTCCCTTCTTCTATTTGCACAAAAAAAGCATCTTAACGGATGCCAATAACATTCATATACTCTCTAAAGCTTACTAGTAAGTCTCTTTCTTCATTATGCAATTCATAGCTTTTCATTCTTAGCTTATGTAATTCCTGGTGTAAGCTTTTATTTGCTGAATCACTTTGGAGCTGTTTCATAATTAAAATGGACTTAGCCTTCGCTTCAGATTGAGCTTTGGCTAATACTTTCATTTCATTGATAAAAGAATTCTCTTTTAGTATAGTAAACACCTCCTAAATTAGTTAATTCGACACATCCAGCTATTCCCCTTTTTTTTCAATAGAAGTGAATGAAATACTTTAGTACTTTAAACCCAAAAACATTTTATTAATACAGGAAAAATATACCTTATTCTCTTTAGAAGTAAAAGCTACAATAAAAGTAGACAAGCCTAGACATACTCAAAAATATTTTTGAGGAGGATTTCTATGATTAAATCTTTTATTTGCTATTTTCGCAGGTACCACAAATTTGATTATTACAATGACAAGTGTAAAACTTGCGGGAAGCTTAGAAAACGTCCTTAAAAGTATAGAGCCTTTATTGAGCTCTTTTTTTTGCAAAAATGCCCCCATAAATTTTTGTAATGATGTTTAAGCAGACAAGCAGTAGGGAAATAATGGAGTGTATAATGCTACAGGAGGTGTTTAGTATGTCTTCCTTAAGACTCCTTAGTGATAAATCCTTGCTATTTGCCTATAGACATGCACAGCGTTTAAAACTAGACATGGAATTTATTACAATGCTGAAACAGGAAATAACCGAGCGAAAGCTAATTCATATTGTCTTTAACAAAAACACAAAAATTCTCTATAATCAACATAATAAAGAGGATAGTTAAAATATATTGCGATTGCATTTTGGCAGAATCTAACCAAAAAATATTTTTGTAAAAGCAGAATAAAAATATTTTAATTCCTCATACTATTATTAGGACTTGTAGCTCAAAGAATAGAGCAACCGAGTTGTTCCAACAGAGAAGCAGCTTGTGTATCTTGCGGGTTCAAATCCCGCCAAGTCCTAATAGCTTACCTATATTGCTTCTATTCGTAGAAGTACACTATATAAAAACGCCTTTTCTTTTGGAAAAGGCGTTTTTTGATACTATATTTTACCATTCCCCGGGAAATTCACAAGGCTTTTCTACCTTATTTTATTAAAATGGTTTGTACTTGATTTGGCTTTATACAAATGGATATGGTATAGAGCCTATCGCTAATATGCTAAGTACATTAAAAAAACCCAAAATTTGTTCCTTAGAAATGAACGAAAGTTTTTGGCGAGTCGCTTTACACCGAATGTAAACTTTATTCCGAGCAAATCTATTTGCAGTCTGTATTTGAGCTGTAAAAGCAGTATAGGTTTACACTCGTTCTATACTTCGCTTCCAAATCATATGATGTGCGCCATTCCCCCAATAATCCTTTAACAAATAGTCAGGTTCGCCGAGTTTTTTCGTCCAGATTTTTTGAGCGATTGCATAGCCGCTGTCTAAACAATAGTGATGAATTTCTCTTATTTCCAAAGTACGGATAATGGCGTTAAGTAGCATTGTGCCAATCCCTTTATTTTGGTAATTAGGATGAACAAATGCAGTACCAATCTCCATATAACCGGCTAATGCTCCATTTGTTTCCATTACAATAAGGGAGCTTGCTGGCCCATATGCAATGCAGCCAAGTAAATTCCCACTCTGTTTGTCCACTGCAGTTAAAAAATGTCTCTCTATCCCGCCGCTCGCAAAATCCGCTGAAAGATGCTCCCGCTTTTCCTTACATTCCTGCTCATAATCCTCAGTAAGCTCCTCTAAACCATTTATGATAAATGTATCTTTCAGAACAAAATCAAAAAAAGCAAATAGTTCTTCCTTATCCGATATTTGCGGCCTTCTTATTTCCACCGAAAGCATATAACCACTCCCTAAACTCCATATTTGTTCTAGTGTAATACTTTTTCAGTTATATATAAATAGAAGAAAAACAAGACCGTTTCTCCTCATAAAAACAGCTTGTATGTTTTTACAAATAATGTAATAGTAAAGAAAAAGGAGCTGTTAGTAATGAAAATGGCTTGTGGAATATTTCGTTTTGCTGAAGAAATAATTGCTTGCCGCTGCAAAAATGAGTGCATGGGCGTCCTTCGAGGGAAAATGGCGGAAATTCTAGTTAATGGGGTGGCAGAAAAATGATACCATCACCTCTACCTTGGTACTTGAGGGAAAAAGCACTTTTTATTATTTGCTTTTTAGTACCACCAATAGCATATATCATTGTTATAGGAAATAAAAAGAAACTAGAAAGAAAACGCTACTTAGAGTATTTAACATTAGCGACAATAATAGTGAGCATATGGCTTTTAAAGTTTACTCCTGGCCTTATCCGAATTACCGTCTTATTTACCATCATCCTCATACTCCTATATCGCCGTATAAAAAAGACAAAGAAGAAATAAATCATGCTTTCTTCTTTGTCTTTGTCTTTGTCTTCTTTTATAAGTATGCTTACGGTTCAGAAATGCCCAGTGCTAATAGCAGTAATAAAACAAAGCCTGTCATGAAAACAAAAAAGACAGAATTAGCCAAAATACTAAAAATGACAACAGGTTTAATTTTCGTTCTTATTCCAATTACCATCGCAACAATAAACCCAATATCGATCAGAAAGTAAATGGCAATAACAATCCACAAGTTTACGTTTGGGATTAACCTTGACAGCACGAGAACTAGAAATGCAGCAATAACTAAGGAAACCGTTAAAGCTAAAGGATTTATTCTCGATAGATTTTTGTCATTCAAAATCACATTCCCCTCTCTCTTCATATGTAATTTTATCAAAAAAATGTATATTTTCCCATCCAGAACTTATGATTCACTATTTTTTATTAAGGAGGTATGTGCAGATTGTCGTTAATTAAGGGAAATCCACTAAAAATCGTATTAATCAATACCGTGATTATTTGGTTAAGCCAATTTTTATTAATGCACACCAAATTATCCATTTTGCCTTTTCACCTTGGCTTCACTGCATTAATTTTTTTGCCTATAAATACCTTAATAAGATTGAGTAAAATAAAGCTCGACCTTTACCAACATTGGTTAAGTATTTACATAGGATTTTTTTGTTCCACTGTTATTTTTTATGTTATAGAAGCTTTATTATTAGATAGTCTAAGTGATTCTCCACCTGGCGAACCATACTTTGATTTATTTTTAATTGTTTTCATTTATGGATTTTTACAACTTTTAATTTTCATATTTATCAATGGTGTTTCCTATATTATTAATGTGTCTACAAATAAATTCTGATAACAGATGCAAGCACTACTATCAGCAACTGTTCTATTTATTACCAGTTTTATATTTTTTAGCGTACTAGATTCAGCTCCCTTGAAAGCTTAATCTATTAAATGAACGTTTAACGGAATAATGAACCGGGTACAAATTAATATAACAAGTTAAAAGGAGTGTATAACAATGGCAGAAAATAAACAAAGTGTTGCGGATAAAGTAAAAAGTGGAGTATCTAAAGTAAAAGGTGAAGTGAAAGATCAGATTGGTAACGCAAAAGGCGATAAGAGTATGCAAGCTGATGGTAAAAAGGATAAAGTCAAAGGTAAAGTACAGGAAACAACAGGTAAACTTAAAGAGGATTCCGACCATAAGTATTAAAAAAAGCAGCTGCCGTTTGGCAGCTATTTTTTTAATACTTGTCTATCTCTTTAAGTGACCTGACCACTTCCGTTCAATAGTAAATCGCCAAACACCTCTTTATAGTAACTAATAATCTATTACTATCCATACATAAAAATCCATAACTATTTTAATAGCATTATTTTTTTTCAGTTAAATATTGTATAATCTCTTATAATAAATGCGATGAAAAGAAGAGTAAGTGTGCTAAAGCATAGAACTCCAGTTGCTGAGAAAGAGGATGTAATGGCACCAGAAGCGGAAGTGATTATTATTTTAATTGTTGATTGTCGTACAAAAGACTTTCATTTAGAAGTATTTTGCTAACGTTTGTGCCCACCGACTAACCCTGAACTTTGTATTGGCATCCCACCAGGTTGAAACTGCTCATAGTAAATTACTTATCCACTTTAATATTAAATTTTCCTCTTGTTTCCCCTAATAACTCTTCTACACGACTACGGTCATTAGGATACTTCTCCAAATACAGCTCGCAATCTTCTAATAGATACTTATAAAATGTATCGTAATCTAAAACAAATTGTACATCTTCGTCCACTGCAGGTTCATCAAAATAGGAGGTTATTATACTGTCAATTGTGAAACTAGTAAGACTGCTATAACATTACGAACCAAATATAAATACTACGAAAGTAAAAAAGCTGAAAACATGCAAAGAATAGTCTGCATGTTTTCAGCTTTTTATTATCTTCTCATCCTCTATAAACACTATCACATGTACCTGGTGCAGGTTCATAAAAGCAATGTTGTTTAAATTGACCTGTAAAAGGTTGATTGTACCATGTTTGAGGACAATCACCACTTGGGTTAAAGTACCATAAAGCAAATTTCGCTGGGTGATTTCTCCAAAACTTCAAATTTTGCCGTGCTAATCTCCTTTCTGAATCTCTTGCCCTTTGATAAAATACATTGCCTTTTTGCACTGCTTCAAACGAGTAATTTCCCCCTTGTACTTGAAAAATGACTTGTTCAATCGTTCTTAAATCTTTAAAGTCAATACAATTTGCTACAAGTCGGTTCACTATTACATTTCCAACATAAAGCATTCCTTGGTTTCCTTCACCCTCAGCTTCCGCTCTCATCATTCTCGCCATTAAGTCAACGTCAGCATCTCTAAATGCAACTCTTGCCATTTTTCCACCTCCATAATATTGTATGTGTATGAAAAAACAGCTAGTTTATATGACCTTGTTTATAAATTTTCATTGAATACTTATTAGCTACCTCTTACAGCTATGGAGAATTCTCCGTTAGGCATGAATCATTTCCCTGTCCTAATGCATTAACACCATTTTTAGCATTAATTTGTTACATAATTGAGTGAATACTATAAATTATTTTGAAATCAGAATACTCCATTCTTGAACGAAAAAATTATTAATTCTATAATATTTAGGTAAGCGAACTTTTTTGTAATAGGGGGATTTAATATGAGTCAAAATAAAGTAGCTATTATTACAGGTGGCGGAAGCGGATTAGGTCAAGCGGTAGCGTTAAAATTAGCAGATTCTGGTGTCTCCATAACAGTTGTGGACATTTCCGAAAAAGCCGGAAATGATACAGTAAGCCTAATTAAAGAAAAAGGGGCAAAAGCAATCTTTGTTCAGGCAGATGTTAGCAAGGCAGAGGATGTAAAAAATTACGTAGATAGAACAGTCGAAGAATTCGGGACGATTGATATGTTCTACAATAATGCCGGAATATCTGGCCCAGGCGTAAAATTTTTGGATAATACAATTGAACAAATTCAACAAGTAGTCGGTATTAATTTATTAGGTGCATTATACGGTATAAAATATGTAACAGAAGTAATGCTCGAAAACGGTGGTGGTTCCATTGTTAATACATCGTCTACTGCAGGAGTTGTAGGACAAGCTACTGTGGGTACTTATTCTGCAACAAAGCACGGCATTGTCGGCATAACGAAAACGATTGCTGCCGAATATGCAGAGCAAGGGATACGTTGTAACGCCATCGCACCTGGTACAATCGAAACGCCGATGGTGAAAGAATATCGCCAAAAGAATCCTGAAAATGTAAAAGCGGTTGTAGAAGCCATTCCGCAAAAACGCCTTGGCGAACCTGAAGAAGTGGCAGAACTCGTTACGTTCCTTTTAGGTGATAAAGCGAATTATATTAACGGTACAGTAGTATCTATAGACGGCGGCTTTACTTCTATCTAAATCTGAATGGACAAAAAGAAGCAAGGAACTTTTTTCTTGCTTCTTTTTTCAGCTTCAAAGATCCTTTTATTAAAAAACGTTTATATTTTCCAATTGTTTATCTAAATCCCAACACTCTGGCTTTTCTTCTTCTCTAAACCATTCCGCGCCGTTTTGTATCCACTCATTTCGTTAGGCTTCAAATGTATAGCCCAATTCAGTATCGTCATAGCCAGGTTGAAATCCACAACAACGACAAATAAGGCTAACATTAGGGATTCCGTTTTTATACAGAGGCCGTGGCAATCTGGCAAAACCACAAACAGAGCAAACATAAAATGTTTTCCTTCTAAAAAACATCACTAAGCACCTACTAAAAAGGTAATTTATTTTCGATTATTACCGATTTGCTTTTTTCCACAAAACCACCTTGATTGTAACATATATAATTATTAATATGACCTGCTTGTATTAACAGGATTAAACTATATATAAAGGCTCTCCTTAAATGAAAGGAAAGCCTTAGTTGTTTGTTCTATTTCTAAATTAAAGGAAATCATACTGGATGCAGATACAAATACTAAGCAAAATGATTAAGAATTACCAAACAGAATGTTTATTAGCTTTTTTTCCTAACTAATTCATAACCAGTTAATTCAATTGCATAACGAACTCCTTGTTGTAATGTTGCGAACGTTTGAACATCCGATCCGCTATATTCTGAGTTCAGAATTTGCATTGCTAGATTGGAGGAAATTCCAACTATAAAACATTCAGCTCCTAGTAATCGACAAGCTTGGATTAATTTCTGGATACCATAAATTAAAAACTCATCAATATTGTGAATACCCGTTACATCGATTAAAAGGTATCTTGCCTTTTGTCTAGAAATCTCAGTTAATGCATCTTCAAGTAAATCAGAAGCTCGTTGCTCAGAGTACTTGCCAATTAAAGGAACAACAAGAATTCCTTCTAGTATCGGAATAATAGGTGAAGATAATTCTTTCACTAAGTTAGATAGTTCTGCCGTATGTTCGTTTACTTTTTCCTCCAATGCTTGGATACTTTGTGTTTCTTTTTGACGTGCAAAATCGTGAATATTTTTTTGAGGAGTAATACTCGAAGGGAAAATCTCAATTATTTCCTTATAATCCGCTTCCGTTGCTTCACTATTTTTGACTTCATACCACATATCACATCCTAAAAATCCTCCGAAAATCCCTGCCCAAAAACTAGGTATGAAAGTGGATACATGATTTTCATTGGAATCCTTGAAAATTCTTTTCTCCCAACTGTTTGTTATTTGAATAATAATTTTATTTTCCTCATTAGAAAAATGTATTATCTTAAAATTTCCCCAACCAGCTGTTTTATAAATCTCAGAATAATCATTTATAATGTCCTCTAAATTGCTTCTGTCTTTATAATAGGAACATACCAAATGACCCATACGATATCCGGTTGCTTCATAAACAGTTTTCGAAGCATCTTTTCCAGAAACTTCATCGATCGTTCTTAAGAACAATTCAATTGCAGAATCCCACATTAAGAGTGTAGACTCGCCTTGTAAATTTAATAATCCTTTTTTATAATCCCACGTTATATCCTTACTTTTAACTTTTGCTTTGTATGTATGCTCTTCCATTTTATCATCCATAAAACACCTCATTGATTCAAATTTTCCCCAAAGTAAATTTCAAATAATTCTAGGATTAAATACCCAAACGAAAGAAAAATAAACCTAAATTCGAGTCTTTTTTTCATTTTAGAATTAAACATCTTCATATGAAGCATGTGGCTGCTTTATTGTAATAATTTTAATCGCATTATTTAACCACTATTGTATAGCAATACATTAGTTTACTGAGTATAAACATAACACAGATTTTAACTAGTTCCTCTATATCTCCTCACAGTAATCTTTGGTTCTTCTTATTTAGGTTGTAGTTAGCGTTCTGTATTGTCTCCTATTGCCAAATCTTGATTTCAAAAGTATAAAAAAATATGCCGATAGCTGTATCAAAAAAATTTGCATGCAACCTTTTACAACTCAAATCGTAAATACCTAATAAAAGAAAAAAAGGAGGATTAAAATGACGGGATACAACAAAGCAAACAATAGTTCAGTAATATCATTAACATTCGGTATCTTATCATTATTGATTCCATTTATCGGTTTAATCTTTGGCATTATTGGGATTGTTTTTTCAAGAAAAGCTGTAAAACAGATTAATAAAATGAAGGAAAGTGGTGCTGGCTTAGCAACCGCAGGTTTAGTTTGTAGTATCATTGGACTTATTCTTCAGCTTTTTATGATCTTAGGTTATGTTGCATTTTTCTCGGTAAACATTGGGTAACGACAATATGTGTAAAAAGACCTTTATTCAAAAGAAGGTCTTCTTTGTCTGAGCGAAGAAGATAATCACGCCTTTTACGTTGAAATAATAAAAGTTTATATTTATTTATAGTCCTTCATTTCCTTGTTTCATTATTCCTCCAGCCCAACACCCCAACCGTCGATTTCTCCATCTAACGGAGTAACCAAATCTCTTAATTTGTTTTGTATCTTAACAATACCTTCATAAGTAAGCATCATGTCAATGAAACAGTAAACTGTCCACAGCTCTTCTTCTTCATCATGATCCAATTCACCTCTGTACCCTTCCATCTTTAACGCTCCAAGAACTTGTTTGCCAGAACTCTCATTCGTAACATCAATAACAAATTCCACTGTCTGTTCTACACTAAAATCACAGCCATATTTATCTAGCGCATGTAGTACATCTCCATCTTCGTCTCTTGGAAACTTTCGTTTTTTAAAAAACATTATAAACTTCCCTCTTTCTAGTAATTTTAATCAATTATGTTTATAGCAATCATATCATTATTTACTTGCTGCTATCTGTACAAATAAACGTTCAATTAGATTTCCCTTTTTAAACAAACGGACAGATATTATTTTTAGAGTTAAAATTCCTATGTTTTGAGAGATTAATTGCACTAAATGCATCATATGAATTTATTGTTTTCTAACGCTCTAATAGTTTAAATTGCATCTCTCTGTACAAACATATTTTAAAAGTTTATATATTACAGGAATGCCCCCTAATTAAAAAGAGGCTGGGACATAAGTATGTAAATCTGCGTAAAAACCGAACCACTTAATCAACTAATGATTAAATAGTTCGGTTTTTTTGTTTTTTTTAGTTTTAATACAAATGATTAGATATCTTAGTGGAATATATGAAAATTAATTCCCTCATTAATAAAGAAAAATGAGCTTACTAGTTTAATATATTTATGTACTCTTTATTTTATTTTTCACCATTTACTTGTTTCTAAAAGATGATATATTCTTGCATTTATTTATGGGCAGTCTCCAATCCTTGCGCGTAATTAAATTTAAAAAATTGACTTTAACGCTTTTCTGTGACTGAAGTAATCAATTGAATATTTAATACTGACGTATAAAAGGAAAAGTCCAGATACCCCAAAATAAGCATATTCAAAGATTATCCATAAAAAAATAAAAATTATAAAACCAATAAAAGCCAAACCTGTATATAAAAGAAGTGAAGTCATTTTCCGTTTTTCTCTCTCTCTATATGATTCCTGGTCAGAAAAAATATCGACTTGTGCATTTGTAGAGGTTCTATAAAAAATATGCTTGGAGTACCACTTACTTTTTGAAAGTATGGTCCAACCAGAATCTTGAAAAATCTCTTTATACTCCTCAAATTCTTCCTTTTTATTAAAATTTTGAAAGTCAATTTTATAAAATATATTTTCAAGATTTTCACTTTGTGCATGTTCGAAAATATATTGACAGTCATCAACATCCTCAGAATCATAACTTTTAAGTATCCAACCTTCACTTAACATACTCTGTAACCATTCTTCTTCTTTTGAAAAATCCGAAAAACGTTTTGTTACCTTTTTAATAGCATTATTTTTCACCTTTTCCATCCCTTCCTTGAATGATTATCTTTGAGTAATTAATCATTCTAATATATCTCTCATACTCGGAATGAAGTACACCTTTTCCTTTAAACGTAATACAATATGTTTTCTTCTTACGTTTTTCCTTTTCTAAAGCTACTGTTTCTATCAACTCTTGTTTTTCTAAATTTTTTAATACTCCATAAAGGGTCCCAGGTGCAATAATATACGTGCCTTCACTGGTATTTTCAATTTCTTTAATAATACCGTAACCATGAAGTGGCCCTTGGTAAAGGGCTAATAAAATTAAATATGTAGATTCTGATAATGGATTAACAGGAATCACCTTTTCTTCTATATATTGACCTACGATATATCGACATCCATAATATACATGAATATATACCGGCAGTCAATATATATATCCAATATTGTAAATTTTATACAACTCGAATATCTTTCTACTGAGGATACAATATACACTTGAAAAAATGTAAATAAGGTGCCTCTCAAGCTATAATATCTACTGGTATTATAGCTTCAGAAAAAAATCCGTACACTATCCTGTCCGATTCGTTTCAGAAAAAATAAAAAAGAGGCTGGTACATAAGTATGTGAATCTATTTAAAAACCGAACCATTTAATCAACTATGAAATGCCCCCTGTCAAGTAGACAGTTGAAATAATAAAAAAGATTTAAACAGCTTGAGCTCTATATTCCATAGGGCTTAAGCCGTTTAATCGTTTTTGATATCTTTCATAATTATAAAAATGAATATACTCCTCTATCGCATGTTCAAGTTCCTCAAATGTCTTATATTTATGTATATAATACTTCTCACATTTCAGTGTTCCCCAAAAAGATTCCATCGGTCCATTATCAATACATCGACCAACTCTTGACATACTCTGCGTCATTTTCGCCGCATCTATCCTTTGCTTAAATCCTTTGGAGGTATATTGATACCCACGATCACTATGGATAAGTGGATGTTCCTCCTCTAATAATAGTGCAGTTGCTTGGTCTAGCGTCTTAAATACAAGTCTATTATTATTGGAATGTCCTATAACAAAACTTACAATGGAGCCATCATAAAGGTCACGAATCGCACTTAAATAAGCCTTCCTTGATTGGCCATACTTAAATTCCGTTACATCTGTAACCCATTTTTCATTTGGTTTTTCCGCAGTAAATTCTCGATTTAGTCTATTTTCCGCCACCTGTTTAGGAGTAAAGTGTTTATAACGTTTCTTCTTGATGCGGATAATCGAGCGTAAGCCAGCCACTTTCATTAGTCGATAGATTCTTTTATGATTAAGTTTCTCTTTAAACTGTCTATTCATGTGAAGCGTCATCTGACGATAACCGAAGGTACTATCCACTTTTTCATGAAGAATCTTCATTTCTTTTATGATTTTTTCATTCAGTAAATCCTGGGAAGTAGGGAGACGATTCAGCCATTTATAATAGGCGGATCGTGCTATTTTGACTATTTCACAAAGTAAAGAAATACTTATGTTTTCTTCCCTGTGAAGCTCCTGGATAGCGATATATTTATCCTCGAATCGGATAGGCTTTATTTTCTCCTCCTTTCTATCTCCTCCAACTTTTTTAAATACAAATTCTCCGCACGTAACCGTTCATTTTCTCTTTCTAGCTTTTTCATTTGAAGCTTGAATTTTTCTTCTGGAGTTAGCTTTGATTCCTCTTTCCTTTTACCACGTCTATCTTTCAACGCTTCTTCTCCGCCATCTTCATACTTCTTTACCCAGTGATAAACTTGTTGATAAGAAACTTGATACGTATCCGCTGCTTCTTGATAATTTTTTCCGTTCCCCAAGCAATCAAGTACAATATGTAATCGTTCTTCCCAAGTTAGTTTGCTTTCATTAGTCATAGAGCCCGTCCTTCCTTGTGACGCATCTTTTAATTCACTATGACTATTATACTTCCTAATCCAACTTCTGAGGACAGAGGGATGGGATATTTCATACATTCTAGAAACCTCACGAATCGAAGAACCACCGGACAAATACTCTTTTATGGCGGATAACTTTAGTTCTTCCGAATATTTTTTCCATGCGGAAGACTCCTTTAATCCTTCTAAGCCAAAGGTATCAAACTTATATTTCCATTCCAAAACGGTGGCATGATGTACTTTATAAATGGATGCCACTTTAAGTGAAGAAAGTGATTCATCAAACGCCTTCACTATTTCATATTTTTCTTCTGCAGAGTAAAACTTTCGAGACATAAAAAATACTCCCCCATAGTATCCAGATTTTATTTTTTAACCTGTCTACCTATAGGGGAGCTTATCACTAATGATTAAATGGTTCGGTTTTTTTGTTTCTTCAGTTTTAATACAAATGATTAGAAATCTTAGTGGAGTGGATCGGAGGACACTCGACTCCTGCGGGAAATAGAGGACGCTTTAGACCCCGCAGGCGAAGACAAGGAGGCTCAGCTTCCTCCCCGCGGAAAGCGAGTGGCTGCAGCGCAATGAAACGAACTAATTTTATACCCATATTCTATTTAGTCACGTGCTTCATTTTTCCAATTTAGATGTATTTTATTATTCGTGTTTAGAAAGGTTATCTTTTGTTTTGTCCCAGCCTCTTCTACTCACCACACTATCACTAGTTAATCGTCTCTTTATATTCAATTATTTAACTAAGCTTTTCGTCCTTTCTTTAAAACTCCAGTAAGTTTTGTTTCACTGACAAATGTAGAGCCTAAAAGAAGCACGGCCCCTATTAGTTGAATAATAGTCATTTGTTCCTGAAATATTTAACGTTGATATTTATAGAAAAAAAACATAACTTCCACAAAAATGGAAGTTATGTTTGGTTTTATAGAATTCTCAGCAAAATTGAAACTTAGCTATTCCATTTTAAAAGTTCAGCAATAACGTCAGAGCTACCAGGAAGCAATAATATTAACGACATTACTATAAATACAATACCAATTACAAATAGAAAAATAACTATTTTAACTGAACGAGGCACATCCTTTTTAAGTGCTCCAATTACAATTAGTACAATTCCGATAACAAGTAATAATAAATAATAAAATCCCATCAAGCCACCTCCATAATTTTTTCTTCTATAAAGAATATTCGATACTCGAATAAAGAAATAACCTTTATACAGTAAATTTGGATAATCTAAGGTATCATATGTTTCTGTATTTGGAATTAAATTTCTCTTTATTATCATGTCGTTCACTGTCATATCATTTCTCTGATGATGGATGCTCTCTACTGAAACCGCGCAAGGTAATTGTTCAGATATTTGGTCGCCACACCGTTAAAACGCTTAATCCGATCTTTTAGTCTTCGGTGGTAGTTGTCGACGTTCTGGGATGTGATATAGACCCATGGTGCGAATTTTACCGTCAGACTCAAACTGGTAAAATGAATTGCAAAATCAAACCCCAATATGGAATATTCATGGCAACATCTCCTTTCTAGTTTTGTGATGAATGAGTTCTGTTGTCATATTTGTGTTCATTGGTAGAGAAATTAGCAAGAAAATTATACCAATTTTTCATCCAGGAAATGTTTTAATGGCTTCTGAAGTACATCCACAATGGCAGTGATGATACATGTTGCTAAAATTCCCATCAAACATATTGATATAGGACCTGCAGCATCATCTTCATTTATTGCAGAAATCACCTTTAAGCTTATTATCATTAATAACAGAAAGAAAATGGCGGTAAATGCACATTTTTTTATTCTCTTCAAAGAGGTTAGAGCTAACTCGGAAAAAGCGTTATCCCTTCCGATATAGGTTAATAACTTATATACTTGGAAAAGTGCAATAGAAAAGGTAATACAGACTCCATACGCACATACTAAAAGAGGATATAGCGTATAATCTCCGCCTGGATGAGCTTTTAAATCTTTAATAGTTAATACAGGCATCCAATAAATACATAAAGCAAACACTGCAATTCCCACCAGAAACACCACGACCTTTAAGAAGGTGACAGAACCTTGTTTAACATTCATTTATAACCCTCCTTTTTGTTAATGAAAAGTTCCTTTTTAAATATGTATAGCTAATCTTAAAAACGATTAAATACTGAATTTTACTTTTTTGTATCTGCGCTTTACTCATTCAACCCTATTCTTTGCTGCTAACATGCCGATGTTTCTTTAATCTGATGTGTCCAAACGTATGGCCTTGTTTATCACTCTATCCCCTTCATCCGATTGTTTATACACGTTTATAACCGCGATATTATCGTCTTCCCATGTAACTTCCACATTTTGAGGCGTCATCACACCGAGCCTTTTAAAGCTCCTTATACCTGGCCAAACTGCCACTGTACTTTCCATAATAAATCCGGAAGGAATAATAACCATAGACTACCTTATTGTCCTTCTGATCCAATTACTCAACACTCATTTTCTTTAGGTCAACCTCATTCATTTGATTTGGAGAAGAGCTTTTTAGCAAGGATGTATCTATTAAAGAGGTGGGGTTAGCATAGTCCATCTCCTCTACCTCTTTTCATCTTCTACAGAAAAGGTCTCGGTTACAACCAGAGATCCTATTAGAACAATGAAACATGCGCATATAAATTTTATCTTTGAGCGTTGTTTGCTTCTCATAGAACTCCCTTACCTCTACTATTCTTAATCAAATACAATATAAGCTCTTCCCTCTTCTAAAAACTCTTCCAGTTCATCAAAACCGAAATAGGTGAATCCTTCTGTTTTAGATACACACGTGATCACATTTGCCACAACATCTACATTAAGAACAGAAAACCTCTTACCATTTAAGACAAAAGCTAATCCTAAAGAAAGAACTTCGTGATATTCGTTGCTATGTAATTCTGCTGCTTCTTCCATAACTTTCAAAACTATCACCCTTATTCCAAAATGAAATCAATCATTATCCGGTCTGTATTCTAATAAATCTCCAGGTTGGCAATCTAGTGCCTTACAAATCGCTTCTAAAGTGGTAATACGTACAGCTTTTGCTTTCCCGTTTTTCAGTATGGAGAGGTTGGCCATCGTAATACCGACCTTCTCTGATAATTCTGTTACACTCATTTTTCTTTTTGCTAACATTACATCTATGTTTATTATGATTGCCATATTATCCACCTCATATCGTATGCTCGTTTTCATCTTTAAGGTCAATTGCGTCTTTTAGAAGCTTTTGAAGAACCGCCGCAAACACCGCGATGACAATAGACGCAAAGATAGGAACCATCCCAATAATAACTAAGCCAGGTGCATCATCTAGCTGTGCTACAAAATAGACGAATGGAAGCATGATGGCATACAAACCGCTAATTATGACAGCACAGTATTTTATCACTTTTAAAGCTCTTACGGAGTCTTGAGAAAACGCATGATTCTTATCGATAAAGCTCAAAAGTCGAAATGCCTGAACCAATGCGTGGAAAAATGGCGCTGCTGATATATACATAATAATGACCATAGGGTATAACAAGTGTGCATAATCAGGATTAGCAGGATTCTTCGTTAAATAAAATATCCCAAATACACCTAGAGCTAATATAGGCAGCCCTATTAAAAATACAGCTAACTTCAAAAAGGTTGTGGACCCTCGTTTTAACATAACATTACACCTCACTAAATAATTTACAAATCGAATTTACCACAAAATTTATTGATTTACAATAAATTATTATTCTTTTTTATTATTTAGTTATTGAATATCATAATCCTTTTAAGAATAGTTAAAACATAAATCTAATTAACTCCAAAAGAAAAAGGCTTAGAAATCGTCCTAAGCCTTTTTCTTAAATACATTGGGATAGACCAATATATTCTTTTAATCTGAAATCGGTAAATTAAACCATTATTTATTTTTAAAAATGCTCATACTACTAATATTTTGACGTCTGATGGCTTAAAGTTATTTCCTCATATAAAACGAATCTGTAATGAACAAGAAAATATAATGATGCAGGTAGAGGACTTGCATCATATTCAATCTGGGATCATTCGAATTGGAACGTTTTCAAGTGAAGCAACTCATTGGCTTCCTCCTAAGATTAAATCTTTTAAAAAAGATTATCCAATATTGATTTTTAATTACTGTTAGGGGACTATACAGAAATAGAAAGCTGGATTGAAGAAGGACGTGTAGACTTTGGATTTTTAAGGCTACCTACAAATAAGGAGATTGAAACTATTAATTTGAACTTTTTGTGATAAAAATAGAAAAGAGAAGTAAACAATTTATGTTCCTGATTACTTCTCTTTTACAATTTTACCACTCTAATTGCTCGAGGAATGTTAGGATATCACTATGTATTTTGTCTTTATCTGGTCCTAATGTCATTAAATGCTTGGAATCAGCATAGCCTGTTATATTTTTATGTGAGGAGGATACTTTGGAATATATATAATTAGCACTATCTTTATATAATGGGTCATCCCGCAATCCATATAATATAGAAATTGGTTGATTCAGTTGAGCTAAATTTCCCATTATTAAATCAATGCATTCTTTGAATTCTAATAAGTTATTAGTTGAGATTGCTTCTAACTTATCTAACTCCTCCGAAATTTGTAGCTTCTCTTTCCCTTGCAGCAGTTTTACATAATTAGCATAATTTAATACTCGTTTTTTTAAAGAACTAATCTCCGTCTTATATGGAACAGACATAGTAACTATACCTGTAACATGCTTTTCTTGGCCGACTTTTAAGGCCAAGAGCCCACCTAAAGACACCCCAATAACAGCAATATCCTGATATCCTTCATTTATTAAAAAGTTATAGCCCTCTTCTGCACTTTCCCACCAATCTTTTGGGGCTGTTGTCATTAAATGTTCTGCTGAATAACCATGGCCTTTATACAAAGGAGCATAACAGGTATAATTCTCTCTATTTAGATAGCCCCCAAGCTTTTTCATATCAACCGTATTACTAGTGAAGGAGTGTAATAATAAAACTGCTTTCGGACCTCCTTTATAGAAAAAAGATTTTGGTTCACTAATTTTCACCATCATTGATTACCACCTTATATATAATAATCCTTCATTACCTATAATATATACATACACAAAAAAGCTAATTGCTGCAAACACTAAGCATATTCCAATATTTTGATGAATATTTAGAATTCAAAAAAAGAATGCTAATAAAAAAAGTGAGGACAAACACATGTCATATAAAAGTCAAAAGTTCCTTAATATTTGCATGCTTGTGCTGTCTTGGATATCAGTAGCTTTTATTGGTGCTAATAATTTAAGACGATTTTCCCCAGCGACAATCATCATTGGTATGTTAGAAATTTTAAACGGACTATTAGGAAAAAAAAGAAAATGGTGGGTTTTTTACAATAAACCCAACTCGTACTTATCTGGTGAATTCTCCTATAATATCGGCCCGTTCATCTTAACTTCCTTTTTAACACTAAAGTTTGGTTATGGAAATTTTAAAAAATTCATGTTTCTTAGTGCACTGATACATGCTTTTTTTGCCTTCCCTTTTGCATACTTCGCTAAAAGGGTAAAACTATTCTCTTTAGTACGTATTAACCATTTTCAATTTTTCTTTTATTACTTACTAAAGGCACCTTTATTATATTTCATGCAGTTTCTTTTTGATAAGAAGGAAAAAGCGCTGTAAATAGTTTCTATCGATATGAGGATTATTAAAGGGTTAATATAAAATACCTCCTCTATACTCAGAGGAGGTATTTTGGTGAGATTACGTAATGCTCAGCATATTACATACTTTTCTATTATTTGATTTTTAAGCCTAGAACTCTTGTCACAAATTATCCTATTAGCCCATATTTTTCAAAGCTATTGTAAATACCGTTTTCATCTACCGCTTCTGTAACATCATCTGCCACGCTTTTTACTATTTCATGTGCATTCCCCATTGCTATCCCATGTTGAACAAATTGTAGCATCTCTATATCGTTAAAGCTGTCGCCATATGCAAAGGCATTTTCTTTCGTGATATTTAAACGTGCCAATACCTTTTCGATAGCAGTTGCCTTGTTAATCCCAAGCAGAGATATTTCTCCACTATTGCTGCCAAATACAGGGACAGTACTTGGAATAACTGTATACCTAGCCTCAAATTCTTGCATCACTGAGTCAATTGGTGTTGCTGAATCAAGGAAGACAATTTTATTAATGTCCTCTCTTATTAACTCTTCCCCTTCAATTAAAGCTTCATAAAACGGCACTATTCCTTTTTCTATTTCCTTAAGAAAATCTGGATTATTAGTTTTCAGCTTTTCAATAAAACCAAAGACATTTTGTTTGCAATTTTCACTAGCAAACAATCCAGTATTTGTTTCTAAATAAAAATCAATTCCTTTTTGGTAGAAGAAATCTAAAATTTGCTGGGCGTCTGTTTTCTTAAATTTTTCATGAAATAATGCTTGTTTTTCCACTTCAATATAACAACCAGCGCCTCCAATTAATCCATCAAAGCCAACACTTAATATGTCATCAAATATTTCTCCTCTTGATCTTCCTGTACATAAATAGATAATATGTCCATTCTCTCTCGCCTTTCGTACGGCTAATTTAGCAGATTCTGGTATCATCCCTTTTTCATTGACTAACGTACCATCAATATCCAAAAAAATTATTTTTTGCATCATTACACACTCCTATAATAGAAGAAACTTAGCACTGAAAAATTAGTTTGTTTTCAAGTTTTTCATCATATTTTTATTATATAAAATAGAGATGATGAAAACTGGTCTGTTATAGACCAACTTGGCGGGATATAAATGAAAAATGTGGTTTTCTGCCATTAAATTGCCACATCAGAAAAGGCTCACCCTTTAAAGGTAAGCCATCGTAGTTGAGAAATTATTTGCTTACAGATTTGTTTCCTTCAAAATGTTTTCCGCTAGTATATTCTTTAACCAACCAACAAAGTTTTTACTTGCTCCGAAATCAATGTTGATAACTTTCAGCACTTCCCGAAGTCATACATCTCACCTTATTTTCGCCATCAAAATTTTCGAGGATAACTGTTAATGTTGCCCTTCCAGATGTACGGAAATAATATCTTTCAAATATAAATGTACATATTTGTTTTCCTTCGTCTCCAACTACATGATTTTCCCAATATAGTAAATCGTCCATTATATTTGGTGAATTAAGAATAATATCTGCTGCTTCAAATGGTGATACTGCTAGCTTAAATTCAATAGGTTTTTGCATGTTAACTCCTCTTTCGGATTCTCTTTCTATTATTTACGAGCGTCCCAATAAAAGGTTTCATTTTTTCTAGTTTTATCCTTCTATCAATTTCACATAAATTAAAGCCTTTTACTTTTTCGAGAAGGTTTCCTTATTTAAATTCTCACAAATTACTGCTTTGCAGAAAGTTGTTTCTACTCAACTAAACTCGCCAAATCAGGTTGTAGTTTGTTCCGCAAAACAAACAGCATGATTGCACCAACAAGAAATGCGACTGCATCTGCAATCACAAGGGACCAGACTACCCCTTCAAAGCCATACATAGAATTTGCAATAAATAATACAGGTATTAGTGTAATCCCTTGAATAATCGACATAATAAATGCGGCTGTCCCTTGTGCTGTTGCTTGGAAAATCCCAGTAAACAAAGTGGTCATTCCTGTAATAAACAAGGATAAAAACGTTACATGTAAGATGTAGCTACCCATTTCAATTAATTGTGGGTTATTTGTAAATAAGCCAATCAAGTGGTCAGAAATAAAGTAGACAATGATGCCAAACACGACTGCTAGCGTCACGATTGCTTTTATTGTAAAGGATATAGTCGTTTTCATACGTAATTTATTCGCTGTAAAAGCAAAGGCAATTAACGGTACGACTCCTTCACATAGGCCCATCACGATAAATTCAGGAAATTGTAGTAATCGCGAGGAAATTCCGTAAGCTGCTACAGCATGTTCTCCGTAATCAACAAGAAAATGGTTGAAAATAAGCGACATGGCACCTAAAAAGACGCTCATAATAAAGATAGGAACTCCAATTTTTAATACATTGCTCAGAATGTCCTTAGAAGCCTTGAACCATTTTAGAGAGATTGTTAAGAATTGGCTTTTCGATTTCATATGATAGGCATAATACAAGCTTGCTGCTATGTTGGAAATAACGGTTGCGGCTGCAACGCCAATCACGTCCCAATGAAACACGAAGATGACTAAAGCATCAAGAATTATATTTAAAACAACACTGAGAATCATCCCAATCATCGATTGTCTAGCTGAACCCTCTGAGCGGACAATATTCTCTAGTGTAAAAAACAAGATAACGAATGGTGAACCAATAAGCATAACCGTCACATATTCCTTTGTAAATCCAAAGGAATCTGAATTTGCTCCCAAGCCATGAACGATTGGATCAATCAACGGGAGACCAATAAGCATCACGATAATACCAAGAACTAAGCTGCTGTAATAGGCGAATGAAGACACATGCTTTACATCATTATACTTTTTCTCTCCTAGTAAGCGGGAGATGAATGTACCGCTGCCCATGCCAATCAAATTGCCAAGCGCCATAATAATGGCGAATAACGGCAATGTTAATGCAAGTGCAGTTAACATCGCCGTATTATGAAGTGTACCAAGGAAATACGCATTCAGAATGGAATAAATAACATTCATTGATGAACCTATCATCATCGGCACAGCAAAATGAGCTACAGCTTTTGCGACAGGTGCTTTTTCAAAATAATAGAGATTTTCTGTCTCCATATTTAATCACTACTTTCTATTTGTTTTATCAATAATTTATTTAACGACAACTATCACCCTATAAATAAACGCGCTTTATTATGGCTATTACCTAACAGTGTAAGGTTGCCTCTTACAGTGTTAGATGATATCATGATTTTATAAGCGTGTAAAGCATAAACTTACACTGTTAGATAAAAGGATGATTAAAAATGAAAAAACAGCAGCCGCAGATTTCAGAGGATAAAATTTTAGCAACCTCGTGGGAGCTTCTTGGCGAGGATGGAATCGAAAAATTAAGTATGAGGAAATTAGCCAACAGGCTTGGAATACAGGCCCCCTCTTTGTATTGGTATTTCAAAAGCAAACAGAATCTCTATCAGCGTCTAGCAAACACTGTATCCAAAGTGATTCTAGAGGAGTTTCACTCTGATGGAGACTGGAAGGAGCAATTGACCGAGCTCGCGATCACAACAAGGAGCGTACTCAGCCGCTATCCATGCTCCACCCAGCTCATGATGATGACACTTCCTCATGAACCAGACATTATCCGCTTCACTAACACCATGCTGCTTTGTGTGGAATCGACTCCGCTTGAGCAAGAGCAGAAAATGCAAGTCGTAACAACGCTTGTAAACTATGTGTTCTACTTCGTACTTGACGATTACCAGCATGAGCGCAATGTCTCGGCTATGCTTAAAGAACAGGAAACACTTCCAGGTGATGAGTTAATACGCCTTCTCGACACGATGAGTGAACAAGATGCCGGCTTGTTTAAAAGAATGTTCACAGGCGGGCTGTTCGAAATGATGGGAACAGACGCAGCCTTTGATTTTGGATTGAAGGTAATCATTTTGGGAATTGAGCAAGTGATTATGGAACAGAATAAGTAATAGAAAAAACCGCGCATCAGCTTAACGATGGGCGGTTTTCACTTGCTAAATATAAAAGAAAAAAGAGCTATTAATAATAAATAAAGCTTGCGACTATATAATAAATATACATGATAAAACTTATGGTAACTAAGCTAAGTGAACAAATACTTATTGGCTTTGAACCTCCAGCCCTTTTACTCATACGATTTAGTAAAAGGGAGAAAACTAGAATAATGACTTGTGTAACAATTGATATATAGTAATACGCTTTTAAAGTTTGTCCTCCTCCAATGTATGCCTGTTCCTACTAAAAGAATTCCAATTAAACCATAACCTGCAGCAATATTATTTAAAATTTTACTATTACTTTTAACTGAGTCAAAGGAAATGAATGTAATTGCCAACACCGTAAAGCTTATAATGACATCAAATAAAAAAACTAATATGAACAATTTATTATCCCCTATCAAATGCTTGAAATACTACTTCCGATATCAACACGATTCTTCCAATTAAAACCGCTTTTTTTTGATACCCAGTCACCAATGATCAACTATAAAGCGAATCAGCATCCTTGGAATAAATGTTATAATGTTCCAAATCCCTTCAAGTACTATTTCAAACAAACTCTCTTTAAAAAAGTCTTTAAATTTGTTTGGTTTTCTTTTTCTATATTTCATCTTTGAACTTCCCTTGCTTTATTTGGTTTTTTCTCTGAAAAAGATTTTCCCTATCATGATTATCGACAAATTCCGGGTAGATTGAACGGTAAAAGAAGTTAACTTTTTTGCTTTTTGATTAAATCAATTATGTAAAATAGCTGAGTTATAATAAATGAACCAAAGAAAATGCAAAGTATCCCAATAACTGTATCCACTTCACCCACTGAGTCTATCCCAATCATTAGAGGAATTAAAAAACCTAATAACACTAAACCTAATAATATGCTAAGTATAAAAATACTTATGTACCGTTTCATACCTGCCCTCCCAGTTGTTTTTAGTATATACGATTAAAAAATGTGTAAGTTTCATTTAATAGAATAAACGATAATAGAACAACCAAACTTTCTCTTTCACGTACTAAGCTATGCAAAAAAGACCTTAGCTGAACTAAGGTCTAATAAAAATGCTGGTATCATTTATTCTTTAAATAATCTTGGTAATTTTTATTCCCTCCAGAAAGATTATAAACATCTTGAAAACCAATTTGGCGCAATACATTTTGGGCCGCATTGCCAGTGACTCCACTGTTACAATAGGTTACTGTTGGGAGGTTAGGATCAAGCTCTTTACATTTTTCACGCAGGTCTGCTAGTGGTATATTTAGAGCGGTTTCCACTTTTGAGACATTGTATTGTTTTAGTGCTCTTGTATCAATTACTTGAATTGCTTCACCTTTTTCGATTCTTTCTGTTAGGTCTTTCGGTGTAATCAGCTTATTTTTCTTATCAATCGCATTTTGCAAGGCCATTCCTGTATACATGACAGGATCTTTTGCAGTGCTGAATGGAGGGGCATAGGCGAGATCAAGGTGAAACAGATCCTCTGCTTTTGCTTTAAATGTTATTGCTGTAACAAAAACATCTATTCTTTTATCAACGCCTTCTTCTCCTACGATTTGTACACCGAGAATTCTGCCTGTTTTTCTATCTGCAATTGCTTTAATGACTATTTCCTTTCCGCCAAGATACTCTGCTTTTGCTGGTTTTATATTATGAAGAACTTCGATATCAAAACCTTCTGCCAATGCTTCTGTTTCATTCATCCCCGTTTGACCAATAGCCAAATCAAACACTCTTAGGATGCCTGTCCCTAAAACGCCTCTGTGCTCTAAAGTCCCGCCTGTAATAACATCTCCAGCAATTCTTCCCATTTTGTTTGCTGTACTTCCTAACGGGCGATAAATAGGTTTTCCCGTTATAACAGAGTAGCTTTCTGCTACATCTCCAACAGCATATATATGTGGCAGATTCGTTTGCATTTTGCTATTAACGGCAATAGCTCCAGTATCGCCAATTGTTACGCCGATTTCTTTTGCTAATTGTGTATTTGGGCGTACACCAACAGCTAATATAACCATATCCGCTTCTATCACTTTTCCTGACTTTGTTTGTATATCCGTCTTACTAATAGCTGTTACTTCATCATTTAAAATGAGGGTGACTCCCTTATTCACTAAGTGATCTTCCACACGTGACGCAATATCCTCATCCAGATGTGCCATTATATGATTACTGCGTTGAACGATCGTTACATCTAACCCTCGCTGAGTCAGTTGCTCGGCCATTTCCAGACCTATATATCCACCACCAATGATGGTTACTTTCTTTGGTTGATTTGCCTTCATATAGCGATCAATAGCTGCAGTATGCTGAATAGTACGAACTTGAAAAACATGCTTTTGATCAGCGCCTGCAATATCTGGAGTAATCGGTGATGCTCCTGTTGCAAATACTAATACGTCATATGTATCTTCCTTCACTTCAGCTGAATCTAAATTTTTTACTTTTATTTTCTTTTGCTTGGCATCAATCTGTTTTACTTCATGTCTCGTAAAAATATCCACATTATAGCGTTTTTTGAAGGATGCAGCACTTCTAGGTGTTAAGGTATCTAACTCGGCTACTTCTCCGCCAAGGAAATACGGAATGCCGCAGCTAGAATAGGAGATATCATAGTCAGCATTATAAAGAGTGATTTCAGCTGTTTCATCGTTTCGCCTTGCTTTTGCTGCTACAGATGTACCTGCTGCTACAGAACCAATAATAATTATTTTCATGATATTAACCTCCAATATAAAATCTATATTTGACTATGTTAGAATGGAAAGCCACAAATATAAGCCGATTAAAGTAATCAAAAGCGTTGGTATCGTTAGGATGATACCTGTTTTGAAATACGTTCCCCATG
This sequence comes from Niallia taxi, assembly GCF_032818155.1. Classification (NCBI taxonomy): domain Bacteria; kingdom Bacillati; phylum Bacillota; class Bacilli; order Caryophanales; family Bacillaceae; genus Niallia; species Niallia taxi. Next base: position 2,776,044 of record NZ_CP102589.1, read on the forward strand.
AGATTTTCATTCCTTTTTGTGATAAAACATGGAGCCATAATAAAGTTGCCAGTGAACCAATCGGTGTAATTTTCGGTCCTAAATCAGAACCAATAACATTTGCATATATTAAACCTTCCTTGATTACCCCAGAAGTATTAGTATTTGCGATTGCTAATGCATCTATCAGTACTGTTGGCAGGTTGTTCATTACGGACGAAATAATGGCAGCAATGAAGCCCATACTAAGTGTAGCGACAAATAATCCTTGGTCTGCTGCTGCTTGAATAATAGTAGCTAGTAAATCTGTTAACCCAACATTTCGAAGGCCATAAATGACAACATACATGCCAATCGAAAAGAAAACAATTGCCCATGGTGCCCCTTTTATTACATGCTTAATAGACACCGCAGAGCTTTTTCTCGCAAACAGCAGAAATGCGATCGCAATAACAGAAGCAACAAATGAAACTGGAATAGAAAGAAACTCACTCGCAAAATAGCCAATCAGCAATACAGCTAAAATAATCCAAGATATCCGAAACATTTTTTTGTCCTTTAAAGCACTCATGGGGCTTTTCAAATGGCTTATATTATACACCTTTGGAATTTGCTTGCGGAAGTATAAGTAAAGGACCAGAATGCTTGCAATGATCGAAAAGATTGTTGGAATGATCATTCTTGACGCGTATTCTACAAATCCAATCTGAAAGAAATCGGCAGACACGATATTAACTAGGTTGCTTACAACTAAAGGTAATGAAGTTGTATCTGCGATAAATCCACTTGCGATGATAAATGGAAAGACCATTTTTTCTTCTAATTTCAATGCCCGCACCATTGCCAGCACAATTGGTGTCAGTATAAGTGCTGCGCCATCATTAGCAAAAAGTGCGGCAACGATTGCACCTAAAACTGAAACGTAAATAAACATCTTTATCCCATTTCCACCAGCAATCCTTGCCATATGTAATGCAGCCCATTCAAAGAAGCCTATTTCATCTAATATCAATGAAATGATAATGATTGCAATAAATGCCAAAGTAGCATTCCACACAATCCCTGTTACGTCGACAACATCACGGAAATCAACCACCCCTGCAAGCAGAGCGAGCATCGCTCCTCCACAGGCAGACCAACCTATTGAAAGATTTTTCGGCTGCCAGATAACGAAAGTTAGTGTTAATAGAAAAATAATGATAGCTAAAAAAGTTTGTAGCAATGCTGTTACCCTCCGTTAATTACATATAATTCTCAATCCATTGTTTTCTAACCAAATAAATTTATCCCGCTCACTCGGAATATGCTTTAATACATCTTGTATCAAAAGAAAATACGCACTTTCCTTATTTAACGAGTAGACTACCCATTGCCCTTTTCTTTGTTCCTTCACAAGTCCAATATCGCGAAGCTTGCGGAGATGCTGACTGATTGCCGGCTGTGACATTTGAAAAATCTCCACAAATTCACATACACAGCATTCCTGCTCTGCCAACATATTGACCATGGATAATCTAGTTTTATCGCCTAACAGCTTTAGCACATTCGCAGTCTCTTTTAATTCCAGCGTATCTTCTTGGTTCATAATGCACCACCACCTTATTTAGGTTAGTTCCCTACATAAGTATATGCTTATATACAAATATAAAAAAGAGTTAATTTTACATGAAGCTTTATTAACCCTTTTCCCGATTTTTCCGCCATTCAAATCCTAAACCTTTCTTTTAGAGTTTTTTTACCTTTAAGAAGGATTCGGATTGATTCGTTTTTAAAAATAGCAGTATTCCAGAAATATTGCTTATGTTATTATGAATAAGCAAATCTAATTTGAGGGTGATCGCTTGAGCGAAGAAAAATATAACGGTTATGATACAACGATAGTTTATGATTATAAGGAATACCCTGATGTTAAGAGCGGACGGTGTGATAATTGCGACAATGCTCAATTCAAGAGCTCCGTTAAGGATTTCATTTTCATCCGTGAATGCCGTCAATGTGGTATGAAGAAAAGTATTTGACCCTTGTTGGGTCTTTTTTATTTAGTAGGCTAACCGCAAATTACATTTATTTAAAAGCTCTAACCTTCATTGCTTGCATTATTCTTCTGAGTAGACTTAACAATCCAATAAGATTCCACTTGTCTTTTTATACAATCTCAAGTATTCCTTCTACATAAATGACAATTTTTTCAATATAATGTATTGTTCTGTTTTGTTAGAAAGTATAAGATGTAAATAGTTGGAAGATATATTACTTGGAGGGGAAATGATGTTCTCAATTTTGTTTTTAATTGGTTTGTTAATCGGAAGTGTTTCTTATGTAATCACCTACATATACGGAAAAGAGATAAGTAATGTAAAAAGATCAATAGCTGTCACTGTGGTGGGAGTTATTAGTTTAATAGTTTCTATGGGTGTCATTGGTGGGTTTGAAGGTATGCCATTTGGAGTTATAAGCGCAGGAATTATTTTAATGGCTATTGTTTTTTTCCTTATTGGGAAAATAGTTTTCTTGCGAAAGACAGTCATTTTGGGCGTGGTGGTTTATGCTTTAATATATGCTGCATACATTGACTACAATCAAGTGAATTATTGGATAGACGATAAAACGGTGCAAGACCAAGATGGAAACATTCTAGCTCATCTCCATAACATTGAAACAGATACCTCTATAAAAGGATTTAAAGTGTTTACTATTATGGAAGGGCAAAAGGAGATTGCTTTAAGCCTAGGTGAAAAGATGGCAGGAAATAGAATTGAAGTGACAGATGTAGAAAACAAAGAAGGACAGACAGAGGTTCACATCAGAACAACATATAACCAATCAGAAGAAAAAAATCCTTATATCCTAGTCGGCTTAGACAATGAAGAATCGGAGATAGTAGTTATCGATACAGATGGAACAGTGTACGAAGAATTAAAATGATAAAGTGGTAAATTAAGAGAGGAACAAAATGACTACTTGTATATTTAGTCATAAAAAAACTTCACCCAATTGTTAGACACTGTCTAACAATTGGGTGAAGTTCAAATTGGCAGCTTCAAGGTGAAAAAAATATAAAAGATTAACCGAACGAGGTATCCATTTTGCTAGGGAATATAACAGTATCATCTGTTAGCATTACACTGTGACATTTAATTAACATGTCCTTTAATCCATTAGGTGTACGGGTTTTATCATAGGCACATACGGAGATTATTCCCTTTTCATTTACATACCGATCGACCTTTTTTTCATAAATTTCAATTTGGTTTAATATTTCCTTATCATCCCCCCACTCCACAAGCCCCCATGTCCATACAGGAATGTTGTTATCCAAAGAAGGCTGGATGCTTTGTTTATAATAAGCATATATTCGTTGAGGATCAAAACATTTATTTTCAAAATAAAAGTCAAAATTATTGATAAGAAGAACTTTGTCTCTTTCACTTGGATTTAGTTTCTTATTTAAAGTTTCCTTTATTCTGGATATATTTCTGTCATTTTCAATGAGAATAATATTAGAGCCTAATTTTACTCCAGTAGTTATAAAAGTTATTACATTCTGAAGGTACTTTTCTTGATTTTCAAAATGATAAAATATATGTCCTTCTTCCCCTTCAAAATAATGTAATAATTCTACCAATCGTGTATTCTCCACTTTTATATCTCCCTACGTTTATTACATTACTGGCTAAATTATAACCTTGCTATACTAATTTGCAACTAATTTTCCCTGGTAATTTGAAATATAAACTAATAATCCTGCAAGTTTGTAGTGGACATACTGCTTTTATTATTCTCTATATAAACAGCTAATATAGTTAAGGGGTAAGTTTCAGCCAAGTATTTAGCGGTCCTTAAGACATAGTAAAACAAAATCGGTCCACAGGTATTAGAGAAAGTAGTAATCAACAAAAAAAATGAGTGACCGATTGGCCACTCATCATTATATTACAACAGATAAAAGCCACTACTGTTTTTTAAAATACAGGAAAAAGAAAGCAGCTTACTACGAAAATCTACTTTAGGAGGTAAGTTTAGCTATAACTTACGATACGTCCATTAACATCTGCTACATAACCCGCTTAAACATCTTCTCCATCTCATAAGAAGAATAATGCACAATAATCGGCCGGCCATGAGGGCATGTAAACGGATCTGATGTGTGGCGCAGCTCTTCAAGCAAGCTTTCGATCTCGTCATTGCGTAAATGGCGGTTTGCCTTTATGGACCCTTTACAGCTCATCATGATGGCTGCTTCTTCGCGCAGCAGCTTGATGTCGACTTTTTTCATGGAAAGGACTTGTTCGATCATTTCTTCGATTGTTTCTGTTTCTTCGTCCTTTGGGAACCATTGAGGATGGGAGCGGACGAGATAGCTTTGCTGGCCGAATGGTTCAAGGAAGACGCCGACCTTTTCGAGCTCTACTTTATTCTCTTCAATTTTCATCCATTCGTCTAATGAATATTCTAATGTTAGTGGAATCAACAGCTCCTGAAGCTCGTTATGAACCTCGCCGACCTTATCTCGATAGAACTCATATTTAATTCGTTCCTGGGCGGCATGCTGGTCGATAATATACAGGCCTCTTTCGTTTTGGGCGAAAATATACGTGCCATGCATTTGTCCGATTGGATATAATGGCGGGACGCGGTTTTCTGAGGCTACATCCTCAAGCACTTCCTCTTCCCATGTCTCCTCATTATGTTCTGCTTCTGACTCTGGCTTTTGCGCGTAATTATCCGTACTATTAAACGCTGGAATAAACGGCTCATTTCGGACAAACACATCTTGCTCCTCTGTCACTGCAGGCACAGCTATGTCATCAAAAATCGGCGGTTCGTTTGTAAATGCCGGGAAGGCAAAGGACTGTGCCGGTTGTGGTACTTCTGGTCGAGCTTCTTTCACTTGATCAAAGGAAAGAAACGTTTGTTCATCCTTGGTCGCTTTTGCTTTTTCACGGATGAAGCCAGCCGGAATCAATTCCTTTTTCTTGAATGCTGCCTTTATGCTTGCACTCACCAATTCATTTAACTCCTGCTCCTTGCTGAAGCGAACCTCCATTTTAGAGGGATGCACATTGACATCGACAAGCATCGGGTCCATTTCCACATTTAAGAGCACAATCGGGAACCTGCCGATTGGCAGCAATGTGTGGTAGCCCTCCTGAATACTGCGAACAAGCGAGTAATTCTTAATGAACCTGCCATTAATCATAGTTGAGATATAATTGCGCGATGCTCTTGTGATTTCAGGCAATGCCATGAATCCTGATAAAGTAAAATCCAATGATTTCCCTGTGATTGGAATCATCTTCTTGGCGATATTTAAGCCATAAATACTAGCTAAAACCTGCCTCACATCGCCATTCCCGTTCGTATGAAGGAGCTTTCTGTCATTATGGATGAGCCGGAAGCTAATCTCAGGATGTGATAATGCAAGCCTGTTGACAATATCCGTTATATTGCCGAGCTCTGTATGAATGGATTTCATATACTTAAGCCTGGCAGGGGTGTTAAAGAACAAATTGGAAACCGTTATTTCTGTTCCTTTTCGGCTGGGCGCGCTCTCGTGCTTCTTTAGGTGTCCGCCTTCAAGCTCTACACTTGTTCCCTTTTCCCCAGTTGATGTAGTTAAAAGCACATGGGAGACAGAGGCGATACTCGGCAGCGCCTCTCCTCTGAAGCCTAGTGTACGTATTCGAAACAGATCATTTTCGTCCTTGATCTTGCTTGTCGCATGGCGGGAAAAGGCTGTGAGTACATCCTCCTCGTCAATTCCGGCACCGTTATCGAGAATTCGAATGCTTTGCAGTCCTGCTTCCTCAATAAAAATTTCGATGTTTGTGCTTTGCGCATCAATGCTGTTTTCTACTAATTCTTTAACAACAGAGGCTGGCCTTTCAACTACTTCTCCTGCAGCAATTTTATTGGAAAGTGCGTCATCCAGTTGAAATATCTTTGCCATTTTCCTCACCTCTTCTTTTATTTGCACTTAGTCATTTTTTATTTTTTTATGCAGTTCATAAAGCGTATTTAATGCTTGCATTGGTGTCATATCTAAAATGTCTAATGATTTAATCTTTTGCAGGATTTGTTTTTCCTTACCTGCCAATGGCTTAGCCGCTGGTGCTTTACCTTCATCAAAAAACGACAGCTGAGCATCTGACTCCACCTCAACAACCGGTGATTGCTCCTTCACTATTGTCTGCGGCTTGTCCACTTGCTTGTGTTCCTCTTTTTGCTCAAGGGATGTAAGCAGCTCTTGTGCTCTTTCAATCAGCTCTTTCGGAAGCTCTGCCAATTGAGCAACATGAATTCCATAGCTTTTGTCTGCCGCTCCTTCTTTGATTTTATGAAGGAAAACAACCTTGCCGTTTTGCTCCATTGCACTGACATGGACGTTTTTGAGACGGCCAAGCTCCTCATCTAAAACAGTCAGCTCGTGATAATGGGTGGAGAATAATGTTTTCGCGCCAACAATGTCATGGATATGCTCGATGATTGCCTGAGCAAGAGCCATTCCATCATATGTGCTTGTCCCTCTTCCGATTTCATCAAACAATATTAGACTGTCCTTTGTTGCATGAAGAAGAGCATTTCGCGCCTCCAGCATCTCTACCATAAAGGTGCTTTGTCCAGAAATCAAATCATCTGCTGCACCGATTCTTGTGAATACTTGGTCGAAGATTGGCAATGTCGCCTCCTCTGCCGGAACAAAGCAGCCGATTTGGGCAAGGACGCTAGTTAAAGCAATCTGTCTCATATACGTACTTTTACCGGACATATTTGGACCAGTAATAAGCAGCAGCTCTCTATCACTGTCCATCAAACAGCCATTGGCAACATAGCTCTGTGAATTCATGACCTTTTCCACGACAGGATGGCGTCCATTTTGAATGGAAAGTACTCTTTCAGATGAAAAGGCTGGTTTCACATAACGGCGCTCCTCACTTACCGTTGCAAAGCACTGGAGCACATCGAGGGCACTGACTGTTTTTGCAAGCATCTGCAGTCTTGGAATATAGTCTTTAACCGTTTCGCGAATAATCGTGAAAATATCATATTCCAGCTCTACGATTTTTTCTTCTGCCTGTAGAATAAGGCTTTCCTTTTCCTTCAATTCAGGCGTAATATAGCGTTCGGCATTTGCTAATGTTTGCTTCCGTTCATACTGGCCTTCCTCAAGCAAATGAACATTTGCTCTTGTCACTTCAATATAGTAGCCAAAGACACGGTTATAGCCGATTTTCAGCGATTTTATGCCTGTTTTTTCCCGTTCTTGTCTCTCAAGCTGGGCAATCCATGTTTTCCCGTTACGGCTCGCATCACGATACCTGTCCAGCTCTTCATTATAGCCGTCTAAAATGATATTGCCTTCCTTTACAGACAGAGGAGGATTTTCAACAATTGCTGTTTCTAGTAAGTCTGTCACCTCTTCACAAGGATCCAATTCAAGTGCTAGTCTGCTTGCTGCATCTGTTCCAAACTGTGCTACCAGCTCTTGGATTGCCGGAATTTGCTGCAGTGATTTTTTCAATTGCACAAGATCACGGGCATTGACGTTACCGAATGCAACCCGACCTGCAAGTCTTTCGAGATCGTACACTTCCTTCAGCTTTTCACGAAGATCCATTCTTTCAAAATAATGGCTTATCATCGTCTCAACCAAATTTTGCCTTTCAGCGATTTTCTCCTTATTTAAAAGGGGACGGTCGATCCATTGCTTTAAAAGCCTGCCTCCCATCGCTGTCTTTGTTTCATCTAACAGCCACAGTAAAGAGCCTTTTTTTCCTTTTGAGCGAATCGTTTCTGTCAGCTCTAAATTTCGTTTCGAGAAGTAATCGATTTTCATGAAATCATCAATCACATAAACAGCAACAGGCTGCAAATGATCGAGATTTCTTTTTTGCGTTCTGTAAAGGTAAGCAAACAATCGTCCCACAGCAAGACGCAGCTCTTCATCGAGCACATCAGCTAACAAGGCTTCATATTGCTCCAGCCCCTCTGCCTCCACTTCATAGGAAACAGTCAATGTTGTCCGCTCCTGCAGGCGCTTTTTGCTCTCTTCTGGGAAATCGGGGCTAATAATAAGCTCCTTAGCTCCTGATAAAGACAGTTCATTCAAAGTTGCTTCAAATCCGATCGTTTTTGTTGCTTTGCATTCTCCTGTAGACAGATCACTATAGGCAAATCCATAGGAATTGTTACCTAATACAGTGATTGTAGCGATATAATTATTTTCCTTATCGGAAAGGTTTCTTCCCTCCATCATCGTTCCAGGGGTAATCAACTGAACGACTTCTCTGCGGACAACTCCCTTTGCTTGCTTCGGGTCCTCTGTCTGCTCACAGATTGCCACCTTGTAGCCGCGCTCAACTAGCTGTTCAATATAGTTTTTCGCCGAATGGTGGGGAACGCCGCACATCGGAATTCGTTCACTTCCCCCGCCTTCTCTGCTCGTTAGCGTAATTTCTAATTCTTGTGATGCTTTAATTGCATCATCAAAAAACATTTCGTAAAAATCGCCTAAACGAAAAAATAAAAAGGCATCCTGATAATCTGCCTTTACTTGTAAGTATTGTTGTATCATGGGCGTATACGTCGTCATAAAATCCTCCAAAAGCATAACTCATATTTCAATTTATTATTCTACCATTATAGCATAATCGACCAGCATGTTTCAGGTGGTTCCTTCTGCCAGAAAAAAATGGTTTGCAGGCATCTGCAAACCATCTCATATGTGTGAAAAAATAAGAACTAGGAAGTCACTCCTAGTTCTATTCTTCTTCAGATCCTACAAGGAAATCAGGATTCAAATCTTCAAACTCTTCATCCTCAACATCCAAGCCCCATACATCATCGCCATCATGTTCTTTGTGTTCAGGGAATACTTCTACAACTATCTTTGTTTCCCCGATTACTTCCACTAGGAATTCTCTTTCGACATGGACGATAATTTTGTTGCCATTTGGTGAAATGACTGCTTCAATGCAGTTTGGCTGTTGAAGAACACGTGCAATTACATCGTGATCATCAAGGCAATCTGGATCACGGTATTTCAATTTCACGGTATCTGTATATTCAACTCGTTCTGTCACGACTTCTGTTTGTGTGTTGTCGTTATAGGAATACCAAACGTTGATATCGTAGTAGCCGCAAATCTCTACTGTCTTTCCAATCTTTTCCGCTTCGTACGTATGGTTGATGATCCAGCACCCTAAAATGCTGGAAGGGCTGTTGTCTGGGCAGATCGTATGGTTGGATTTTGTAAATTTACGTCCTTTCGCAACGACTGCCTTTGTAATAATCTCTCTATATTCTCCCATTTTCGAGCGAAACCTCCTCATTCATTTTCATTTCATCCTATGCGGGATAGGAGACTAGTGTGCGATAATTTTTGAAGCATACAAATTAAAGCTTAAGCCTAATTCATTGTATGAAAATGACGGGCAAATGTGCCGAAGTTCGAGAGATTTTCTAGACGAACAACATGAATTCTTCTTGAAGGCAATAAAAAATGATTTTTAAGCTCAGCCTGCTTGATAAATCTACAATTTGTACATAACAGCTATTGGCGCTCCTTTTACAGGGCTTGCGCTAATCGAATCATATCTCTACACTTAATGCCGTTTTCAATTATTTCCTCTTCATAATCTGTAAAAAAATCAAACTCAACTCCGACAATACGGAAACCGCATTTTTGATAAAAAGCAAGCTGGTCAATGCTCGAATTGCCTGTGCCAACCTCGATTTTTTTAAATCCTTCAAGCCTTGCCCTGCGTACAGCGTCCTTTACAAGCAGCTTGCCGATGCCCCTATTTTGCACCTTTTCTTCCACTGCAATATTTACTAATTCTACGGTGCCTGGTTTTGTCGGCAGCAACACGTATACAGCTTGTAATGTTGAATCCTCCTCGGCAATATAACAATTCCCTCTTCTTAAGTAATCATTTATATGCTCAAGCGAAGGATCTGCTGACAGGAGCAGCTTTAACGGTGCAGCTTTTTCTTCTAATTTGCGTATTTTCATAACACATCTCTCCTTTATCATGTAGCTACTTCGTTTAATATGAAGGATAAGCTGCATAATAAAAAGCCCAAACACTTATTGGACTCAAAAGATGCAGCAACTCATTAATAAGGCTTTTTTACATTAAATGTTCCGTACAATTATAAAGATGGCACTCCCATATGCTGTTAACTAACGTCAATGAAGTTAATGATGAATTTTTAAGGGATTGTTCGTACACAGCTTTTGGTGTCAACTCAAGAATGATGGCCTTCAACAAGGCTCCATGGCTGACTATCAAGGTGTTTTGTTGAACTGCTGTCGCTGCCAGCTCCTTTACAAAGGATTGCGTGCGTGCTTTTACGCTTGCGCTGCTTTCAATACCTAAATCCTGCTCACGCCAGTTCATTCCCCATCTTTCTATTCTTTCTGCTTCTGTCGTTCCTTCTATCAAGCCGCCTTTTGTTTCGCGTAATCTTTCATCTAACACTAATTTAATTTGTAGCTTATTTGCGATTATTTCTGCTGTTTGCCTTGCTCGTGTTAAATCACTTGAATAAATAATTTTCCAATCGCCCTCTTGAAGACGTTCTGCAAGCAGCTTAGCACCTTTAAGCCCTTCTTCGTCTAAAGGAATGTCTGAGCTTCCCTGTGCTCTTCCCTCTTTATTCCAAGCCGTGCTGCCATGCCTAATTAAGCCTAAGTCCATCTGCTTTTCCCCCGTTTCTTTTAAAATTTCAGCAAAGATAATTGCAGTTACGCTTAAAATTTTTAAAAGCCCATATATCATTACTCAGCTTTACAAAGCAGATATTAACAGTCCGCTCTTAGGAACGAGTGCGATGCATCGTTTTGTGGAATTGTAAACATATCCCCAAGGACTCAGGGTAACAGTCCTGTTGTTTTCTAGATCAATAAACAGCTCGCCCTCTAGTTCATAAACAATTCATCAAAATCGTCATGCTGATGCAAATGAAATTCTCAAATCAATTACAGCAATACGAAGTGCATGATTATTAACCTCAATGACAATAAAATTACTTTATTCTGGCTTGTTTTTCACTATATCCAGTAAATTAATTAATTCCAATTGACCGTTCTTATTCATCGCACTTTCCTTCCCTCCAAAAGATTGTCTTCTTTAATTCGTCACAACGATACTTAACTCCTGTTAATACAGCCTATAAAATGTCAGATAAAAGGATAAAAATAGAAAAAATTGTTCATTCTATACTTAGTAGAAAAAGGAGGAATATTTATGGAACAAACACTTTATGACAAAGTAGGCGGAGAGGCTGCCATTTCAAAGGTAGTTGATTATTTTTACAATGAGTTAGTATTAAAGGATGAATCAGTTAAGCATTTTTTTGAACACACAAATATGGAAAAACAGCGCAGCCATCAAACAAAATTTATCAGCTTTGCATTAGGTGGTCCAAAGCAATATGGAGGCAAAGCAATGGCAAAAGCCCACGAGGGAATGAATATTCAGCCAGAACATTTCCAGGCGATCGTCAAGCACCTGCATGCAGCACTTGCACATTACGGAGTTGGGGAAGAAGATATCCAAACAGCCTTAGAGAAGGTTGGCACATTAAAGGATGATATTCTATACAAATAAAAAAGCGAAAGAAGGAGCACTCCTTCTTTCGCTTTTCATGATCTTATTTAGGCTTAGACAAATCATCACGACTTACCGCATGTGGCGGTTCTTCCATCCAGCCATTTTCCATCATAATTTTAGCACCGTTCGAAACGAACAGCATGATGTTCATAAGCGACTTTGAGTACATCAGACCGATATCATGTCGGCCATTAACAGCAAGTGAATTTCCAAATGCTCTTATTTTCATGGAAAACATGTCCACTTTATGAAAAGTCATTAATTTATCTGAAAAAGGTGCAAATGTTGATGTTGTCACGAGATGATCTAAAAATGCTGGTGATGGCAGATTTTCGTTGTGAAGATGGTCCATATAACGTTCCAGATTTTTATGTGTCATCTCTTTCCCTCTTACAAAGAGGCTTTTTACCTTTTCGTGCCTTGCTACTTGGCTAAAGCCTAAAATAAGCGCCTTACTCGTGACATTGTTTTCGATATTGTCGTAAAGATGGGCAATTTCCATTGCGTGCAATGGTCTGACCTTCCCTAAATAGCCGTTAAGAAAATCCTCATTTGCAAATTCCGGTCTTTCTGGGACAGGTATATACGGCGGCTTCATAATAAGCCCCTTTTTCATTTGGATTGATTTGATTTGTTCAATAAGAGCAATCGTAGCATCCATACAATAAATGAAAAATTCCCTAACATCCTTCCGGTAGACAATTGGTATCGCAATTTGGTAAATGCTCAAGCCAGCCTTTGCTGCATACTTTAAGTAATGAACGTAAAATTCATCCTCGTATAATCTTGGTGCATTTATATTGACATCCTTTTCTGTAAAACCAATTGGATAAGGAATATTCTCTTTGTCGAAAATTCCTTTTGTCGTGTCCAAAAATACCGTCGACAATTTTATAGCCTCTTGCAAGAGTGCTTTAATTTCTTGATCTTCACAATGCTGCAAATAATACCTTAAAATACACAAGGACATGCTGTTACCCATATAAGTTGCCCACAGCTTTGCCATTTCGGTTGATGTTAGCCTTTCGCCAGAACTGGATTTATGTGCGCCTATTTTAATCGGTTTGATTGTATTCAAGGCATTTTCCTCCACGAATCATTTTGCTTATTTTTAACGTGAAGGTTTTACTTTATGCAATGGAATAATCTAGCATAACCAACCTTATAGCAAACCTACCATTTGCAAACCGTGAACAATACCGTCCTCATCAACTGACTTTGTCACATATTTAGCAGCAGCCTTAATATGGTCCTCTGCATTGCCCATTGCCACACTATTATAAATTGCTGTCAGCATTTCCATATCATTTTCTCCATCACCAAAGGCATATTGGTTGCTTTTTGCAATGCCGAGCTTTTCTGTCATTTTTGCTATGCCTCTTGCCTTTGATCCTCCTTTTGGAAGGACATCGACAGACAACGGATGCCATCTGACAAAATCAAAATCCTCAAAAATTTGCTCGTATTGCTTCTCTTCACCCTCTTGACAAAACAGAAGGGACTGGAACAGATCTCTGCCTTTATAGTAAAGAGGATCGTGTGTCGGGAAGCGGCCGATTTTAAGTGTTTGGATGCTTTCTTGGATAAAAGCATGCTCTACAACATTTGCTTTCATATCCTCGTGATCCATATATACAATAGGATGGTCATTAAGAAGAGCCGTTTCTGCTAGTCTCTCTAACGCAATAATATTTAATGGATTCTTATAAATGACTTCTCCTTTTAAAACAACATATTGGCCGTTGTAGCTAACATAAGAATCAATCTCTAATTCCTTGCGCAAATCCTCATACATAAATGGCGCTCTGCCTGTTGCTATCGCTACTTCATGGCCGTTTTTCTTTAATTGAAAGACAGCTTCCTTTGCAGACTGTGGAAGTTGCTTTTCGTGTGTTAGTAAAGTCCCATCTATATCAAAAAAAACAATACTTTTCTCGTTCATTTCATTCCCTGCTTTCCATAAGTTGATTTTCCTGCTGCCAAATTAAATTGTTATTTCTTTATTAAAATAAGCCCTTCATTTTAACAGCTCTCATTTGCACTAAGTTTATGTTATGAAACGCATTTCAGGTCAATAACGAAATACTTAATCATATGTAAACGAATTACTCACCAATTATTTTTTTATTTTTTTCTAATGTTTTATACAAGAAATAGCAGCTTACTGAACATAATAGTGCAAGCAGCCCGATGAACCCATAACCAAACTTCAAGCCAATCACAGCACTGTTTGCAGCACCAAAATTACCTGCAATAATTCTTGCTGCATCAATTATCAGTCCTATCAAAAAGTTGCCGATAACGCTCGCAATTCCCATTAATGTAACAGTGAAGGTTATTGCTGTACCCGTCTTTTTCGGATAACGTTTTGCAAGAAGTGCCATTATTGTTGGATAAACAATAGCAATGCCTATGCCTGATATAGCATATAAAATCGCACCCTTTTCACCAATTAAAATGGCTGCTAGCGTACAAATGCCAGAGAAGCCTGAAAATATCATGATCGATAACGCAAAGCCTATTTTATCTGTTATCGGTCCAAGAAAAAGCCTCGCAAGCATAAAGAATAGAAAAAACAATGACAGCATATTGGACGCCTGCTTCAAATCCCAATTATATGCCTGCACTAAAAAGTTTATGAGCCAGCCACCGATCGCCATTTCTGATACAACTCCTAAAGAAAGGACGGCGACAATTAGCCAAGCAACCCGATCCTTCATCAGTGATTTAAAGGAAGCGGTTTCTCCTTCTTCATGCTCTTCTGCCGGAAATTTACCAAAAAGCGACGGAATAATTGGCAGTAAGGACAATGCTAGGAAAAGAACGTACATACCACGCCAGCCAAGCGCCCCTGCTCCCACCTGCCAATCCATTACAGATGCAGCAAACATTGGAGCAACAGTGGAGCTTAATCCATAAAAGAAATGGGAGATATTGAGCATTGTGCCTGTGTTTCTTGTGAAAATACGGGCTGCCATAATGCCCAGAGCGATTTCAAGCATGCCATTGCCTAAATACAAAATAAAAAAGGAAACAGATACTGTCTTAAATCCTGCAGATAAGTAAATGAATACACCTGACAATGCCATAATGAGAAAAGCGGATGTCCCTGTCCATTTAACACCTATTTTATCAGACATCCAAGAGGTGTAGGCGCATGCAAGGAGATAACCAAATGAGTTTAATGCCAAAAGCAAACCAATCTGTGTCTGGCTCGCATTGAAATCTGACTGGATAAGCGGGATAGCAGGTCCTTTAATATTTTCCGAAAATCCAAATATTAAAAAGCCTCCAAATACAATGCTTATAAGCAAATATTGATTCCATTTCGTGTTACTCTTGGTGCTTTGCATGATTGCACCTGCAGCACTTTGTTTGTTTAAGTTCCCCATAATTATTCCCTTTCTATATTTATTAAGGAGTTGGTGTTAGTCAGAGATTTTTCAAAGCAAACGCTTCACTATTGGATTGATAGTATCCGCAGCTTACGATACGCTGATAGCCATGTTTTTCATAAAAAGTGACCGCTGCCTTATTAATCCTTCGTTTTTACAAGAATGGAGGTAATGCCTAAGGCTGTGGCTTCCAGCTCTAAAAAAGCAAGGATGTGATCCAATGCCTGCGTGACTATACTTCGCATACATTAGCTTCCGTTCTGCATTGCTTCTACCCATTCGGATGTTCTTTGTTAACAGTAAAGTTCATTTTTCCTCCTAACATTTTTACGATGTATGTTTTTGTTATATTAAGGAAGATTTCAATTAATTACTAGCGCGACATATAACGACGAAATTTCCTCCGATTATTTAATTCTTTATAAAGCTTCCATATTCCTGCATTCCTTTTATGCAGGAAAACAAACTATTCATCCCTTACGTTTTTTTCTTAAAATACATAAAATTGTTGGATTTTTTCCTGTTAGCTGGCAATCATTATGGTAAACTATATTTTGCAATTCATATTCCTGATAATTGCTGCAAATATTAGAAAAAGGAGAAGGAGAATAGACATGCATGAAAAATTAAAAACCATCCCCTCCCTTTCCTCCAATTCGATTTATATGGGATTATTACTAGCTATTGTTGGGGGATTCCTTGATGCTTACACCTTTGTCAGCAGAGACGGTGTGTTTGCAAATGCCCAAACAGGCAATATGGTGCTGCTCGCTGTTAAAGCCGCAAACGGCGAATGGAAAGGGGCACTTTTGTACATTCCTCCGCTTGTTGCTTTCGTATTAGGGGTGCTTGTTTCTGAAATAGTGAAAATCCCGCATATACGGCATCTCGTCTACAGCTACCGCCGCTCCATCCTCATTTTAGAGTTTTTTGTACTCTTAGTTATCGGCTTCCTGCCAATGAGCGTGCCAAATATGATTGTTACTGTCAGCATTGCATTCGTATCTTCGCTGCAAATATCGACATTTAATAAGATTGATAAATGGGCATATAATTCAACCATTGCAACAGGTAATCTCAGGACTGCCACACAAGCTGCATACGCTGCCTTTGTAAGCCATGATAAAGAGGCGAAACGGCAGTTTATTGATTTCGGGGTAATTATTGGCTCCTTTTTATTTGGTGCCTTGCTTGGAACCTTTTCCACAACCTATATTGGAAAAACATCTATTTGGATTGCTGCTGCTTTCCTTATTGTTGCTATTCTGTTATATCACCGTGATAAAGGCTACTATAGAAAAGCATCCCTTCAATAAAAAACAAGTAATAAAGCATGCTTTGTAAATAGCAAAAGCCCGCAGCTTTTATACTGCGGGCTTTTTGCTATTTGTCATGTTCCTGCTCTTATAGAGTGAAGCCTAAATATAGTACAATAATAAGCGCGACGACAAACTGAATCCATAAAACGATTGTTTTCTTTTCTTTTTTTGTGCGGATGAGAATCATCTCAAGTGACGCAATCACCCATAATCCTACTAATGTTTTCAATGTGTGCATTACATCAAGCCCTGTGTATGTTAGCATCGTTACACCAGTACCAATAATCGCTAAATACATCAGCCTTAATACCATATGGACAATTTTACTGCCCTTTTCTTTGCCACCTTTATACAAAAGTAATGAAATGACAAACAGAATAAGAGCCAACGCCCATGCTGTTATATGTATATGTCCCAAACTTTCCCCCTCCTTTCCCTCTCAAAATAGTAACATAGAATAAAAATAAATATCCAATAAAACTATCAATTTCGACAAACCTAAGTTTCAATAAACTGAAAACGCACTCAAACCTACCACCTCCGTAAATAAACCGCTTTTAAATTACCGTTTTTCTATCTTCCGAGTAACGAAACATCTCAGAAACTCTTGAAATTTTAATTTTAATCATTTAACATAGTGAACGTTGTTTATAAAAAAGCAAGAAGTTTATAACTGATACAATTTTTTCAGCCATTGTAAATGCCACCATGATGTTACACTATTTTCTAGTAATTCTAAACTTTTTAATACTTTTATGATATATTGCCTTGTCATTTTCCAAGTACTACAGGCAGCAATTTTATCGTTTTCGATATTGCAAGGACTAAAAAACCCTAAAGACATTTCATTTAAAAGTTTAAATATGTGAATGAAAGGCATTCTAAAGACAGACAAACATGTGGTAACATCTGATGAATTTTCATTTGGCTATAATTTTTTGAAAATTGCTATTCTATTTACGATTTCGCCAACTAAGATCGTGTAGAGGTATTTTCAAGCAATTAACTTTTATATTGATTTAAGTTTTGGAGGTTTTATTGTGTCAACTAAAGTACCATTTTCATTTATCGTTATTATTGGTCTCATGTTGTTTGCATTATTTTTTGGTGCTGGTAATCTTATCTTCCCAGCAATGCTCGGTCAATCAGCAGGCAGTGAAATTTGGTCCGCGAATGCAGGCTTCCTTGTAACTGGTGTAGGTTTGCCACTTCTAGGGGTTATGGCTTTTGGATTTTCTGGCAAAGAGGATCTGCAATCATTGGCTAGCCGTGTGCATCCAATGTTCGGACTTGTTTTTACAACTGTATTATATTTGGCAATTGGTCCATTATTTGCAATTCCGCGTACTGGAAATGTTTCCTTTGAAATCGGTGTAAAGCCATTTGTTTCAGAAAGTTTTTCCGGCATTGCACTATTAATTTTTACAGTTATCTTTTTTACTATTACTTGCTTCTTGTCACTGAACCCAGCTAAAATCGTCGATATTGTCGGCCGTTTTTTAACACCAATTAAATTGACGTTTATCGGCATCCTAGTTGTTGTTTCTGTGATTTTCCCAATCGGCAAATTCCAGGCACCTTCTGAAAAGTATATGACTAATTCCTTCTTTAACGGTTTCCAAGAAGGTTACTTAACAATGGATACACTGGCGTCCTTCGTATTCGGAATTATCATTATTAACGCAATTCGCGAAAAAGGAGCCAACACAAAAGGACAAATTCTAAAGGTTTGCTTAATGGCAACATTAATTGCCGCTGTCATTCTTGCAGCTATTTATTCAGCCCTTTCCTATATGGGTGCATCAAGTGTAGAAAAGCTGGGACATTTGGATAATGGTGGAGAGGTTTTAGCGCGTGTATCTGAATTTTACTTTGGAACATACGGCGGAGTATTGTTAGGCTTAATGATTACTGTTGCTTGTTTAACAACAAGTGTTGGCTTAATAACAGCTTGCTCTACTTATTTCCATAAGCTTTTCCCTGCTATCTCTTATAAAGTAATCGCAATAAGTCTTTCCGTATTCAGTGCTATTATTGCAAACGTTGGACTTACTGAGTTGATAGCCATTTCTGTACCTGTATTAACTATCATTTATCCTTTGGCAATAGTGCTGATATTCTTAACATTCCTTCACCCCCTATTCAAGGGTAGATCTGGAGTATATCAAATCAGTCTATTGTTTACCTTTATTATCAGCCTTGTGGACAGCCTCCAGGAAACAGCACTGAAGATTCCTGCACTGGATTCCTTCTTCGCAAGCTTCCTTCCAATGTACGGCATTGGCTTAGGATGGATTGTCCCAGCTATTATTGGCGGCTTGATTGGGTATGTATTGAATTTTAAGCAGGACGATACTTTACTTAATAATTAATAAATAAACTTTAATGTGGCTGACCTCGTTGTCAGCCACATTTTTTATGAAAAAACAAGCCTATAATAAGTTGCTTATTCGATGTATAGTACAATTAATTAAAAGGAAGGGACTGTTCATCATTGTTTTATAAATTAACAAAAGAACAACAGGAAATGATGATTTCCGATATCCAAACTTTTTTCTCCCAAGAAAGGGATGAGGAAATATCCGAATTTGCTGCAGAACGAGTGCTTGATTTTTTCAAGGAAACAATCGCGCCTCATTTTTATAATTTGGCAATTTCTGATGCGAAAAAGCTAGTAGAAGAGCAATTCATGGCGATTGAGGATGAAATATTGACATTGGAAAAACCAATCAGGAAATAATAAACAAAGCAATGTATGTATAATTACGTGTTTGAAAGCTAACCTTAGCAAAGAAGAAACGTTTTAAAGGGAGGTTCACACGACATGCGTAAAACATTGCTTGCAGTGCTGCTTGCTGCTTTTCTCGGTACGATGATGACAGGCTGTAACGAAATTAACCCAGGCACAGATCAGCCTGGCGAGGATGAAATTGGCGATAATGAGATTAATGATGAAGAATAAGGCATCGATTTCAATCGATGCCTTTCAAAAATTGCAGATGTGCAAGCTTACTTATAAGCAAGCCTTAACTGCCGTTATTAGCATATTTCAGTTCATATCTCTTTTTTCTAGCAAGCCTGAAAGCTCCTCGATAATTGTGCCTAACTGTATTATTCCATCTGTACCCACAAGTGGCAGCACTTTTATTGATCACTACGGCAACCTCTTCAAAGGCAGCAATTGCTGTACTACCCTCACGGATATGCCTCAATACTGTTTCAGCAAGCAAAGCATCTTGTTCTCTCGTAAATGTATCTGGCATTTTATCACCTTTGTTCGTCTTGATTAATCTTAATATCGACACGAAACAGTCTAGGTTTAGTGCCATTTTATATTTCTGCCTAAAACTTTTTATCAGTTGGCAAGCAAATTTTATCTTTAGCTAGGAAAGCTGGATTAATTGTTCAGCAAAAGCCTTCAGCGATTTTTTATACACTGACTGAAATCGGAGTTTGGTTTGCTGCATAAGTATCCAATTTAGTCTTCCTTAAATCAATTGTAGTCTATTAGACGTTTATTGTTGTTTAGCTCCATTCTCGAAATACTCTTCAAGTGTCCAGTCCTTATCCTTCATCATTTTTGCGGCATCTTTGCCAACATAACGATAGTGCCAAGGTTCATATTCATATTGAGTGATGTCTACCTTATCTTTTGGATAGCGCAGGATAAATCCGTACTTATAGGCATTTGCCATTAACCATTTGCCTTCCTTATCCTCGCCAAATTCCTCTGTTAACAGGAAATTTTGCTTTTGTGACGTGATATCCATCGCTAAGCCACTTTGATGTTCACTTGAGCCAGGGATAGCAACAGCCTGTTCTGCATCTTCCTCTCCTACATTGGCAACCTCTTGCTTAAATACAGCAGATTGTCTCTCATACGAGCGGTATCCTGATGCTGCATAAAGAATGTTTCCCTCTTCTTTTGCTGCATTAAACATATCTGCTAGTGCCTCTGCCGCTTCTTTTCTCATATGACTTTTTTGTATATCCTCATCACCAAAAGAAAACGCAACATCTGGTCTGACGAGATCCTTTGGTTCATAATCACTCGGCAAATAATATTCCTTATTGACAAGTGCTAACATATTTTCTGGATTTTCAAGGACAAAGTGTCCATCTTCTTTTTTTACTTTATTTTGGTTTTGTGTGGGGATTGTCCACTCTGTTGTTTGCGTCTCTTCCTTTTTAACAGTATCCTGCTGTGAGGCAGATTGATTAGTGTTTTCCTTTTGCTGATTATCTTGTTGGATCGTGCTGCAGCCGCTTAACATTAAAGCAATGGCTGACGCTGTAAGTACTTTTTTCATATTTTCACCTTTCTTTTGTTGCTTTACAACTTATTTCTATTACTCACTTTTTTATAAAGGGAATATTATCATTATAAAGTTGTTTGTACATAAAACCATTACAAATGAATAACAAAACTAAAAAAACTAGATTACACACCCAACATGGATTTATGTTATTGGATTACTAACATAAAAACATTCCTTTCATGTAACAATAAAAAGACTAAACTTTTTGGAGGGAATGCCACTATGCCTAAAGATTCAGGCAATATCCATGTAGAGACAGAGGCACATAAAGATGGCTCAAGAGAAGGCATCATCACAAACGCTAATGGTGATACGATGGGAATTAAAACAGATGCAGGCAAAACAGATGCCAATCCTTTCCATGTTGATTCACTAAAAGCAGATGCTAATATGCAGCAATTTAGTCATACACTAAATGATGCATTTCCTAAGAAATAGGAAAACAGGATGCGCAGGCATCCTGTTTCTAGCTTAGTCCAAATCTTTCCTTTGCAATTGCCAGAAATTCTTCTTTGTTGATCTCTTGCTTGTGTTTATTTCCGTCTGCCCATTCTGTAAAGGAGTCTTGTGATAATACAATACTTCCTTTATCTGTCAACATGCTTATAAGCGGACCTTTATTAAAGCGCGAATCAGGATGCTCAACAATTTTTTTTTGCATTTCGATCATATCCTTAACATCACGAAAAGCTACAGTTGATTGAAAGGCATATCCTAACGTCCAATCCTCACTTTTATCCTTCAGCTTCATATAGAAACAATAGTCTCCATACTCAGTCTCTTCTTGCTTTACTTGAAATTGACCGTTTTCAGATTGGATAATTTCACCATCAAGGGGCACTGGTTTTAACGGCAGGTTTGCACCATATCCTGAATCGACAATATAACGTTTCCCATTTTCCTCAAGCAAAATCGTAGCATGTGTAGCACCTGTTTTACTCCAAACATTATTTGCAGCATCATAAGTGATTCCTTTTAACATGGTTACTTGGAAGCCGTTTTCAAGTAAAAACAGGTAGAGAAGTGGATTCAAATCAAAACAAAGACCGCCTTCATGTCGTCCAATAACCTTTTCCATTAAGTACTGTTCTGAAATAGCCTCTGTTCTTCCTTCGATAATGGCTGTATTTTCAAACGGTACTGTTTTAGCCATTCTTTCCAGAACAAATTCTAAATTGTGAAATGTAATAACCTCATCAAGAGGAAAGCCGATTCTCTCGCGAAAGCTTTTATTGATTTGTTGCATATAATTACTCCCTTTCTCCTAATGGAAGGCTTTCTCCTTGCAGCACAAGTACTGTCATGCCTTCCTCACTGCCAGATTCATGACCTTCTCCTTTTTCCCACAGAACGCCCTCACCTGACTGTATCGCTTGTTCTAGCTTATCAGCACCTTTTATCCAGCCTTTCCCTTCCATAACAATAAAGGCTTGAGCAACAGGGGCCTCATGATAGCCAACCAATCCGCCTGACTCAATATGGATAATCCCAATATTGACTGGTTTATCTGTTCTCATTATTTTGGTGTAATAAGCAGACATAGACTGATAATTGCCAATCTCTTTTCCTGCGAGCTTATTAAATGACATTATTTTCTTCATGCACTTCCACCTCTTGTCCAATCTATTATCGCATAGTTCATTTCAAGTACGGTAATGGACTGCTTATGAGATTATTTTTAAGATTTTTGTTTATGTTTTTTATAGGCTAATGGAGTCATCTGGATTTCCTTGCGAAATTTCAGAATAAAATAGCTCGTGCTATTAAAACCTACTCTATAGCCGACCTCGGTTATATTAGCATCCTCTTCTTGAAGTAACAGCAAGCTCTTCTGTATGCGATAATGCTCCAAATAACTGAAAGGTGATCTTTTCAAAATTCTTTTGAAATAGCGGCAGCATTCAGAGCGGCTCAATTGACCTGCAGAAGCAATATCCTCTAGGCTTACCTTCTCTTCATAGTGATGATGAATCCAATCGAGCATCATTTTCATTTTTTCATTTTTACTCGCCTCTGTTTTATTAAAAGCTGGCGGTATCCCATGCATCATTAAGCTTTTCCAAGCTTTAGCCAGCTGTGTACTTATATCAATTTCAAAAAAAGGCTGTTTTTCATTTAGCAAACGTTTAGTTTCTAGAATTGACTCCAGAATGATTTTCCCCCATTCCTTTTTGCCATCAATGCTGACATATGCAAGGTTGCTTGCTTGTACATAAGGATACACAAAGGTGGAAAACAGCTCTTGTGACAAAACAAAAGAAGGTGCTACATTCATGCATATATAGGAAGCAGCTTCTGTCTTTTCTTCTGCCATATGAAGTAAGCCGCTGTTAATAAACAGTCCGTTTCCTTCTAATAATTCCATTCTTTCCCCATTTATGTGAAATATGGCTTCACCCTTCTTCATGTATACAAATTGCAGCTCATCATGCCAATGAAGGGGAATATGGCCTTGAATGTTTTGGTTAATTGTTGTTTCATAGCATGCAATTGGCAAAAGAACGGTAAGATGCTCTGTCAGCTCTCTTAAATTATGATCAATTAAAAAATGGCCTGTATTCATACCGTCACCTCCATATTGTTATATTTTTTCATGTTATTTACGTATTTTCTAACGGTTTATTGCTTTATTATAACAATATATTTATATAAAGGTGGAAGAAATATGATTAGCAATGATCGAAAAAAAGGTTTGTTTTTTGTGATTACAGGGGCAGCATTTTGGGGTGTTGGCGGTACTGTTGCCCAGAAGCTGTTCCAATCTTATGAGGTAAATGTTGATTGGCTTGTTGTTGTTAGGCTGCTTTTGTCTGGCTGCATCCTGTTGCTACTTAAGCTTTTCAGCAAAAACCGCAGGGCAATTATTAATATATGGAAGGAGCCAAGCACTGCCATCAGACTTGTTTTATTTTCTGTTTTTGGAATGCTGGCAGTCCAATATACGTATATGGCATCCATCCATCATGGCAATGCAGCAGTTGCTACCCTGCTACAGTATTTATCTCCAATCATGATTATGCTGTATTATCTTGTCACAAGAAAAATGCGTTTGACTAAGGTGGATGTCTACACGGCTATTCTAGCATTATCAGGCTGTTTCTTCCTGCTTACAAACGGCACCTTCTCTGAGCTTTCCGTTCCTGTCCCTGCTGTCGTTTGGGGTGTTTTGTCCGGATTAGCTGCTGCCTTTTACACATTAAATGCAGGCTCGCTGCTAAAAAAATTCGACTCTTTAGTGGTAGTCGGCTGGGCAATGATTATCGGCGGACTTTGCTTAAATATAGTTGAACCGATTTGGAGAACAGCACCAGCTTCCATAACTGCTGTACAGCTTATTTATTTAGTGTTTGTTATCCTTTTTGGAACAATGATTGCCTTCTGGTTCTACATCAAAAGCCTTGAGACACTCATGCCAAAGGAGGCAAGCTTGTTAGGCAGCATTGAACCATTAGCAGCCTGTTTAACAACTGTTTTCTGGTTGAATATGCCTTTTGGATTATTCCAATGGCTTGGTGCAGCATGCATCATAAGTGTGGTACTGCTCCTTACCTCTAGCAAACGCCAAGCAGCTCCCTCTGCCTCTGATGACATTTCGATTTGATATAAGGAAGAAAAAAAGCTGCCGGTTGCTTCGGCAGCTTTCAAATTGCTTGTTTTTCGACATGATACTTATAAAATTTCTTATCTACCTCCATAAGAGGAAATGCTTTCGGAAGCTCCGACATCTCAATACTAGTAAAGCTGTTTTTCTCATAAAACCGATGCGCAGCTAAAAATTGTGGAGTTGTTCCTAAAAACACCTCTTTTACAGAACGCTCCTTTGCCCAATCAAGCGAATTCTGCAACAAACGAGCTGCTGTGTTAAATCCTGAACCGCGATAATCTTTGGCAACAAACATTTTCCGTAAAGCTACTTGGCTATTGCCAATATCAAGTAAAGCAATCGTTCCTATTACCCTGTTCTCCACACACGCAACCCAAAAGTTTCCTTTACCTCTTTGATAAAATGTTTCAATCATCATTAAGTCAGGCTGGTCTTCTTTTGTTATCGGAATATTATATTCCGTTTGCTGGATATGTATTATCAAGTCTAATACTTCTGTTTGATATTGCTCGGAATATGCTTTTACGATTGGTTCCTTGCTCATCTTGCCACCGCCCATACAATAATATTTTGTTCGTTTTTATCCTTTGTTTTAATTATGGAAGGAAACTAACTGTTAAAATTTCTGACTTTTCAGTCTATAATAACAAAAACATTTATTTTTTTCAAATAGAATAATTCTGTTCTTTTAAGGAAAATTTATTTTTTGGGAGGTGATTTATATGGCAAGAATTGGTGTAGAACAAGCATTAACAAATATTTCAGAAGCTCTTCGTGAGAAAGGGCATGAAATCGTTGACCTCAAGCAGGAGTCAGATGCACAAGGCTGTGATTGCTGTGTTATTTCAGGTGTCGATTCTAATGTAATGGGCATGCAGGATACACAAATGCAAGGCTCTGTTATTGAGGCAAACGGCCTCTCTGCTGATGAAGTATGTCAGCAGGTAGAACAACGAACAAGCAGATAAAAATGCAAGTCAGCCCGTTTCTATGGCGGGCCGGCTTCTCTCCTCCACCCCCCCCTCAGAATACATTCCTGTTTGTATGAAAATCGTCATTTTTGGCGATACCATTTACTAAAACATGATGATAGCCTATTGTTATTGGAACATGTTGTTTCCGTAAATATTCTATTCAAGATAATGTAGTTTTTTCCATCCTGTCATATGATGAAAATATATAGTGTGAAGGGAGATGAATGAAATGATTATCTTTTTAATCGGATTAGGCATATTGATTGTGGATGTGTTTTTCTAATTCTCCCAAATCCTTACAGGCTGATAAAAAACATGCCCCTTTTAAGCAATGTTTTTCATCAGCCTGAAATATTTATCAATTTGCCTTAAAATTATATAATGGTTTAATTACTTGGACAATTTCAATTGTATCATCTGTATGCTTCACAATATCCTCCATCGGTTTATAAGCCATTGGACTTTCATCCAATGTACTTTCATTAACAGAAGTCGTCCAAACATCCTTCATTACATCCTTGAATTGCTCTAATGACACCAATTCCTTTGCTTTTGTTCTGGACATTAATCTGCCTGCACCATGTGGAGCCGATTCATTCCAATCCTTATTCCCCTTGCCAATTGCAATAATGCTTCCATCTCTCATATTCATTGGAATAATCACTTTTTCATCTTTTCTGGCAGAGATTGCTCCTTTTCTGAGAATCATTTGCTCCATATCAATGTAATTGTGAATGGTCGTAAAGCTTTCAGATATGTTCCAGCGCATACGGGAAGTAATTTCCTCCACCATTGCCTTTCTGTTTAATAAAGCATAATGCTGGGCTATCTTCATGTCATTCATATAATGCTCAAAGCTTTTCCCCTGAAGGTATGCAAGATCCTTTTTAACATATGGTCGTTTCAGAGCCTTTAGTGTCTCTTCAATTTCACTTTCCCTTCCTGCTGCTTTCAGTTCATCAATCAAGCCTTGCCTTTCCTGATGTAAACTCAACAGCTCATTATATGCCAAGTTTTGATAATGCTCAGCAATTTGCTTACCCAAGTTTCTAGACCCAGAATGGATGACAAGCACAATTTTGTCATCCATTTCGTTCAACTCAACAAAATGATTACCTCCACCTAACGTACCAACAGATGACTTGGCTCTTTTCAAGTTAAACGGTGCCACTACATTGCGAAAGTCTACTCTTTTTGAGTAAGGGTGAAATTGACTACTTTCTCTTGTGGAAAAACCGCTTGGAATATGCTTTCGGATAACTTCATCCAGTTGGTCAAAATTCACTTCTGCTTTATTTTTATCGATGACTGCTACTTCCATGCCACAGCCAATATCTACACCAACTAAATTTGGGACAATTTTATCTGTTATCGTCATTGTTGTACCAATTGTGCAGCCTGCTCCAGCATGTGTATCTGGCATGATTCGTATTTTCGTACCTTTTGTAAATTCCTGATCACAAAGCTCCAGTATTTGAGACATCGCTGTTTCTTCCACTTTATCTGTATAAACTTTCGCATAATTATATTTTCCTTGGATTTCTAACATAATGATTCTCCTTTTTTGGATTGGAGGCAGCAATTAAAAACAGCAATCCATTGCAACCTTCCATATTTATACTTTACTGCCAATTCGCTCTTTCTAGTATTAAATCCTGCATTTTTTTCGAAATGAATGTAAAACCTATAAATGGGAAAACTTTTTTGTAGAATAATGCCTTTAGGAGAAACTTATGAAAAACAATACAAAAGCACCACTTACCTCTGCTGAAAAAGCGAATCTCTGGAATTTTTATATGGCGAACACAATGTCTCACTGTATGTTTCAGCATTTCTTAGCACAAAACAAACAGATTAAGGAAATTATTAAAGACAGTGATTTACTAAGAGGAAAATATTCCATTGCCAACAGGTTTTTCAGAGCAGGATGTGAACCTGACTGCACCTCGGCTGTTTTCCGATAGCTTCTACCTTTTATGCATAGACATGATGTATAAGCTAGGGTTAATCTTTTACAGCATCACATTACCAAATACAACGAGATTAGATATTCGGCTATTTATTACAGAAACAATGCATGATGCAGCTAACTATTCCAATTAAGTAACAGAGTTAATGTTAGAAACCGGAATTTATGTGCGACCACCAAATATTCCGACGATGAACACACAAGAAATGGTTCAGGACCAAAGCTTTTTTAATGGCTTTTTTGGTGATAAACGAACATTGACAGGACTTGAAATTTCCCAGTTATTCGCAAACATCCAGTTTAATACCATGAAAACAGTCCTTTTACTAGCATTCAGTCAGGTTGCAGAATCTAAAGAAATTCGGAACTACTTTATACGAGGAAAACATATAAATGTTAAACAAAATACTGTTTTCTCAAATGTCTTAAAGGAAGAAGATCTCCCCCTGACAATGCCAAGTCAATTTAATGTGACAACAACCAATATATCTCCGTTTTCAGATAAGTTGATGCTTTTTCATATCAGCAATCTATCGTCAGCAAAGCTCCGAAACTTCGGGGATTCCATTGCAGTCAGTCCTCGTCATGATTTGGGTTCCATCTATTTCCGGCTTATGGTGGAGACTTCAAATTATGCGGAAGATGGAGGAAACCTTTTAATTGAAAATAGCTGGATGGAAAAGCCTCCACATAATGTCGATTGGAATCTGCTCGCCAAGAAAAAGAAGTAACGATGCTAACCAGAGTTTGGCAGCTCTTTTCTTTGTGACTTCCTACTCTTTGACATTTCATATGTAATTTTATGATAACGAACATAATGCTCACTTCTTTTATCAAAAAAATAATAGCTGCCAAGTAAAAGGCAGCTATTACACATTCTACATTCACAGTCTGACAATACCTAATGTCTGATACTTTTTTAAAATCATCTCCACCATATTTGCCTTATCCTCCTCACAATTTATGATGAGCAGTACTTCTGCAGGAGAGCGTGCTGGTTTTTTCCGCTTGCTTTTTTTTATGGACAAATCCAACAATATCCCGACAAGAGCACCAGCCACCATACCGATTAATCCCCAAATAATAGGACCCAGATAAAGAACAAACCCGTAAATTGTCCCTAACAGCATCATAATCATGCTTATGCATGAAACTAAAAATAAATTCATACCATTATTATTAAAAGGATCAATAAAACTATATTCTGTCTGTTCGAGGAAAATAGGTTTTGCTAATATGCATTCACGACCAATATGGTTGTTTTCAAGTTCACTTATGGCAAGCTCCAGCTTTAAAGAATGTTCAAACAAAGATATGACAGTCATTATTTTTTCTCCAATATTTTCAAAAAGTCTCTTCTATTAGCCTGATTCCAATAGTTGTTTTCTAAAAAGCGCGCTTGCTCCATTTTAAAAAGACTGTTAAGTGTGATTGTATGATAATAGCTGTCACATACAGCAAAACAATATAACGAAGGCAAATACAGCGCCCATTGTGGATCGAGTGCAACTATTGCTTTAACATAATCTCCGTTGCAGGTGTAGTAGAAGCTGCTTAACAGGTTTGATTGATTTAATGTAATTAACAGCCAAAAACTTAAGTACAATCCTGTTGTAATATTGCGGATAATTAAATGTCCTAGTCCAGGTGTGATTATTGACCAAAAAACAGGTATCCATACACTTAACTTTTGAAAATAATTGATTTCAAATAGGCTTAATTGAAGACCTGGTATGGGGGCTTTTAGCCTTGCTGCAAGCTGAGAGAGTTGATTAATATCTGTTGCTAATCTATATGCATCCCATATATTGAAAATATAAACACCGATATAGATAAAAAAACATTTTATATCAAGGCATTGCTTCGCCATGTCAAAATGGCCAGTACAAGAATAGACAATAGCTAAATTTAGCTTCGTTTCTGTATTAACAACAAACTCAAAAAGGAATAAAATGAATCCTTTCCATCGTTTCCCTAACATGATATGACCTGCACCAGGCATCGCCATTCCCCACCATAATGGCATATACGGGTTAATTACACGCAAATAATTACTACCTAAGGATGTTATTTTAACTTGAGGTCTTCTTAGCACATCATGCATCCTACTCACCAGTTTCTCTAGATGTATATTATGTATGATTCTCCAAGAAGCTCTTTTTATTCGAGCAGCATCATTCTTTATATAAAGTTACTCTACTCCATTTTCTTTAACATTTATTTTATGTTCATTACAGTTTATTTCTGGATATTTTATCAGTAAAATAACTATATGCCATATGTACTAAAGCAGCTATTTATTTATAAAATTAGTATACGGAAGTATATATTTATCCAGTACTAGCAAAAATAAAAACAAAAAGGCGGGAGTCATTGGACGAGATGAAAAAAGAAGAAGTAATATCAGATGATTTTTTAGAAAAGCTTGTAGAGGAAATCAATGAGCTGTATGGGTGGGATGAAACGGAAAGGCCTGTAGAGGAATAGCTAATGGCGAAGTATAAAAGGGCCATGACAAAATGTTAGTCCTCATTCTATCATGGCAAAATACAATAGTATTAGAGCTACTACTCTAGGCATTTGGAAATAGCCCTACTATCCTAGTATAACGTTCTTTATTAAGAATGTCTCCTATTTTTTTAAATTTATTACAAATTATTTCTATCCATTAATTAAATGGAAGAGTAAACTGCCAGGAAACCCCATACTTATCGATAATCCATCCAAATTTTCTGCTGAAGGAATAATCTCCAAGAGCCATAAGCTCATGGCCTCCACTAACGAATGCTTGATAATAATGGTCAATTTGCTCCTCTGTTTCACATTCAACATAAATGGAGAATGAGGGGGTAAATCCAAAGTCATGAGCTATATTGCTGTCTATACACATGAACTCTTGGTTCTTCAATGTGAAGACAGCTTGCATGATGCTTCCTTCCTCTCCAGCTTCGTCTTTACCGTAACGGATCACATTCTTTATACTTGAGTCTTCTATTATGGTTGTATAAAAACGAATCGCTTCTTCCGCATTTCCTTGAAACATTAAAAATGGGGTTATCTTAGTCATTGGTTTGTGCCCTCCAACCATTAAAATCTTTTTTTATTAAAGAGTACATATACAGGTCGTCCATTTTTCCGCACGTAAATTCATAGCTTCTCAGCAAGCCTTCACACAAAAACCCATGCTTTTTGAGCAAGCTTTGTGAAGACAAGTTGGGCGGTTCAATCAGTGCTTGAATTCTTTCAAGTCCCATATGCTCAAAGCCGTATTGAACGACTGCCTTTAAAGCTTCACTAGCAAGCCCTTGTCCCCAGTAATTCTTATGCAGCTCATAGCCGATTTCTGTCCGAAAATGACGCTTATCCCAATTCAAAAATCCGCAGCTGCCAAGCACCTTGCCATTTTCTTTTAGTGTAATTCCCCATCTTATGCCCGTTTGCTTTATTTGAATTGACTTGTACCATTCGACTTCCTCCAGCACATCCTCTAGTGACTGAAAAGGCTCCATCCCATAATATTTCATGACATCCTTGTCAGAAAGATACTCGAGAATATCTAATGCATCTTCATTTTGGATTTCTCTTAACAGTAACCGTTCTGTTTGCAGGACAGGAAAATCATTTGACTCGGAGTACAATTTGTCCCCCTCCATTCCTAATAGTAAAACGCTATTTATAAGACTCCATAAAGATAGGCGCAACCTTACATGGCAAAACATCGATCCTTTGCCATACATTGCCTGTCACATACGGTTCTTCCTTCAGCCACTCATCAAGCGCTTCTTTTGATGGGTAGTCTACTACCATCATCGAACCAATCATTTTTTCTGTATCATCCAATAAGGCAGCACCATATAAATGATTGCCCTCATTAAATCGTTTCTCAACCGACTTTAAATGCTCTTCTCTTGCACGCAATCTTCTTTCCAATGCATATTCATCTGTACCGTCATATGCTGTTACAACAAACTGCATGGTCATTTCCCCTTTTATTCAATAGGATGTATTTCCTTATATTTCTTCGACGCAAAAAACACTTTTCCTTCTGGAAAAGTGTTTTAGCTTTCAGATGTAAATGGTAATTTAGTTGGACAGCTCTTTCAGCATTTTTGTTAGTTCATTAAATTTAGCATCAAGCTCGGGATATTCTTTATCTTGCGGGAGCATAAAGCTGAGCCTTCCTAAAATCTCTTGTCTTTCTGTTTCGAGCTTTAGCCTCAGCTCTTTTTTGTCATCTCTTGCAGGTGCATGACTTTGCCATTGTTTGCGAATTCCTGTATCTGTTATAACAAGTTGGCTTGTTGTTGTTTTCTCAAGGAAATAGCGATCATGGGACACGATAAGCAACGTTCCATTATATTGTGACAACGTCTCCTCCAGCTGTTCACGAGAGGCAAGGTCAAGGTGATTGGTCGGTTCATCTAAGAGCAAAACGTCCTTATCCTCAAGGATATATGCCATTAGCTTGCATTTGACACGCTCACCCATACTCATTAACTCAATCGGTTCCCGCCATTGAGCTGCTGTGAACCCCAAATGCCTCATTAGCGTTTGAACCCTTCCTCTCTCTTCAAAGGTTTCCTTATAAAAAAGCTGCTCTGGTGTTGAATCAAGGGGCAAATCAAATACCTCCTGTGTTAAATAGCCAATACTGGCAGCAGGTGACACCCAAATATCCCCTTTTCCAATTACACTTCCGACAATCATTTTCAACAATGTGGACTTACCGCTGCCATTTACACCTGTAAGGGCAATTCTTTCTCCATGTTTAATTGTAAAATGTACATCCTGAAACAAGGTGCGTTCACCAAATGATTTCGACAACCCTTTCACTTCTAAAAAACGTTTGCCAACCTTATTGTTTGCTGTAATGGAGAACTGAACAGAATGCTCCTCTGTAACAGGCTCGACATTCCGCTTTGCGAGTTCCTTTTCTAAACGTTTTTGTTTTGATTTTACTTGAGCATCCATACGCTTTGCTTTAACACGATAGTATTCCTTCACGCCTTCTTTTTTTGTTGACTGCGCATGAGCCTTTTGTGACCATGTATTCAACTCTTTTATTTGACCTTGAATTTGTTCAGTCATTTTTTGCTGTTTTTCATATTCTCGTTGCTGCACCAATCTCTTCGCATTGCGGGCCTTCATATAGTCAGAATAATTCCCCTTATGCTCTATAAGCTTCTTATCCTCTATTGCCCAGATTTTTGTGGCAACAGCATCAAGAAAGTAGCGGTCATGGGAAACTAAAATAATCGTTCCTTTATATTCCTTTATCTGTTTTTGCAGCAAATCAAGACTTTGGCTGTCAAGGTGATTCGTCGGTTCGTCTAACAGCAAGAGATCTGCTTCACTTGCAAAGCCTTGTGCAAGCCTGACTTTCAATTTTTCACCGCCGCTTAAATGTTCATATGGCAAAACAGGCACAGACCATTTTTCAAGAAGTCTTGTTTCCTCGACAGATTTATTTGCTGAAAAATATGTTTTTGCCTCCTGAACAACAAAGACAACATCCAAACCTTGATTAAGCCACTGTATTTGCCCGTCAGCAGGCTTAATATCTTCGTTTAATAAATGTAATAGTGTTGATTTACCGGCACCATTATTGCCGATAATCCCTATGACATCTTCATGCTGAACTGATGCATTTACCTTTTCAAACAGGAGCTGATCTGCCACCTCATACCTTATATTATGCAATTTCATTATTTCTTTCATATAATCAATCCCTCATTTCATAGGGAGGACAAAAAAATCCTCCCAAAATAAATTTTGGAAGGATTAGCCGGACATTTTAAGCATCATGAAATAAGCTGTTTTAAAACAGCTATATAGAAAATGGGCAGACTAATCCTATTTTAGTTTAATTTGCATTATGCATTTCAACTGAAAAAATAAGATTAGTTATCCATCGGCCACCCATCATCCCTTCTGCTTTAGTAATATAAGTGTAGCATAACCTCTTTTTAGGATGCAATGGGCAATTCTGCAAAAGAGGTTATGGTCCTCAATTAATAACAGTATTATCAAGCTGTCGTTTATTCTTTTCCCATTCTTCCCGCAGCAATCCCATACGAATTGAATCATAGTAAACACCATTATAGAAACGGCATTTTCTTAACCGCGCTTCGAGCTGCATTCCAAGCTTTTCCCCGACCTTCATCATGCGCCTATTGCCTGACCAAGTCGTAAAGCCGACTCTTACAAGTGGAAGTGTTTGAAATAGATGGTTTATCCACAGCTTCAGCGCCCTTGTACCATATCCACCGCTCCAAAACTTTGGATCATATAGGACGATTCCCATTTCAAGCCAGTTTGATGGCTTATGCTCCCAATAATAGCTGACAGTTCCGATAAGCTTTCCATCTGTCTCTATCGCCCAAAAATCATCTTGATAAAGATACTTGTCTTTTTGCTTTTGAAAGTCATCCCATGAAATTGCCTGATGCGCAAAATAAGGAGCATCCCATTTTTTCCATTCCGGGTCTTCCTCTTTATATGCCATTTCCCAAAGAGGATAAAGGTCGTTTTTCGTTATCTGTCTAATAATCACGTTTGCTTCTTTATAAGACACAACACGGCTTGGAGTTTCCCCAAGCAAAATTCTCTCTAAGTCTTGCACACTATTTGCAAGAAATGTGGGACTGCACGCAGTTAATTCTTCTCTTGCACCATATCCATATGTAACAGCTATTGAATCTATGCCCGTGTTATTTGCACCTATTAAATCATACTTCCTGTCACCAATCATAATAAAGTCTTGCAGTGAAAAGTCCTTGTAAAGCTTAAGTATGTATTCAATAATCTCTGCTTTTTCTGACCTTGTTCCATCTTGATTACTTCCGACAATAACATCAAAATAGGAAAAAATGTTAAAATATTCTGCTATTTTTTCTGCAAATGCTGTCCATTTAGATGTAGCTATAGCAAGAATACAACCTTGGTCCTTTAATTTTTGGAGCAAGCCTGCCATTTCTGGATAAAGCAAATTTTCATACATGCCAGTCTCTTTATATCTTTCTCTGTAAAAATGAATCCCCTTTTGAATTGTTTCCTTATCAAATCCATAAAAATCAGCAAAAGACACATGCAAAGGTGGGCCAATAAAGCATTCTAAATCATCCAAATCCGGCACTTGTCTATCAAGCATGCTCAACGCATATTGCACCGATTTCGTAATACCAACCTTCGGATCTGAGAGTGTCCCATCTAAATCAAACAAAATGACCTTATATGAACTCATTGCGGTATCCTCTCCCTTTCTAGTAACCATTATATATAAATGTAAGAGTAGTAATAAATTCCAACAATATACAACACTACTCTTTTCTTCTGTCAACCAGCTCTTTATAGATAAAAACTAGCATCACAAATATGGCTACTGTTAACATGCCATGGATTTCATATCTTAAAACCTCTGCCACATACGGAATTGCGGGAACAATGAAAGCTACTAATACGCTTATTAGGACTGCTGAGACAACCTTATTCATGATAAATGACTCCTAACTTTGTTATAAGTAAATCTTTAATTCTATCATATTCTCTTTTAGTAATTTATGTAAATAAAAAGTTACAACTACTGAAATCTGAATAGTGCTTAGTTCATGAAAATAAATACAAAAAGCTGCTTCATTCAGCAGCTTTTTGCACAATTATCCAAATACTAATGACGCTCTCAAATCATGAATACCATGCTCCAAATAGGCTTTTAGGCATGTGATGGTATAGACCCAGCCTTCCTTTTGGTTGAGCAGCTTTTCCACTAACAAGGGATCGTCTTCTTTAAAGCCTGATTCTTTCACTTCCAAAACTGTTTTCAAGTTATGCTCTTTAAGTGTGATGGAAACGATTGTTTCTTCGTGCTTTTCACCCCATGCGAACACGATTTTCTCCTTTTCTGCTACTTCCATTATACGAATAGCAACTTCTGCCTGATACTCCTCGTATCTCAATAGTACTGTGTTTCCTTCTGTCCACTTTTCGGAGCTAGAACTAAACCAGTAGTTACCAATCTTTTCTGGATTTATTATCGCTACAAACACTTCCTCAGCAGGTTTGCTTATTTGCAGTTTAACCGTTACCTCTGTTAACACTTTATCGCCCCTCCTTGTTTTTTAGCTATCATATCACAGGCAATAAGCTAAACCAAACTGCCTTTTGCAGTAAATAAAAGAGAGTACATCAATGTAGATGTACTCTCTTTTATTTATTAAAATAATCGTTTTCTCCGTAAGACAATCGCTGTCAGGCAGGACAAAACAAATGAAATTGCTAACGCTACAAAAAAAGCATGCTTATAATCTTGAAATGGTATGTTAACATTCATTCCATAAAAGCTTGCGACTATTGTTGGAAGAGAAAGAACTATTGTAACAGATGTTAAGAATTTCATAACCATGCTGACATTATTAGAAATAATCGACGCAAATGCATCCATCATACCGCTTAAAATCGACGCATGTGTTTGAGCCATCTCTATCGCCTGCTGATTTTCAATAATAACATCCTCCAGCAAATCTTGATCATCCTCGTACATTTTTAAAAATCTGGTATTCATCATTTTATTCATGACAATATTATTCGATTTAAGTGATGTTGTAAAATAAACAAGACTTTTTTGTAGATGAAGAAGAGAAAACAGTTCCTTGTTTTTCATTGATTGCAGAAGCTGGTCTTCAATTGTGTCAATCTTTTTACTGATTTGTTTAAGATATTTTAAATAAGACGTTGACATGCTATACAGTATTTGGAAAGCAAATCTTGTTCTTTTATACGTAAAGAAATCCTTAACCTTTCCTTGTGAAAAAGCATGAAAAATCGGATTATCCTTGAGACAAATTGTCACAAAACAATTTTTGGCAATGATAATTCCTAAAGGAATTGTATCATACATTGGTTTTTTCTTATCATCAAAGGTTACAGACGGAATGTTGACGATTATTAATATATCATCGCCATCTTTTTCTATCCGTGAACGTTCCTCTTCATCCAAAGAATCCTTTAAAAATTCAATTGGTATATCAAGCTCTGCTGCAATGTACTGAATCTCCTGCTCTTTTGGAGCAACTAGATTAATCCAGCAGCCGCTCGTAATTTTATTCGTTTCCTTAAGTACTCCTTCTTCGTTAGAAAGATAAATATTTAACATGGTAAAACCTCCTCTTATTGTGAGGAAGTCAAATGCGTTGCCATAAACAAGCTGAATTTTCACTCGTATTCAAAATTAAACGGAATGACTCCTTATTGACTTCCCCCTGTCTCGACTCGGGCTCAGGTTCACTGCAATAATGACTACTCATAAAAATTCAACTCCTTTAGTTTCTGTTTTAAATACTATTACATTTTACTTGAATTCTTTATTTTTGCAACTAAACTAGCAAACTTTTTAAAAAATTAATAAAACCAATTTGTTAGTCTGATTCTTTCCCAAATTAGCAAATCCATATTCCTAATTACCACCACATCATTGAATGAATTCCAGAGACCTTTTTCCTGTGGCCATACAATATTATTATTTACTGTCTTTAACAAACGCTATATCTAAAAAAGCTATTCCTAAAGAGCAGCCTAACGGAGTCCAAATAAACTGCATTGTTTCAATATATTCAGGCCGTATAAAGAGGTCTAACAAAAAGGAAAACAAAGTTAAGATTATAAACCATTTTATGAATTTAATTGTCCTATTCCTAATTTCCACCTTGCCTGCTTTTTTCCAATAAAAGAAAGATAGGACCAAAAGATATAACACATACAGGAATAGAAATAAAAGATACCCATACAAAACCATATTTGATGTATTTGCCACAAAAACTAGCACTGTTGCTATCACAAACAACACAAATAAGAGCCTATTTAACCAAACAATCTTTTTCACTAGCATTCACTCCTTAACCATTTATACTGAAAAATCTCGTATACCTAAAATACAATCTGTCAAAGAAAGTTAATCGTCACTGCCCTCCTCTAGAATCCAGGGAATTTCTGTTTCAAAGTTCAACTGAAATACAGGCTCTGAAAAGCTCTCTGGTACCTGATTATTTTCCTTTGATAAACAAAATGCCAATTTATCGAGCGTATATGTATGATGGTCCTGCCAGTTTGACATTGTACAAGTTTCACCTGTTAGGATTCTGCCGACAACATGATAAAACCCAATATACTGGTGATTATTATCCGCTTCAGTTGGAAAATGAGAAAGCATAACAGGTTTTTCTGGCATAATGCCTAGTTTCATAAAAAAGGAAGTTTGTCTATCTTCCAAGCTTAAGACTGTCGAAGCGAAATTTCGACAATAAGAGCAATCACATATCTCTATTTCATTACGATAATATTCGGCCGTTTTCTCAACATCGACTTCCAAAAGCCAATTCTTTATTACTATTTTTTTCAACAGTATTTCCCTCTTTCACTATTTTCAAATACTAATTAACTATCGAAAACATACAACTTCCGTATATAGCTGTCAACAATTACCTTAAAAAAAAGGAATTATTGACTAAAAAACCGACCGGACGGTACAATAAATACATATATACATTTTGGAGGAGTCGCATGATGGAATCAAAAGCAGATATGAAGCGCCATCTCATTTTAGAAACAGCAAAAAAAATTATTCATGAGCATGGAATAACGAACCTCACCCTTGATGCTGTTGCTAAAAAGGCAAGCATTAGTAAGGGCGGTCTTCTTTATCACTATCCAAGTAAAGAGGCATTAATGAAGGGAATTTCCATTGCTATTTTTGAAGATTTGGAGAATTTTATGGCAGAATACGCAGAAATAGATCAAATCGAAAAAGGCAAATGGACTAGAGCTATGATCCAAGTTACGAAGGATGACTTAGAACATAATGCAGAACTGAACGTTGCCGTAATGGCTTCCTCCTTATTGGATGAAGCGGTGGCGGAAAGTATATCAAACAGCTACCAAACTGCGTTGACAAAGCTAGATAATGATGGCATTTCTCCTATCACGGCGTCTGTTATCCGCCTGGCCCTTGATGGTCTTTATTATTCACAAATGCTTGGTGTTGCTCCATTGAATAACACAAGGCAGCGTGCTGTTCTTGACCAGCTTATGCAGATGACACATCAGGAGGATCTGTGATGAATCCATATTTATTACTGGCAATTTCCATAATTAGTGAAGTATTTGCAAGCTCCATGCTTAAGGCAACGGACGGCTTCAGGAGACTTTTGCCGACAGTTGGGGTTGCAGTCGGCTATAGTATTGCCTTTTATGCTCTTTCCTTAACATTAAAAACATTGCCGCTTGGTACTGCATATGCCATTTGGGCAGGTGTTGGTACGGCACTTACTGCATTGGCGGGAGCATTATTTTATAAAGAGAGCTTAAACAAAAAGAAAATACTTGGCCTTTTACTCGTTATCAGCGGGGTTGTCCTCTTAAATATTGGCGGGGCCCATTAAAGAAAGGAGTTGTTACTATGAAGGGATATGTTTATTTAACCATTTCCATCATTTCTGAGGTTTTTGCGACAACAATGCTTAAGATGGCAGAGGGCTTTACAGTGCTCCTCCCTTCCATCTGCGTCATTATTGGCTATGTACTTGCCTTTTATTTTATCTCAAAAGCACTACAATCACTACCTTTAAGCTTATCCTATGCTATTTGGTCTGGCGTTGGGACAGCTGCAACAGCATTGATTGGCGTCATTCTTTGGAAGGAACTAATTAACCCTGTCATGCTATGTGGTATTGTCCTCATTATCGGCGGTGTTTTTTTGTTAAATGGTGCGGAAAAAGGAGAAACAGCCAAAAAGCCGGCAAACTGAGTCTGGCTTCTCGGCTGTTTTCTTATTAAGTAGCAGCTGAACTGTTCAAATGGAAAGCAATTTCCCGAATTCTTTTATCAATTTCAGCCTCTAGCTTCTCCCGCTCTGCTGTATAAGCATAAAAGGTATCACCTTGAAGCAGATGGTCAGAGAGATTAAGCAAGCTGACTGCTTTCCGATTAAATTTATTGGCAACAGCAAGTGTTGCTGCCGTTTCCATATCAACCCCAATATGTCCATCAAGCGACCATTTAAGAACGAGCTTGGACGTTTCAAGAAAAGGCGTGCTTGTAGATATGACACTCCCTGTTATATAGCTATAGTTCTTTTTCTCACAATACTCCATTGCTTTATTAACCAATTGCTCATCCGATTTTACGACATTGTGTCCTGGTTTATAGTGCGAAGACACCCCATCTTCCATCTTTGCTTCTGTCACTATAAAAATATCGCCATACTTAACGGCTTGTGACAAACCGCCAAAATATCCTGTCTGAATAAAACACTTCGTTCCAATAGAAGCAAATTGATGACAAATAGCAGCTGCCATTGGACTACCATATACGTTAGCAAATCCTGTTAACACACCATTTTGTTTGCCTAATACTGTATTCCATTTAGGAAGCAGCATATCATCACTTAATTGCTCCTTCCATAATTTTAAATTTTCTGCGTGATTCCACTCGCCATGAATAATAAAGGATTTTGGCACATCATTACTCTCGATACCAATTGCATGCAGCCAGTCTTGCTTCGAAAACTCTCCGTACAGTTTCACATTCTCCCTCCGTCCTTTGTTACATAGTTTTTTAAGAAATGTCCTAATTCCACGAAAACGCTCTTTTATTCCCATATCACATCTAATTTATCAGCATAAAAGCGTATTGCTTTCTGATAGTTTAATAGTTGTTCATCTGCAGTCGTATCCACCAAACAAGTTAACAGTAGCTTCATTGCTTGATTGTGCTCCTTAAGATTGTAGAGGGTCATCGCGTAAAATATTTGAAAGGCTTTATTTTCAGGGAAGCTCGCTATCCCCTGTAAAAAGGTATTTCGGGACTTCTCATACTCCCCTAATGTACGATATGTGCTGCCAAGTCCAAGTAACGCACCCTCCAATTCATCCATGTGCAATTTCAGCTCTATTGCTTTTTCATAATAGGTCACTGCTTTTCGTTCTTCCCCTAATAAATCAAAGCTCCATGCACATTGATAAAGGATAGACGCGTCCTTAGGGAATTGTTCCGCCAAGCCTAAAAGCAAGCGGTTCGATTTGACATATTCTCCACATGCTCTTAAGTGCAAGGCTGCCGATAATTTTTTTTCCATCTAATCCCTCTTTCTAATAGGCTTTCTTTACCATTCGACCATTTCAACATATCCCCTTCTTTTACTTCCGAGAAATGAGAATCATTAGATTATTTGATTATTTTTATAAATTCCACCTAAACCACTTGGATTAGTTCATTTTTTTAAGTATAATGAATATACAATAATAAGAACACCAAATCAGAGTGCAAGTTTTCTTGATTTATAGACTATCCATTAGGAGGGATTACCGTGGTAAATCTTAATGAAGCAAAAAGAAGAATCATGATCCAAAAATTAGAGGTGTATGGCAACTATTCGTTTGATGCATTACACAGCTTTTCTCTTTCTGAATTGAATAAAAGATACCATGAGTGTATGGCAGCAATGCATCCTCATGATGGAACAGGCTCTATTAAATGGAAAAAACTGCGTTAACTTTACCATTAAACCAACTTTACAGGTATGAATAATTATATTTAATAATGACTAACTAAATGAATATGCCGATCAGTCAGCCTGAAGGCCCTAATGTATAGAGTTTGCTATACTTAGGGCCTTTTATTGTTCACTTGAAGGGTGGTGATAGATGCTTAACTGATTTATGTTTGTTACTTTCTATTAAAATCGTATTGGAGGATACATAATGTTTTCATTAAAAAAAGCATATTTTCTACTATCTGTGATTTTATTAACCTTAATCATTTCAGCATGCGGTGCTGCCTCGTCTACTAACGGCTCTGGTGACGGAGATGGCGAAATAACTGTAAATATCGGTGTACAGCAAAGCATTTGGCCCATCCTGCTTGCAAAGGAAAAGGGCTGGTTTGAGGAAGAGTTTGAGAAGGCTGGGGCTAAGGTCAAGTGGGTCGAATTCCAAAGCGGTCCATCCTACTTTGAATCCATTGCCTCTAATCGCCTTGACTTCGGTCGAGTTGGTAATATACCAGTACTAGCTGGTCAAGGCGGCGGCATAAAATTTGAGGAAATTGCCACAGCAAGCACTGGTGAGCTTGGCGATGCAATCATTGTCCCAGAGAATAGCTCTATTAAAACAGCACAGGATTTGAAAGGCAAAAAAATCGCGGTTGCAAAAGGAAGCAGCGCATATGGACTTTTATACAGATTGCTTGAAAAAGAAGGCATTAAACCATCAGAACTAGAAATCATTCAGCTTCAGCCAGATGAAGCACAGCCTGCTTTTGAAACCGGCTCTGTCGATGCATGGGCCATTTGGGAACCATATCAATCGGTTCAGGTAGTCAAAAACAAAGCGAAGGTAATCGCAACAGGCAAGGATATTGGCAGCTACAGTCCCGGCTTCCAAATTGTTCGCACCGAATTTGCGAAAGAGCATCCAGAGCTTGTAGAACTATATTTGAAAGTAACAGAAAAAGCGACAAGATGGCAAAATGAGCATAAAGAAGAGGCAATAAAAATTTACGCAGACTTAAAAAACACAGATGAAGAAATTATCAGCAGGGTGCTTGAAAATTCCGTGCCAGAAAATACACCTATCAGTGATGATATTATAAAGGAACAACAAGCAACAGCTGACTTGCTGTTAGAGCAAGGCGGTTTAACAAAAAAATTGGATGCAGCGGATGTTGTTAACAACACATATATCGAAAAAGTGTTGAAGGAATACGATAACTAAAATAGAAATTTGCCCCCCTGTCATTTCGTAGGGGGGCCTTGTTTGTTTTTAAATTCACAATCGTAAAGGTCATTATACAGCATAAAGATAATAGTCAGTAGTGAGCATATGTTTACAGAAACGCTCCTTTTTATCCGACGAAATGTTATAATACTTACAATTATTAGAAATAAATAACAAATAGAAAGGCTGATAAGAATGGCATATGTAATTCGAAAAATAACACAAGAAGATATTACACAAGTTCAAGATGTAGCAAAAACGACTTGGAACGCTACTTATGAAGGAATAATTCCTGCAGAGATACAAGAAAATTTCTTGAAATCAGCCTACAATGATGACAGAATGAAGCAACGAATAGAAAGCTCTACTCTTTATGTAGCTGAAGTTGAAGGTACAGTTGTCGGGTTTGCCAACTTTTCTCCAGTAAGAGAAAATGGTAAAGTGGAGTTAGGGGCTATTTATCTTTATCCAAAGCATCAAGGGAAAGGTATTGGTTCAGCATTAGTACAAACAGGAATTAAAGATTTAGATGGTGTAAATGAAATTTATATAAATGTCGAAAAGGATAATAAGATCGGAAAGACCTTTTATGAAGCCAAGGGTTTTGAGGTTGTTAAAGAGTTTGATGACGATTTTGATGGTCATATTCTAAAGACTGTGAGAATGGTGTTAAAAGTTTAAAGCTCGCAAGATGCGAGCTTTTTTAGTGCAAATAGATAATATAACTCCAAGTAAATTGGTTTTCTTGCAATTTTGATGCTTACTCTTAAACCGAACCTGTAACTAAAAAAGAGACACGTTTTCTTTAGCCGCCTCTAATCCTAAATTGCTTCGCAGTGTGCCGCCAGCATATTCTGTTTTGAATAATCCTCTGTGCTGCAGCTCTGGGATAACGAATTCTACGAATTGAGACAAGCCTTCACTCATTTGCTGTGGCATAATGTTAAAGCCGTCTGCTGCTCCATTTTCAAACCATAACTGCAATTCATCAGCAATACTCTCTGGTGTTCCAGCAATGGTGTAATGCCCTCTCCCGCCAGCCAAACGCAATAAAAGCTGTCTGATTGTCAGGTTTTCCTTTTTCGCTAGATCACTGATCAATTTTGTCCTGCTTTGATGTCCCTTGATTGCCTCTATTTCAGGCAGCTCTGGGAATGGTCCATCTAACGGATAGGAAGTCAAGTCAAAGCCAACTCTGTTGGAAAGCTGTAAAAGACTGTATTCAGGATTAGTGAGATTATGGAGCTCTGTCTCTTTTGCATTTGCCTCCTCCACCGTATTGGCAATCACAGGGCAAATCCCAGGCAGGATTAATACTTTTTCTGGGTCACGGTCAAAGTCACGAACCCTGGATTTCAACTTTTTATAGAAGCTTTTAGCCTCTTCTAATGTTTGCTGTGCAGTAAACACGATTTCTGCATATTTTGCTGCGAAATCTATTCCATCCTTAGAGGACCCTGCTTGGACAATAATCGGTTTTCCTTGTGGAGATCGTGGACTGTTTAAGGGACCTTTTACAGAAAAGTGGCTGCCTTTATGGTTGATTTCATGGACCTTCTCACTTAACGCATACACCCCTGCCTCTTTATCCTTAACAAGTGAGCCTTCCTCCCAGCTGTCCCAAAGCTTATGTGTCACCTCTAAAAACTCTGTTGCTCTTTTATACCTTTCCTCATGTCCGGCAATCTCTTCAAGACTGAAGTTACTTGCTTCCTCATCTGTTCCAGAAGTGATGACATTCCAGCCTGCTCTGCCATTGCTCAAATGGTCGAGAGAAGAGAAGCTTCTAGCGACATTGAAGGGCTCAGTAAATGATGTTGAAACAGTTCCAATTAAACCGATGTTTTTTGTAACAGCTGCTAGTGCGGGCAAGAGGATGAGCGGCTCCATCCCACCTCCTCCAAGCTCACCATACTGAACAGCTTTTTTCGAAACAGAATATCTGTTGGCCATAAAGATTGAATCAAATTTTGCTGCTTCTGCTTTTGCCGCAATTTCCTGGTAATA
Source organism: Niallia taxi (assembly GCF_032818155.1). Classification (NCBI taxonomy): domain Bacteria; kingdom Bacillati; phylum Bacillota; class Bacilli; order Caryophanales; family Bacillaceae; genus Niallia; species Niallia taxi. Next base: position 2,819,993 of record NZ_CP102589.1, read on the forward strand.
ATTGAAATCTTGGACCCTTTCTACCTCGGAGGATGGATGCCTCCATGCCCCCTCATGATGTCCCATACTTGTTAAAAACAAATTCAAACGCATCTCTCTAGCAGTATGATTAGCCATATAAATCTCCTCCTTTTTCTTTTTTATCCTTTAAAGCTATCCTGCCATTTGAGCAGTCTTCTTTCAAAAAGCCTAACAAATGAATCAGACACTTTTCCAAATACAGCAAAGATAATAATTCCCACAAATACAACCGTCGTTTGGGAGAACTGTCTTGCATCGGTAATCAGGTAACCAATCCCTTCACTTGAACCCATAAGCTCTGCTGCTACTAACGCAAGCCATGCTGCACCTAACGCAAGGCGGAGGCCAAGCAGGATATTCGGCAATGCAGATGGGATAATTAAGTTTGTAATCTGTTTCCATTTGCTGTATTGCAAAATTCTAGCAACCTCAAACATCTTTCCGTCGACACTGCGAATGCCAAGAAAGGCATTTACATAAAGGGGAAAAAACGCGCCTTTTGCAATCAGGAGAATCTTTGAAACCTCTCCAAATCCGAACCACAATATAAACAGGGGAATTACTGCTAATGTCGGAATTGTCCGCAGCATTTGCATCGTCGGATCAAGTGTATGTTCCATTTTGTTCGAAAATCCAACCGCCAGCCCTGCCAAAAGGCCAAGTGATCCGCCAATTAAAAATCCGCCAATTGCCCGCAGAAAACTGACTTGAAAGTGATACAGCAGATTTCCATTCCTCAGTAAATCAATGAAGGCCATAAAGATTTCGCTTGGCCTTGGCAGCAGCGTTTCTGACACAAATCCGTAAATTCCGGCTGCCTCCCAAACAGCGATAAGAAGAGCTGGAAAAATGAAGCCTCTAAGTAAGATAATGAGCTTTGAATCAAGCTGCCTTTTTTTCTTGCTTTTCTTCGTTTTATTCACAACGGTTTCTTCGTAAATTAGTTCGGTATTATTACTCAACGTGCACTCCCTCCAATCAATTCATTATCCCTTTGCTCTGTTTTCTCAAATTCCTGCAATATTTGCTGACGGTATGATTGAAACGTAATATCTGATTTTTTCCTTGGGTATGGCAAATTCACATCGATAATCTTCTGAATTGACCCTGGTCTGGCATTCATGATCACAACCCTATTACCTAAATAAATTGCTTCATCAAGGTCATGTGTAACAAAAAGCATCGTTGTTTTGTTTTCCTGCCATATATTTAATAGAGCATCCTGCATATGTGTTCTTGTGAAAGCATCTAAAGCACCGAATGGTTCATCCAGCAAAAGCACCTTAGGATTGCGTAGCAATGCCCTTGCGATTGCTGCTCTTTGGGCCATTCCACCTGAAAGCTCTCGCGGATACGATTTTGCAAAGCCGTCCAATTTCACTAGCTTAATTAACTCTGCCACCTGCTTTTTTATGTCTTTATTCTTTAAGGAGAAGTTTGCTGCAATATTCTTTTCAACCGTATGCCATGGAAACAGACGCGGTTCTTGAAAGATAAAGCCTTTATCAATGCTTGGACCAGCCACTTCCTCTCCATCAATCAGTACAGAGCCAGTTGTATCGATATCAAGACCAGCAATAATTTTCAACAACGTGCTTTTTCCACATCCGCTTGGACCGATGATTGTGATGAATTCGCCTTTTTCTACCGTTAAATCAATATCCTTTAATGCATGTGTATCACCGTTTTTTGAGCTGAACCTTTTATTTAAATCATGGACTGCAAGTAATGCCATTGAAAACTTCTCCCTTCTTTGTCTTCAAACATTGAAATTAATATGTACAAAAAAAAGACACGCGCTTCCAATAGCAATCGTGTCTTCTCCGGATGACCGGTCGAATGACTTTATGTTATTAGCCTTTTTTGGGATTGTCCGTTTGAATGCGGATTTTTTCTTCCCGTTCAATTTGAGCAATCTTTCCAGCATGGAGTGTGATTGTAACAGAACCGTACTCAATTTCCTTTAAAATCGAAATGATATATTTTTCATTTTCGAAAGTCACTTCTGCCATTTTAATAACCCCTTTACGAATTTTTTCCAAATCTTTTGCTAGATAAAAAAAGCCGCTTACTCCATTTATCTGGGTAGCGGCCTTCAGTTTTCTGATCAGCACTATTATTCTTTTATATTTTTCAAGCGCGCAAACTCGATTTCCAAATCTGTTAAAGTTAATTCATACAAATGCTGTTCGCCTTTTTTATAATGCTTAGCTGCTATTAAAGAATCAATGATATAATGCTTTCGTCTATCAACCAACTCTTTTAATATACGAGACATTGTCATCTCCCCTTAGTAAACTAGTGTTGAATACTAATTATTCTAATCTTTTTACTTGGTTTTAGAACAAAATATAATTAACGATGAATTTTTTCCATATATCTCGCCTTGTAATCCACTGTATCTGGATATTTGATGCCAACACCTGTATTTAAGCAAACTACTTTTTCTGTATTGCCAATCCAGCCTGATTCACGCAGTTTGTCTGCTGCGGCAACTGTTGCTGCGCCTTCTGGACATATGAACTGTCCCTCTGACTTTGCAATAAACTGCTGGGCATTTGTGATTTCTTCTTCTGACACTGCAATCGCACAGCCTTTCGTCTCATAGATTGCTTCTAAAACAAGAAAGTCGCCTAAAGCCTTAGGCACATTTATTCCGAATGCCTTCGTTTCAGAGTTATCCCAAAAGTCAGATTCTTTTTTTCCTTCTACATATGCTTTAACAATTGGTGCACAGCCTTCTGCTTGAACGGCAACTAAGCGTGGGAATGGCCCATTAATCCAGCCGAGCTCCTGCATTTCAAGAAACGCCTTATATATACCGATTAATCCAACGCCACCTCCAGTTGGATAAAGAATAACATCTGGAAGCTCCCAGCCAAATTGTTCAGCAATTTCATAGCCCATCGTCTTTTTACCTTCTATGCGATAAGGCTCCTTTAATGTAGATGCATCGAAATAACCGTTTTCTTTTATAAGCTCTGCTGTGATTTTTCCTGCATCACTAATTACTCCATCAACAAGGTATAATTCTCCCCCAGATATACTTACTTCCTTTCTCGTGATTTCAGGAGCATCTAATGGCATTACAACATGTGCACGAATACCAGCTTTAGCAGAATAAAGGGACCACGCTGCACCTGCATTGCCATTTGTCGGCATTGCCAGCTCCTTTACACCAAGCTCCTTTGCTTTCGAAACCCCGACTGCAGCGCCTCTTGCTTTAAAGGAGCCTGTTGGTACAAGCCCTTCATCCTTTAAATAAAGCTTGTGAAGCTGTAATTCCTTTCCTGCTCTTTCTAGTGGAAGAAGTGGCGTCATCCCTTCTCCTAGTGTTTTAACATTCTTTTCATTAAGCACTGGCAGGACCTCGTGGTATCTCCATAGAGTTTTTTCCCTGCTTTGTAAATCGTCCTTATGAATTTCATTTTTTAATGATTGTAAGTCATAACGAGCAAGCAATGGCGAGCCACAGCTACATAGTTGCTGTATTTCTTCGGCAGAATATTGATTGCTGCATTTCGGGCATTCTAGATTGTTTATGTAGCTATATCTCATGCTAACCTCCAAAATTAATTTATTTAAGATGAAAAAAAGAGACCAACAAAATACAGGCCGGAATGGACCCGTAATTCGCTGAATCTCTAGTGATCTAGTCGATTCTTTTCAATATTTTGCAATATCTGATAAACCTATGTTAACAGCATCTAAAAGTTGTTGTCAATCATTTTTTAGGGTATTCTTATTGATTTACTTGGAATAATTGTTTAGTCCCATTATTCAGTCTGTATTTTTTCTTTTTCCATTAGCTTTTTGTTAGGATAGACTGTCGAAACATAATGATAAAACAATCCAGTCACTGATTGGGTAAATAAAAAGATTGGAAAGGCAAAAGGTAAGCTATAGTTATTCTGATATGTAATAATATGCAGGATGGTGAAAAGCCACTGTGCAAGAACCCCGAATAAAGCCCACCCAGCTATGTAATATCCAAACGTCCTTTTGCGTATTTTCATCACTTCATAAAAATACATAAAGGCATAACCAAAAGGACCATATAATGCATAGTAAACCAGGTCGAAAAACTCATAATGGTTTGTGTCATTTTCGCGATATAAATCCAGTAATCCTCCCCCTATCGTAAAGTCGTACACGATACCTGTTGAAATCCCCCATAATAAACTCATACATGTTATTTCCCTGCGAAGCTTTTTTGGCGAAAACACAACGAATAAGTACGCGGCAACAGTAAAAATCAATAAGGAAATTTCATTGATATCAAATTTTCCGATCCAAATCATCGTGTCAGCACCTCGTTTTCTTTTTCTACTATGTATGTTTGATACCACTTATGTATCAAAAGCCCAAAAATATGCAATGCAACATAGTAAGAAAAATCATACAGTATGGACCAATCTTTAACTGTTGTCACCTTTAAATAATGACTAATACTAGTCACAGCTAAAATAACCAAAGATGAAACAATGATGTGTGTAAGCTTTTTGAATAGTGAAGCATCTGTACGCCCAAAATTTAAAGAAATTAAGACAATTAGCGGAATAATGATACTCCTTTTTATTAAATAAGCGATAAAATTCCAAGTATCATGGGAATAGGTAATGAAACCAAGCTCTTCATAAATAAGCCATGTCCAATTAAGATTAACAATTAACACACATAAAAACAAAACGGTGTTTTCTACGACACTAAGCTTCTTTTTTTGTACAAAAAAACAAATGATGGAAATCCAGCCTATAAAAAAGTAAACTGCAAACGCCATTTTAACCTCCAGTGACTTTTTTTTCTATTATTTCCTTTAAAAGTGCACATTATTATGCGTTTTTTGCCGTTTGGCTCGTCTTTTTTTTTAGGACTACACGAATGCCTTACCGTTTTTTCAAATACTTCATTTAATAATATAGAGTAAATTTAGAATAAGAAGAGAGGTGTAAAAATGAGGGAACAGGAACTGCACATTTTTCTACACATCCCAAAAACCGGTGGATCTACCTTAAACTCCATTTTCACAAGACAATTTTCAGCAGAGGAATTGTATGACCATGAGCTTTTTCAAAATAAGATTATTCCGTTTGCCGACTTAACTTCCGAGGACAGGAACCAGATTCATGCGATTGCAGGGCATCTTCTGTATGGTGCTCATGAACAATTTACAAAACCGTACCATTATTTCACGATGCTGCGCCATCCAGTCGACAGAGTTCTTTCGTTATATTCTTATTTAAAAAATTATCCAGGCTATGAACGATTGCAGAACATGAGCTTAGAGGAATATGTTCGGACAGAACCAGAGGCTCAAAATGGCCAAACTCTCCTTTTATGCGGTACCCCAATTCAATATGATGTCAGCCTTGCGAAACAACGGCTAGAGACATTTGATGTTGTTGGCATTACAGAACGATTCGATGAATCCTTGTATTTGCTGAAATCTGCCTTTGGTTGGACAGACATTCATTATGAAAAGGTAAACATCACAAAAACAAAGTTAAGGCGTGCGGATGTACCTTTGGAAACAATTAAGCTGATTGAAGAGCATAACAAGCTCGATTTAGAGCTGTATCAATTCGCTAAAGAGCTTCTCCAAAAAAGGCTAACAAACTTGCCAAATCGAGAAAAAAAAGCCATGAAAAGCTTCGTGCAAAAACAAAAATACATGAACAAGCAAAGTAAAAAAGCAAAGCCAAATTAATTTAGCTTTGCTTTTTTACTTTTAAGAAATATGTCCAAATTTAATTGGAAGCATAATATGTTATTTACTAACCGAGCTCCCTTTCACAGAAGTCTTCACTAAAACAATTAAGTATAACAGGATTGGCAGCATAAACTGCAGGGGCATACTTAAAAAATAATGTATTACACGAAGTCCTTCATATACGTGGTCAGCAAAATATCTGCTAATAAATATAGAAAAGACAGAGATTATAAATATCATTGGCATAACAAAATATCGATATGGAAGCTTAAAGATATATTCAAGACCTTTTAAGCCGCCATATATAAAAACCGAGCTTTTTACAAGGACGCCCAGCATGATCATAAACACAGAAATAACATCTATTCTCTCAATAAATTCGCCGATGGAGACAAGCCTTGTTGCAGATAGAAGCGGAAAGTTGGCACGCAGGGCAATATTACTTCCTAAAGAGGTCGTAATCAACAAGCTTGTTAATGTCAAAAATAGCCCGGAAGAAACTACAGAAACAAAATAGGTCAACCTGCTATCCTTGAAATTTCTTACTAATGGCAGAATACACATGAAAACGACCATTTCTCCATAAGGTCTTGCCACTTCGTACGGAAACATGCTTTTAATAAAGATTCCTACACCTCGCCCCATTACCGGCTGGATATTTTCCAGAGACATACTTCTGCTTCCATACAAGAAGATTATCAATAATAATAAAAAGAAAATGGAATAAGGTGTCAACACCTCTGTGGTCCGCCCAAGCACTTCTATACCAAGATATAATATATAGCCGAGCAAAACGGTTAATGTTAAGGAAATAAATTCAATTGGAGTTACTGGTAATATTGCTGCTGAGGTTAACTCACTAAAATCTCTTACAATGCGGGCAGCAATATAAAAAAAATAAACAGCATATATGAAACTGATGATAATAGCAACAGGCCTGCTGAAGCAATATTCTAAAATTTGATACAAATTTTTGTCTGGCAGCATGTAAATAATTTTAAAATAAAAAAACGCAACGATAACGCCAATAAAGGTAGACAATAGGATAACAAGCCAGCTGTCTTCTCTTGCCTCTAAGCCAATCCCAAAAACTAAAGAGCTTCCTAAGTTAAAGGCTAATATTAATGCAAATAATTGTGTTAAAGAAATTCTTTCTGTTAACATAGCTGCTGCTTCCCTCTTTTCCCTACAATCCTCAATCGGCAGAAAGTAATCATGCCTATATTTCCCATTATTATGTGTGAATATGTAAGGCTATTGAGAGCAATTTGAAAGGACTGGAAAAAGCCCCTTTCATGCTTTAGAAAGGGGCTTCATTTCAGTATGGAGCTAGAACAGCATGTAATTCACGCAGGTTATCTATTACCTGATCAGCTTGAACAAGCTCCATTACCTTCGCAAAGTCAAAATTACAGCCGATTGCAAGTAAGTCATTCGCTTTTGCTGCTTGTATATCTGACAAACGGTCACCAACCACAGCACCCGAGGTTATGTTATATTTATCTACTACTAATTTCACTAAGTCAGCTTTATCCAATGTATCGATTTGCGCTATACTAAATGTTTCTGTTACCCATTTATCTAACGTGTAATACTTCACAATTGCCTTTAAATAGGTGGGCAGTCCATTGCTTGCAATGAAAATAGAGTAGCCGTGTTCCTTCAATAAAGGAAGTATTTCTGTTACATATGGATATAGTGCTCCTTTACCATTGCGGATATTTCCGACCAATCTTTCCAAAAAATAAGCATCTGTTTCCGCACGGACTTCCTTGCTATGTTGAGGTAATAAAGCTTCCCATACTTGTGGAAGCGGTATCCCCATAATATCCCTGTATTTCTCTATTGGTGTTTTTTCATTCCATAGATTTTTATCCCTTAAACGTTGAAAAGCATCCTCTAGTGATAATTCGAGAATAGTATTTGTTTGGAACAACGTCCCATCCATGTCAAAAATAATGGCATTTAGCATTTAAACGCTCCTTTTTTAAAAGGCTATTAATCAGAGAGACGGAGGGGATTTTAAAGGATTTTATCAGTGCTAGTATTACTTAAGTGGGCTGCCAGAAACTATATGCCAATGGAGATGCTTCGAATCTTGATATTTCCCTAAGTTTGTAATGACACGGCATGCTCCGTTTTCCTCTGTCACCATTTTTGCCGTTGTTTGAATAACAGTCATCAGTTCCAGTAATAAGGGATGATCACTTTCCTCCAGTGTTAGCAGGGAGGAAATATGCTTTTTCGGAATTGCTACAATATGAACTGGATAAAAAGGATTTGTATGATAATATGCCAACACATTGTCTGTTTCTAACACTTTCTTCACAATCGTTTTGCCACTCAGTACTTCCTCACAATAAAAATCCTCTGTCATCTTTTCAACCCCGCCTTCTTCAAATTTAACTAGTTTACGAGATGAATATTTTTGATTGGCCAATAAACAATATTTGTAGTGCCGACAACTTTATTTGCTGGAACAAAGCCAATAACCCGGCTGTCTGTGCTATTCCTTCTATTATCACCAAGGACAAAAAAGGTGTTTTTTGGAACACGCTCATATCCTAACAAATTTGTTAATGTAAAGTTTTCCGTTAATAGCACTCCACTCCTGTATAGCTTCCGCAGTTCCTGTTTGTTATTTTCCAAATATGGTTCTTCATATGCTTTGCCATTTATATAAAGTGTATCGTTTTTATACGCTATTTTATCGCCAGGCAAGCCAATGACTCTTTTTATATAATCCTCCTTTTCATTTGCGTGGAATACAATGATATCAAACCGTTTAACCGTTCCCACCTTCGTTACAATCATCCTGTCTCCATTATCTAAAGAAGACTTCATTGATTCACCGTCCACAATTATCGGAACAAAGATGAATAACCGGATAACCAGTACTGCAGCAATAGCAAACATGACTGATTTAAGCCATTCGTAGTTTTCATTGTTCAGCAAATTTTTCAACCTATCACTACCTTTTATTCTTCTATTTACACCTATTATCGTACCATTTAATGGCATTAAATTGAACTAATTAAATATTACTGTAATGGAAATAATACACTTGTTGGCTATAGGAGGTATGAAAATGAAAACCTGGAAAATGTATGTACTATTAATCGGACCAATGTTAACATTTTTTCTGTTTGGAGCAAAATCCTTTAGACGCTTTTTACCAACTGGTATGTTCAGCTCTCTTCTTATCACGCTAATCAGCGAGTTCTCTAAAACCTATAAGTGGTGGAAGGTCAAAAACCCGATTGTTCCAGGTATCGCCACAGATATCACCTTTGTTTTCGGGCTATTTTTTACATTGAATTTATGGATCTTTAAATTAACTTATGAAAAACTTTGGCTTTATATTATCACGAATATCTTTGCAGACTATTTATTTGCGTACCCGCTTACAGCACTTGCTCAAAAATTTAAGATATATAAACTAGTCAACATGAAAAAAAGCCAGCTATTTGGACTCAGCTTAATTGTCGCTGCACTAAACTATGTATTTCACCGCTTTATTGTCGAGAAAGGAAAAAAGCAGATAAACTAGGCGATCATCTGCAATCATTAAGAGGTAGGAATTATCTCCCTGTGGTCTTATTTTTACTTAAAAAGGGATAACTTAATGTAATATCATTAGTCGGCAATTTACAGACAGCTTATAGATAAAAGGGTTTTTGCCGACTTATTTTACCGATTTAACGTATCCTACTTCAGGAGTTTTCTTAAAACTTAGTTTTTAAAAATAGCGAAATGGAGAAAGGACGATTTAAACACCCACATGCTACTTCAGAGGAACACCAGAGCGCTATAAAACGAACTAATTTTAACGCTTACTATAATCCCTATTATTCAAGTTTGCTTCGTCTGCAATAAAAGCCTTGAATCAGAAATGATCCGAAATAGCGACTAATCTCCGTAAAACCACACTCATGAAGGAGTTCAACCATTTGCTTATCAGAAATGACCTCTGTGCCCTTGCCAAAGTTTTGGGCAAAATCTAAAAATTCCTGCTCTGATACACCGTTTCCACACATATATTGCTTCCAAGCAGCCATATGCATTTCGAAGGATGTACTTTTTAAGTCTCCAAAAATAGCTGCAACCAAAAAGGGCGCATCTGGTTTTAAGTGTTTTGCAATGTTTTTTAAGAACTTACGTTTATTGTCGATTCCCTTAATAAAATGAAGAACAAGTAAACAGGTTGCACCATCAAACCGTTCACTGCTTGAAAACTCTTCCCATTCTTGCTGCTGAAAACATATGTGCTTATTTAATTCCGCTGTTCTGCTTTTAGCAAGCTCAAGCATAGGCTTTGAGGAATCCACTGCCATAAATGACCACTTAGAATCTGCTCCTAAAGCTAACAGCTCCTGGCCTCCTCCTGCACCAACAATTAAGATTGATTTTTCCTCCTCCTTATTGACTGACACTGACATTAGTTTGCTTGTTAGGTCATATAAAGTGGAGTATCCTGCTATTTTTCTTGATATTTTCTGTTCATATGTAATTACATTTGGCTCATGCCAGCTTTGTGCTAACCTATTTCCCATTAAATTTTCCTCCTAAACTCACATGAGTTTTTTTATTTACCTTCTGTTCAGTTACAATTACAATAAATGATATTGATAATCATTTTCAGTTTAAGGTGTAATCTTATTAAATGTAATCCCAAATTAGTGGGATATAAACTATTGAATTAGAAAGGAGGGATTTAATGGCAACGAATTTTTCATCAGAGACAAACTCTATTCAAGAATTTTTGCATAAGTGCCTAGCTGATTTAAAAAAGAGGGTTTACTTTGATGCAGCGTGTTTTACGACAGTTGATACGGAAACATTGCTTTCGACTGGCGCTTATACCGATGACCTAATAGAAAAAATTCATCCTTATTTGTTTGAAAATGAATATTTAAAGCAGGATTTTAATCATTTTGAAGAGCTTTTAACAACAGCTACCAATATTGCTTTATTAAGCAACACGACAAATGGTGTGCTTGAACAGAGTGAACGATTCCGCGAAATTCTTTCTCCCGCAGGTTTTGCCGATGAATTACGTGCAGTCATTATTCATAAAGGTAAATGCTATGGATTTTTGACATTGCTTCGCAATATAGATAAAACAACCTTTACCAAAATGGATATAGAGGTGCTTGCTTCGCTTTTGCCACCTATCGCTGTTAACCTTTATAAGCTTCTTGCCTTCCCCCAAAAGCTTGAAAGTGACGTTAATTGGGCGAAAAGCATTATTCTTCTGGATGAGGATTTTCACATTACCTCAGCAAACAATGAAGGATTTTTATTGGCCGACATGCTTCGGAAAGCTGAAAACATTAAAGCAAATGTATTACCACGTCCACTTCGAGCTGTCTGCATGAAAGCAAAGGCATTGATAACAAACAATGCAGAGGAAATGGAAGCAAAGATATGTTTGCATCCTTCTGCTGGTGAATTCCTGACAATTCATGCGACTGTATTGCAATCAGACAAACAGCAATATGCGGTTTCCTGTCAACAAACAACACCACAGGAAATTCTAATTAAAACATCAGGCTATTATGGGCTCTCAGACAGGGAAAAACAACTAATATTCCATTTACTTCATGGTGATTCCACTAAAGAAATAGCGGCAGCGCTTTTTATTTCACCACACACTGTGCAGGATCATTTGAAGTCGATTTTCGTAAAAACGGGTACAACGACTAGAGGTGAATTAATATGGGTGCTACTTAATAAGTATAATTTCTCCATATAAAAAAAGACTTCACAAAAGTGAAGTCTTTTTTAGGATAGCTTATATTTTAAACAGTCATTTTCCAGTTTGAAAAAGCCAACCAGTTTTCTTTTTGTTTATAATCTGGCATTATTTTTCCTACAAGACGCCAAAACGAGCGATCATGGTTTAAATGAACCATGTGACACATTTCGTGAATAACTACATAATCAATCACATCACGGGGTGCCATGGCCAGCTTCCAATTGAAGGTTAAGCGCAGGTTGGAGTCACAGGTCCCCCAGTTCGTTTTACTATCTGTAATTCGTACAGAACGGGGTTTCGTTTTAAAATTACTTTGATAAATAGAAATGCTCTTCTCCACTAAGGCCTTACACTGCTGATAATAAAACCGCCTTAATGCTTGTTTGCTCTTTTCCTCATTTAACTGTGTCACATATATATACAGTATTTCTTGTTCAAATACAACATAATCCTGACTAATAGTAGCATCTTGGACGATTTTTATAGGATATGATTTGCCTAAGTAAAGAAAGCTTTCATTATTTTCATACAGCTTTTCTTGTGGGCCATTCATTCTAGCCTTTATTTCTGCCAATTTTTCCTGGATAAGTTCCCATCTGTTTTCTAATGCTTGAAGTATTTTTTCATCAGGTGTCTTTTTCGGAGCTTGAACCTCAATTTCCCCATAGCTGTTCATTGTTATCCCGATAGAAGTTCGGTTTTTGTATTTCACCTCATACTTTATAGTCGAACCTGAGTAAGTATGTAACATTTCTCATCACCTGCATAAGCATTTATGCCCTTATCCTCTATATTTAACTGCCAGTCCTTTTAGGAAGTTTCTAGCGAATTTATCTCCGCACTCTTTATAATTTTTATGGCCCTCTTTTCGTAATAAAGCACCTAATTCTCCTTTTGTTACTGTTAGTCCTGCGTTTTCAAAAATATCTAGCATATCATCAGTTGTTAATGACATGGCTATTTTGACTCTTTTTAAAAGAAGATTATTTATATGCTCCCTTTTTGGAGAGGATTGGGCTGGTGGATTAGGCATTCCTGGTTTAGGCTCTTGTACTCCCCTTTTGTAAATAATTAGTCCATTTAAAAAGGAATCAAACATACTTGTTGTACATTGTAATTTGTCGTCATTTTCCTCTTCCTCATCATCTGACTTTGTGAGTATTTCGATCACTTCAGGCACCGTTACGTCAACACCGCCAAGCTTAAAAATCTCTACCATTTCTTTATTCTTTATTTCCAAAGCATATCTTAAGCGAATAACCATATCTTGAATTTCCATTATGTATAAACTCCTTGTATTTAATAGTATCTTTAGTAACTAACAGGTACTTAATTTTAGTATAACTAATACTTCTTCGCAACAACCTGACTAGGTTTGTAAGCTGTAAAAATAATTTGCCTTAGCAGCAAATAATGAAAAATGGCAAGAATGAGTTCAGGATAACTGTTCTCACACCTGCCAACTAAATATATTCAAATAATTGCTAACTTTCTTAAGGTCCTATCAATCAATTGTTTCTTCTATATTCTTCTCGAAATGATCAAGCATTGCTCGTACTTCATCAGAAGTAGCTGTGCTCATCAATTGATTCCTTAATTCACCTGCACCTCTAAAGCCCTTCACATAAATCTTAAAGAAGCGATGTAATGCTTTAAATGAACGTGTCTCTAGCTCTTTAGAATATTTATCATGCAAATCAAGATGCAATCTTAAAAGGTTAAGTAACTCTTTACTGCTATGCTCTTTTGGCTCTTTTTCAAAGGCAAATGGATTTTTAAAGATACCGCGCCCAATCATAACTCCATCAATGTCATATTTTTTTGCCAGCTCCAAGCCAGTTTGATAGTCAGGTATATCACCATTTATCGTCAACAATGTATTTGGGGCAATTTCGTCGCGGAGCTTTTTAATCTCTGGAATCATCTCCCAATGCGCATCTACTTGGCTCATCTCCTTGCGTGTACGCAGATGAATCGACAGATTAGCAATATCTTGTTTGAAGATATGTGTCAACCAGTCACGCCATTCGTCTAGTTCAGTATAGCCAAGTCTAGTTTTCACGCTAACAGGTAATCCTCCTGCTTTTGCTGCTTGGATGATTTCTGCAGCAACATCAGGACGGAGGATAAGACCGCTCCCCTTACCCTTAGATGCCACATTCGGTACAGGACAGCCCATATTGATATCGACGCCCCGAAATCCAAGTTCTGCCATCCCAATACTCATTTGGCGGAAATTCTCAGGTCTATCTCCCCATATATGTGCAACCATTGGCTGTTCATCCTCTGTAAAAGTCAAACGGCCACGCACACTTTGCTTCCCATCTGGGTGACAATAGCTCTCTGTATTTGTAAACTCTGTGAAGAATACATCTGGTCTAGCTGCTTCACTTACTACATGACGGAAAACAACATCCGTCACCTCTTCCATTGGTGCAAGTACAAAAAATGGTCGTGGTAGGTCACGCCAAAAATTATTTGTCATAGTCATATTCAAATCCTCTCTCAGGTTTGGGATATTATGTTAGTTTTGTCCTATCTATATTAAAAAATCAAACATGTTTTTTCTTATCTATCACTTATACCATGCTTTAATACTTATTATCAATGAATAGGTAATCTACTATCAACAAATAAAAAACGCTCCTTACAAAGTGTAAGAAACGTTCATTTCACTGTAATAGCATACAGTCAAGTTAATACCGGTGGCCGGGGTCGAACCGGCACTCCAGAGGAACACGATTTTGAGTCGTGCGCGTCTGCCAATTCCGCCACACCGGCATAATTGGAGCGGGTGATGAGAATCGAACTCACGACATCAGCTTGGAAGGCTGAGGTTTTACCATTAAACTACACCCGCGAATTAAATAATGGCGGTCCGGACGGGACTCGAACCCGCGACCTCCTGCGTGACAGGCAGGCATTCTAACCAGCTGAACTACCGGACCATATATAATTTTCAAGTAAAAATGGAGGAGGAAAGGGGATTCGAACCCCTGCGCGGTTTGACCCGCCTGTCGGTTTTCAAGACCGATCCCTTCAGCCGGACTTGGGTATTCCTCCGTTTTGGTGGAGCCTAGCGGGATCGAACCGCTGACCTCCTGCGTGCAAGGCAGGCGCTCTCCCAGCTGAGCTAAGGCCCCAAAACGTAAATCTATATGGCGCGCCCGAAAGGAGTCGAACCCATAACCTTCTGATCCGTAGTCAGACGCTCTATCCAATTGAGCTACGGGCGCATTTTTTTAAATTTATAAGTAATTCTGGAGCGGAAGACGGGGTTCGAACCCGCGACCCCCACCTTGGCAAGGTGATGTTCTACCACTGAACTACTTCCGCATATTAAAATTAATTGGTGCGGGTGAAGGGAGTCGAACCCCCACGCCTTGCGGCGCTAGATCCTAAGTCTAGTGCGTCTGCCAATTCCGCCACACCCGCAAATTAATTTATCAATGGTGCCGACGAGAGGACTTGAACCCCCAACCTACTGATTACAAGTCAGTTGCTCTACCAATTGAGCTACATCGGCATATATGGTGGAGGATGACGGGATCGAACCGCCGACCCTCTGCTTGTAAGGCAGATGCTCTCCCAGCTGAGCTAATCCTCCGAATATTGGTGACCCATACGGGATTCGAACCCGTGTTACCGCCGTGAAAGGGCGGTGTCTTAACCGCTTGACCAATGGGCCATATTTTCATTTTCCATTGCTGATTCATCGTTTATTTCGTTTGTTGTTTCAGCGACAAGGATTATTATATAAAGTAATAAACAAATCGTCAATACGTTTTTTAATATTTTTTTATTTTTTTTGAAGTTATTCTTATAAATGCTGTTTAAGCTTAATAATTATAACAAAAAAGAGGCTGGGACAAAACAAAAGATAAGCTTTCTAAACACGAATAATAGAATTACAACTAAAATTTGAAAAATGAAGGTTGTGTCTAAATAAAATTTTGAGTTAAAGTTAGTTCGTTTCATTGCGCTGCACCCACTCGCTTTCCGCGGGGAGGTATGGAGCCTCCTCGTCTTCGCCTGCGGGGTCTCATCCTTTCCTCTATTTCCCTTAGTAGTCGAGTGGCCTCCGATCCATTCCACTAAAATTTCTAATTTTTTGTATTTAAACTAAAAACAAAAAACCGAACTATTTAATCAATAGTTGATTAAGTAGTTCGGTCTAGCTGGTTCACATACTTATGTCCCAGCCTCTTCCATTCTATCTTATTGTTTGTAAAAAGGTGGAACACGCAGCCATTCATGTTCATCCAAGTATTGTTTAACCGTCATACCTGCAATTGTCTTTTTCAAAATAAATTTTGAAAACAATAAACCGACATCTGCCCGAATCGATTCCGTCAGCCCCCTTGCCCCGTAATTAACACCTGCAGCTAAGTTATAGGAAAGTAGATTAGCCATTTCTTCATCATTCAGCTTAGCACCAGCTGGAATATCTTGAAAATCCCCAAGTGGTTTTTGAGGCGTAGTCGGTGGTAGTGGAACTCCTTCCTTTTTTAAAAATTCCTGCAGCTCATCTCGCATTGGAATATGTATTGTGTCTGTTATATCCTTTATCAAAGACTTCAATTTCGGGTCTTGCGCTAAATTATAGGATATTTCTTCATTACGAAGTGTCGTTTCTGTAGCTAACAAGTAAAACCACAAATTAGAGACTTCCATAACGTTTAAAGGCTTTTTTTCGCCATCCAAAAATGGCGCAAATGCATCATGCATAACATCCATCAGTTTCATATAAAAATCCCACCTATCTTAAGATGTTTTTCTTAATTTTTCCGAAATGGCCAAAAAACATGCTAAGAAAAGTAAGTTTCTATTATTTTTTCTGCTGTCCGCACAGCCAGCGCCTGTGTTGTAAGGGTTGGATTGACGCCGCCTAGTCCATTTACATGCACACTGTTGTCTGCGATATAAAGCCGTTTTACTTGATAAGCTTCACAATTGCTATCGACTACTCGGCCAATTCTCATCGTGCTCTCCATATGAATCATAATACCTGAGGGCCAATTAGAGCGAAGAACTTTTTTTGCTCCTGCTTTTTTGAGGACGTCAGCAGCAAGACCTGCCAGCTTTACTTGCTTCCTCTCCGACTTTTTTGTTGCTTTATAACGGATGACTGGGACAAACCCATTTTCATCAGACAGAAGTGGATCAAGTGTCACACCATTTTGCTCATCGACTTCATCATCTGTTGTCACTAATATACTTAATGACCGCGGGTATTCATCCATCCATTTCCTTAGGAAGGGTCCTGCAAGGCCTCCCTCTACATCCCATGAACTTTTTGAAGGTACATTCTGATTAAAGTAATAACCAGATTCACTTAAACTGTAGAAGGAAGCGGTTAAACCCGGACTTAATCCAGTTGTCTGCAACGCCCCAAGTCCAGGATAGTCAAGCCTTGCTCCACATGTATTCCCAACAAAAGGTCTTATTTCCCTGCTCCCTAAAATAGAAATCAAATCCTTTTCATCAAAAATGCCGGTTATCCAATCCATATTATGTGTTACTAAGCCTTTGCCTACAAACTGGTTTTTTGGCAAGTTCGAATTCAACCACAGTCTTGGTGATTCAATGCTTCCGCATGCCAACACGACTGTTGCTGCCCTTAGCTCCTCCTGCTCCCCTGTCCAAGTATTCCGTACTTCCACACCGGTAGCACGCAGCTCTGAATCAATTGTTTCTGTCAGAATCTTTACAGCAAATGCATTTGGCCTTATACATACATTTCCAGTTTTTAAGGCAAGGGGAATATAGCTTACATTCGTTGAACGCTTGGCAATTTTGTCGACAGACGGACCATGAGGGCACCCGTTAATACAGTGGCCTGCCAACGTACAGCCTTCCATCCACGAAAGCTGCTCATCTGTGACACCAGAAGAATTAAGGATAGCCTGATTTGGGGGAAGAATAGCATTCGGCTGTGGACGATAACCGGGCCATTGTACATTTAATACTGGAGTGAAGTTCATGCCAAGCCTGCTCGCACCATAATAAAATAATTCTTCCTTTGCAGTAGCAGCTGCAAAATGGACAGGCAGCTCTGCTTCAACCTTTTCATAATAAGGAACAAGCTCTTTGTAGGAAAATGGCCATACACCGTCAATCGCATGTGGATATGCTCTTGGACAATTTGCCGTATAAACTTGGGTAGTGCCACCAACGCCTGCTGTTTGCCAAATCATTGCCTTTTGTTTAATGTTGCGAAACCATTGCGCCTTGCTTCGATCCGCAGGACCCCAACGAAACCTTCCAGTGACAAGATCATTCATATTCATTTCTTCCTTATTCAATAGCTCCTTATATAGATGAATATTTAAATCAGTCAAAGCACTGCTGGATTTTCCGCCTGCATCCAGATTAGGTTGGGGCCATTTTTGATTTCCATACCATGGACCTGCCTCTAGCACAAGCACCTTTAAGCCTTTTTCACCTAATTCTTTTGCAATAACAGCACCTCCACCGCCAGATCCAATCACGATAACATCATGCATTGCCCATCACTTCTTCCTCTTATTAGGCATGAATGCTTTAAAACCTCTAAAATCCCGATATGCGTAGGAAGGGCCTGGATAATGTGTCTGTTCCCATCCAACCGGAACGTATTCCAATCTTCTTTTCTCAGGAGGAAGTGTAGCAGAGCTTCCATAACCAGTCCATTCAGAGTAAAATCCAAATAATGTTAGTTGATTTAATACATCCATCATATTCTTTATTAATCCAAGATTATCTTTGTAAGGCAAACTTAAATGCTTTTTATTAATCTGAAGTCGATCTATTATAGAAATTGCCTTAAGCCTGTCTATTTGTGATAAATAGGTAAAAGGTCCGCCATAAGGAAAACCAGACACAGTTAAAAGATTTACATTTTCACCTGACTGTATTAATGCAACAGCACCACTATCAAGTAGTTGTGCTGTTGACTCAGCCATTGATGCAACATTCATTTGACTCTTTATCTTTTGCGACATGGACTGATGCAGTATAGCCAATATATATTCGTAAATCCTAAGTTCTAATGCTCCTGGTTCTATTTTGATTGATACATTTTGAAAATAATACGCTGGTGGAATAACAGCCTGTGCAAGTGATTGAAAGGTTGACGTTATGTAAAGGTCACTGCTTCCTTTCCTAGTCATGGTTAACCCCTTTAAGCTTTTATTTACTCTGTTAATAGTATTCAAGGCTGATTGTGACTATGTCGGGTATTTGCATAAAAAAAGCATAAACAACATTGTGTTCATGCCTTCCGATAGTAATAGTTTTATGCTTAGATTTTTTTCAAGTGTGTATTTAATTGATAGACAAAATCATTTTACCATCCGGCTTTCTAATCGGCCTTTTTTCTTGAAGTTCAGTTTCACTTCTGATACAACCAACCCAGCTAATGTCAGGAGAATGCCCAATGCTGACAGCTTTGTTAGTTGTTCCTTTAATACAATCATGGATGTTACAACGGTAATAACAGGTACCATATAAATATAAACACTCGTTTTAATAGCGCCTAATTTACTGACAGCCATATTCCATGTTACAAAGCAAAGGGCAGATGCGCCTATGCCGAGAAACAGAAAATTAAATAAATTGACTGGACTTGTAAACCTGTTAAGTCCTAGCTTAAAGTCAGATAAAAACAGCGCTGGCAGCATTAGGATAAGACCATAAAGAAAGACTTTTCTTGTTGCCTGAATGGTATGGTAGCCGTAGCTGGAGATTTTTTTCGTTAACACAGAATATGCAGCCCACACAACTGTCGCAGCAATTGCCAAAATATCTCCAAGCGGATTTATTTGAAAATTCGCTGTGCCATTGTAGCTGATCAGGAATATTCCCATCATCGCCATGGCAAAGCCGGCAAAGAAATTCACCTTTAATGACTCATCCTTTAAAAACAGCATCGTAAGCAGTGCTGTTGAAAATGGCACCATCCCGCTGATGACACCGACATTGGAAGCCAAAGTCATCGTTAAAGCGATATTTTCGAGAAGATAATATAATGTTACGCCACATAAACCAGCACATATAAACAGTAGTTCATGCTTTTTATGCTGGAGTTTCATTCTGTATGGAAATATAATCAGCAATACGACAAACCCAAGTACAAAGCGAAAGAACAAAATCTCAATTGGTGTAAAATCAATCAGCAGCAGCTTTGTTGAAATAAACGTAGTTCCCCAAATTAAAATAGTCACAAGTGCTGCGATATGACCATTTGATGCATAATTTCTCATTGTAATGTCCTCTTATTCTTTTATATTCAGGCTTGCTTCTTTTCTCTATAAATGTCGCGATATTGGCCTGGTGTTAAACCGATAAATTCTATAAAAAAATTACTAAAATGACTTTGATCAGCAAAGCCTATCTCCACTGAAACATCTAGTGGCTTCATGCCATGCTCAAGCAGTTTTTTTGCTTGATTAATTCGGACTGTTTGCAAGTATCTATAAGGAGTTATTCCAAGCTTGCGGGTAAATGACCGCAAAAAGGTATATTTGTTCATGCTACCTACACTTGCTAAGTCATCTAAAGTTAAATGGTTTTTATAGTTTTCTTCTATGTATCTGCAAACAGCATCAAGACGTTTATCAGCTGTACTCGCTTTTCTGTCCTCTGGAGCTGAACTCCATTCTTTTATTAAGTATTCCATCAAAAAATAAAAGCTTTCTTCCTTTTCAAGACCATTTTCATTTTTCATTATCATCTCATGTAATTCCTTTAATAACGATGCATAACTCGTTTTAACAAGTACAGGTGAAGTGAAATACGGAAGATAATCCTTACCCATAATTTCCTTGGCCACCTTAGCCATTATTTCTGGATTGATATTAAGACAGCGATAATCTAATGCAAGATAGTCAACTTGTTCACATGCATGGTTATCAAGTGGATTGAAAATGACCATATCCCCTTTATTGATAAGATATTCCTTATGCTTACATGTCAGTTTTCTTTGTCCGTTCTCTATAAACCCTATTACATAATATTCATGAAAATGGTTTGGGAATTTCTGCATGATTCCATTAAAGTGATATGCCTCAATCTGCAGCTTTTCATCATATGTTACAGTCCTTTTCTCCCTGCTCATTAGTAATTCTCCTTTCCATATGCTTATCATGAAACAAGTGTAGCATAGTTGATTGCGGACACTCTTGTATGATATTGACAATTCACATAAAAAAAGCCTTGCTGAGTAAAAAGCAAAGCGACAAAATTTGTATTAGGTTAGAGCTGGAATTTTTCCTTGATGATTAAAGCAACTTCAGCAGGACTTTTGGTTGTATTATTAATCTTTAAATAATTTTCCATATGCAGCTCCCCTTCATTCGAATTTAAACGATACTTCTCAAGGGAGCTTTTAAGCTCAGCTTCCGACCAGTCTACATTCCTTTTTGTCGGTTTATGTTCAAGCCTGTTGGGAGTTTTGTTTCTTAGCAGCCGCTCCTTTAGGTCTGCCTCCAATTCAACATAATAAACGGTGCCGCCTTGCTTTTTAAAGATATCACTGATTTTTTCAACATACTCCCAATCCTCTTGCAGGTTAAATGCCCAAACATAGGTGAAAATTAATCCATGGAGATTACTCTTTGCAACTGATTCGAAAATTTCCTGCCGAAACAAATGGACAAGACGGTTGCCTTCTGCGGTTCCATACCCAAAAAAATTACTTACTAAATCAATCGACATATGATTATGAAAAAGCTTTAACTCTGTTAATGCTGCTAGTTCCTGGCCAACAGTCATTTTACCAACAGCCTGCGGACCGAATATTAAAACAAACTTCATTTGTTACTCCTTTCCAGATTCCCTTAATAAGAAAAATCCTCTACTACATGATATTAGGAGAACATGGCACTCAACCACTCGATTTTTTTTATAAATTTCTTAAACTGGAGACCAATGTACTTAACTAGAAAAAAGTGCTAGTTACACAGGCTGACCTGGAAGACCCTTCCCCCACACCTGTTTAAATGTGCTGATCCTTTCCATTCCAGTGATGAGCGGTTTTGCTTGCAGAATCAACGATTGGACTGCTTCAAGTGATAAAGAAGCTTCATGAGCGTCTTTATCTGTCCATACTTCATAAACATAAACACTATCAAGCTCTGTGTCTGAAAGATTGATTGTATACAGCTCACAGCCTTCCACAGCCTCCATGGAGGAAGCGGCTTCCATTAAAATTGCTGCAAGCATATCTCTATTCTCAGGTTTTGCTGTAAACTTACCGTACAATCCGAATTTATCCATGATATCTTCCTTCTTTCTCTCTAATTTAATTGAAATCTGACTAGTAGAACAAGCCGTCTTTCTCACGTCTTAATCGCTTCACAAGAATGTACTGACTGCTTTCCTTTATCGTATGCTCTTTTATAACACCTGCAATCTCATACCCGTGCTTGCGATAAAATTCGGGGGCTTGAAAACTAAAAGTATCAAGTTGAATATGGCTGCATTTGTATTCAAGCGCACACTCCTCGATTTTCTGCAAAAGGCCGCTCCCACACCCACACCCTCTGATTGTCTCATCAACCCATAATGATTCAATTTGCAGGTGATGCCAAAACATTACTGCAGTAATCCCGCCTATAATTTGGTCGTTATCATCTCTAGCAGTAAAACAAATTTTGTTAACAGGATGTTTTATAGTGTCAGGCAATTTTGACAGATTATATTCAACCACTCTCTTCCGAAGAAAATCACTGTTTTCAGAATAATCTTCCCTGCAAATGTTCATTCTATTTTCCTCCCTTCATCAATTTGTATTTTACGAAAATTTTATCACTTTAGTTTGTTAACGCTTACCAATAACTTGATTTAAGAAGCAGCTTCTTCGTTTATTCCTACTATTAGCCATTACCCTCCTAATCCGCTTCATTAACCAGCTTATCTAGTTTTGAGTAATGGTTTTCTACATTTTTTTAATACATTCTTTCGTTTGATTTTACATGGAATAATTCTCCACTTATTCCCTTTATCCCTTCTTATCCTTCATGCAAAATACAAAAAAATAAGAGGTGTGAACAAAAATAACCTATCTGAATATTAATTAATTTCCAGTTACTTTTTCAAAATGGCAGAAATATAGTTTAGATGATATTTAATACAGATAGGTAAGGGTTTGAGGTTATCGCTCCCTTTTCCCCCTGTTCACACCGTACGTGCGACTTTCACCGCATACGGCGTTCCAACTAAACCAATTTATTGTTTTCTATGTATTTAAGCAGTTAGAGTGCTGGATTCCAATGTTAGATAATTTCATTTTGACATTTTAATCGTAGTTTATTTACTTTTTCTTTCTGCTTTCTATCTAGATTTAAAGATTGTAAAAGATTTTTTATTTTAACTTTGTCTCTTAGATGTATCAACTGATGTATTGCTTTATGAACAACAATCAAGTTTGAATAACTGTCATCTCTGGACAGTGAAAAAGGAGTTATATGATGGCAGTGCCATTCATTAATTCCTAACTTTTCATCTAATATGGCACATTTTCCATATTGTGCGATAAACTTACTGATTCTGTTGTCATTGTACTCAATTGTTCTGTTTGGAATGTAGTTTTTCATGATATAAGAGAGCGTTGTTTTATCAATAGCTTTCAGGCTATTGTGTATTTTATCTCTACCTTCGGTAGTAAAGTTACAAATCGTTTGCGAGAAACACAGTGGAGTTCTCCAACGCTGGGCATGTATGGGGACAAATACCATCTGTTGTATCTTAAATAGTCTCACATTATAACCCTTGTACCTCTTCTGTAAGGTTTTTGTCATATCATGAATACTTGCCTCTGTTCTAATGTTCTTTAATTGATTATATATCGATTTACGAAGATGAGCGTTTAACTGATTAAGATTAATAGTAATGTTTGTTGCGAAAGCGTAATAGTTTTGGATACCCATAACGACAGTATTGAAATTCCAAACAGTTTCAGCACAAGGTTTTCTTTTGACTACTTTTATAGCCTTTTTAATCTGTCGGGAGGTATTTTCTTTAGCCTTTTTGGACATATCAGACCTCGCTACATAACCAAACCTTGTTTTTCCTTTCCTTACAGCCTTTATTAAGAATCCAAGGAACTCGGAAGAGTTTTTCTTTAGATTTATTACTTTCGATTTCTCCTCGCTAGTTTCCAACTGCAGTCTTTTTCTCAAGAAATCTCTCAATGCGTAATTCATTCTTATTGCTTGTGACCTAGTTCTGCACAGTACCTTAAAATCGTCCGCATAACGGATGATAAAACATTCTTTTAACGACGTTTTCTTTAGCTGCTGATATTTATTACCAGAGGTGGAATAGGTATATCTGCTTTCAAACGTTTCCCATTGGTCACTAACCCACCAATCTAATTCATTTAACACAATGTTAGATAATAAAGGTGACAGTATACCTCCTTGCGGAGTACCTTTAATAGGTACTCCTTCCCCTTCAATCTCTGCTTTAAGTAGCCTAGATATAATGGAAAGAAGTGATTTATCCCTAATACCTATAGACCACATTTGCTTCAAAAGCTTGCTATGATTAACGTTATCAAAGAATCCTTTAATATCCACATCAACACAATGATATAGGCCCGATTGGTTAATGAGAAACTCAAGTCTGGCTTTGGCATGATGCGTGCTGCGATTCGGTCTAAATCCATAACTATGTTTATGGAATTTTGCTTCGCAAATTGGCTCTAAAATTTGAAGTATGCACTGTTGAAAAATTCTATCCCATATGGTTGGAATACCCAAAGGTCTAGTTTTCCCATTTCCTTTTGGAATAAATACGCGCCTTACTGTTTGTGGTTCATACCTTTTAAACATAGATTGAACCTTTGCTATTACATCTTCTACTGTTAAATGCAAAATATCATTAATTGTTAACTTGTCAGTTCCACCAGTTTTACTACCAGTGTTCCTTTTAATGTTCCGGTAGGCAAGTCGTATATTATCTTGAGAACTCATTAATTCTGTTAATTCATAGAAGCTATGACCACTGACACTTTGAGAATATAGTCTGTCAAAACAATCTTGCATACTATAATACTCGCTGTGCCTCAATTTCTTCCGTTTCAATAAGTTGGTGACTCCTTTCGGAGTTAAACCTCTTTTAGTCTTACGAGAACCTTATTAATCGATAAAGAACTGCCTTACTTGGTTCAATAAATCTTTATTAGTCTAGTGGCTATCCCTCCATGTGGATTAGACATTTCATAGGTACTGTGCCACCACTTTCACTGATATAAAGACAAGTTATGCAGTAACTAGTATCATTATTGCTTTCCTTGTCATCGTTTCATTAGAAGTAAGTCCTCCACGTTATCAGTTTACAACGTTGAGTTATATCTATTATAGAATGAACTTAGGTGCTTCCTTTAAGCCTGTTAACGTTCATACGCCTGTAACGTATCATGGGTTTTTATATTAGTTATTCTTACTCACCCACAGCTAACCTCACAATTTGGTGATATACACATTTCTATGTATCGCAGTTATAGACCCGTACATTCAGAAATTTGTCAGCTTAACCTTTACTTTTAGGTTTTTTCGCATTCTCACCATATTCATTCAACTCAAGCACCATGAATTACACCACTCCATCGAGTAGGCTTTCGTCAGCCGAACTGATACGGTAATTTCTCATGCCTTTTCATCGAGCTTATAACACTTTCATCCTTACTAAATCAGTGCTATTCGACTAAGAGAGAACCCTTCCGAGCGTTACCTCATCATTTGATTCTTTGATATAACCCTTCAGTTCCGAAAGGAACTGCCTAATCTTTACCGGAGTAATGTATCCATCCTCCATTTAAACTAGGAACATTTCGCACAACTAATCTGCCAAATCTGTTAGGCTACATTCCTTGCAGTGACTTTCTATATACTGCAGCAAATTTAGAACTTTCAAGCCTTTTTGTAATATTGTTTCTCTCTATGCTTGTTAAGCTGTTGCTATGGCGCATTAACTCCGTAAACATGATAAATAAATGAGCATCTATCATTCCAGAAGATAAGGCATCTGCCTTGATAAACATAGATTAGCTCAATGTATTGATGGATATATAATGGTACAAAGGCAGTAGGTAGGCATTGCGAAATAAAGATATTATCCTCAATTCTACCTGATACGTGTTTTTTATACGGTTCCAATCAGTAGAAGCCATTTTATCCTCCCTCCTTTATATAAAAAGACAGCACTGCGATGCAGTACTGTCATTTAAACCAATCGGCTTGCTCCATATGAACAAAGGGAATGTCTGTATCAATAAATCCTTCTACTTTTTCAATCAGTAAATTCTCGCCATCGAGCCACTTTGCAAAATCGAATTCAATTGGCTTTTGATCACCGCCAAGTACAAACCACGCTTTTTGAGTTTTTGGAAAATAAGCAGAGGTATGGATTGTTCCAGCCCAAGCCCCATACAGCTTGGAGAATATGCCTGAATCACTGCCATTCAGCAGCTTAAATGCTGCTTCTCCATCCAAATTACCAGTTTGATTTTCCTCGATAATTTCCAATCTTCTTTTTGAATCATTCAAAACATGACGATTTTCTTCTGTCATGATATTAAAATGATTTGTGCACGAGTACCCTCTTCTGACCTCTACCCGTCTTGGGGAGGTTTCGACAATGAATGGAGTGTCACAGCTTTTATCAAACAGTACATAGCTAAAGGAATGACGGTGCGGAATTTCCTTCAGCAAATCAGCCGCTTCTTCGGCAGAGCCGCAAAGCTCTAAAATAAGCCTTCCGATCATATTGCACACAAAGCCAGTACCAGGGCGTTTTCGATTCATAAAATTATAGCCCATCGTCAAGCCTTTTTCATTCATGCCGTCCATTCGCCCTGTTCCTCTTTGGCTAGGGCCGATAATCGCATTCCCCCCGTCTGTCGGTTTAAAAATTGTATATCTGCCGTCATAGGTTTTTGGATGATAATCATAATTACGGATTAAATAATCATTTCCGACATAAATGGAACAGCCTGACTTGTCAATATCAAGACGGTAGCCGCAGAATTCCAAAAGCACCCGTTCCATCGGCCAGCCTAATGCATCACGAAACCCTTCCAACTCCTCCCAGATAAGCGGGGCAAATCTAGCAAAAATCTGCCTTGTTTCTTCTACATCTATCGAAAATTTTGGCTTTCTTACCTTCCATTGTTTTTCTCTGTTTTTTACTAGTATAGAGTCCTTGAAATACTCACCCTGTTTAAAGCCAAAATTATAATGTGTCCCCCGAAATTGCATAACATCTGCATAAACTTTTTTCATTATGTATCCTCCCATCTGTTCTATATTTTAGGATACTGGTAAAAGTAGACGATGAAAAGGAATAAGCAATATGAAAACGTGAAAGAGCCAGCCCCAAAATTTTGAGGCTGGCTGCTATTTATACTTTAAACTTACTAATCAGATCTTTTAAGCTTTCTGCCAAATGAGACAATGCTTGTGCAGATGCTGCGATTTCCTCCATAGATGCAAGCTGCTCCTCTGCTGAGGCAGCGACATTTTGCGAATGCATGGATGTTTGTCCAGAAATATTTCGTATTTCTGAAACAGTTGCTGCAACACCCTTAGTACCTTCTGCTAGTATTTCAGATGTTCCCGCCATCTCATCAATTTGCGCTGTCAAGCTTTCCATAAATTCCATGATTTCCGTAAAGTTTGCTTTTGTCTGCCCGACAATTTCAAGCCCTTCTTGCACATCCAATGTGACTTGCTCCATGGAAGCATTTGATTGCACCATATCTGCTTGAATTGTTTTAATAAGTGCTGAAATCTGTGCAGACGATTGCTGGGACTGCTCTGCAAGCTTTCTGACTTCATCTGCAACCACAGCGAAGCCCTTTCCATTTTCACCTGCTCTTGCCGCCTCAATCGCTGCATTTAATGCAAGTAAATTTGTCTGATTAGCAATATCTGTTATGACATTTGTGATTTTCTCAATTTCCTGTGAACGAGAATCAAGATTTTTTATTGCCTCGCCTGTTTTCGCGACAGAATGATGAATTTCTGTAATCTTCTGGACTGTTTTATCCACAAAAACTCCACCATTTTTGGCCTTTTCTGTTGCCTTTATGCCAACAGTAGACACTGATTGAGCATTTTGGGCAATAGATTGAATTCCATCTGTCACTTCCCCAAGAGCATCAGCACTGTCTTGTACATTTGTTGCTGATTGGTCAGCACCATTTGCAACCTGCTGGATAGATTCGGTAATGACTTCTGTAGCCTTGCTCGTCTCTTCTGAGCTTGCAGTCAATTCTTCAGAGGAAGAAGCAAGCTGCTCAGATGTTGAGATGACTTCATTCATCATTACTTTTAAACTGTCCGCCATTTTATTGTAGCTAACAGACAGATTTTTCAGCTCATCAGAGGATTTATCAGAAACACTTGCTGTAAAATCTCCGTTTCCTGCCAGCTCCAGTGCAGTAGTGAGATTTTCAAGTCTATTTTTAATTGTTCTTGTAAATATGAAAATAACCACAGAAGCAATTACAATCACCACAACCAGCACAATAATAAACTTTGTTAAGAAAGCAGATAAAATACTGTCGATCATTGCTTCTGAAGCACCGACATACATAATTCCAACAACTTCTCCAGCAGCATTTTTTAGTGGCTTATATGCTGTCTGATATTCTTTTCCGAGTACATTTGCTTCGCCATAGAAGGTTTTTCCATTTGTAAGTACTGTGTCAATCACTTCTTGAGAGGCTTGTGTACCTGTAGCCCTTTTTCCATCTTTCTGTACATTTGTTGCAATTCTCGTATCATTTAAGAAAAATGTAACTGTATCGTCTGTTTCCTTACCAATCAAATCTACTAACTGGTTGTTATCATTTATAACAGTTTCACCCTTTAAAAGCTTGTCCCCCACGACAGTCCAATCACCAGGGTATTTACTGTCAACATAGTTGTAACCAAGTGCAAGGTCACCCTTCGCTTTTTCTATCGCAAATTCCTTTATCCCCTTTGTAATCTCACTATGTGCCAAAAAACCGATCACAACGGATAAAACAATTATTATAGCAAATACAATTAAATTAATTTTTGTGCCTAACTTTAATTTAAGCTTTAACTTCATGCTTCTTCCCATCCCTTAACAGTTTAGCAAATTATTTTGCTAATGGTTGTATCGGTACAATTAAATAAAGTTTTATAGCTTTTTAAGGCAATAGAAAAATATTGTTGTATAACAGAGGAAAACCCTCCCACAACTTCTATATATTAGAAAAAAAGACGGTAAAAAAGCTTATATATATGCTTTTTTACCGTCTCAGTATCCTATTTATACCATTATTTCACCGTTAAGATGACTCTTTGATAATGCTTTAACTCATGAGCTCCATCATCCTGTACTTCTACGATTATATGAAGAGTATCTCCAGATTTCGCATCATCTGGAACAGTGAAGCTAACAGTATCACTGTCCTTGCCTGTTAGTTCAATCGTATCTGTTGTTTCTCCTTCTGCCAGTTCACGTTGAAGACCAAGCTGAAGACCATCAACAACTTCAGGGACTGTATCTTTTTTGGCTACCTTTGACTCTTCGTACGTATCTGCTTCAAAGTATCTCCACCATTTAAAGGACAGCTTGTCACCATCAGGATCACTGCCTTTCGCATGCAACGTAACCTTCTCTCCCTTTTCCACTGTTAAATCCAATCCTTCTGTGACTTCAACCGTTGGGTTATGGTTTGCATCCTCATAACTTTCTGCCGTCAGCCAATCTGCGCGTGCTGCAAAGTCGCTTTGAATATCATCAAACCAGCGTGTTAAGGAGTACTCTGCTTCGTATCTGTTTGCGTATACATTAAAGTCTGTAACAGTGTTTTTATATACCTTGCTGCTGACAGCATCAAAGCGGCCGCCCCAGCCTCCATATGTCGGATCTTCTAAGCTTCTTAGTCCGTTGTCAATTAAGTAGAAGAAGGATGGAGAATCACCTTCAGAAATAAAATCATATTTATTATATTGAGGGTTTTTCTTTAAGTATTCTTCTGTTCCGCGCTGCTCCTCAAAAAGCTCTCCTTCAATCATTTTACCATCACCCATTAACGCATACATATCCATTAACGGTCCATGGCCGACAATATTCTCTTTATGCCAATCACCTGTCAGCTTTGTGTTCAACTCTTCTGAATGTAATTGCCAAGCGTAAGCGAAATGCCAAAAATTCGAAGTATCATTAATGATGCGGATATCTGGCCAATTTTTCGCAATATACTTGCTATAACTGTCATCCTGATCCAAAATAATGTAAAGCACAAGCTTATCACTTACTTTTGATTTTACACTTTCCCAATCATCTGACTTGCTGTATTCTTCTTCAATTGATTTCAGTGCACGAGCAGTTGTGTTAGTTCCACCCCATGTCTGTACATATAAATCACTGTCGTCATCATTAAGGAACAGCTCCTTTAAAAACTGGGAACCATCTGTTTCTTGTTCCATTTCACCTACATTTGATATATTGCCAATCTTTGTGATGCTGCGCAGATAATCCGGTTTTGGGTAGCCGTCTGCATGTTTTTCAAGATTTGGATAGGCATCCTCATAGGCATCTATCATATTGGTCAGCCACTCTGTACCCGTCCATCTAAATGGCTCAATTCCTTTGTCTTTATCGCCTGCATAATGGTAAACAGAGCTTGTTAACACGATTCCTTCTAAATTCATCTCATTTGCATAAAGTAAGTAGCGAAGAACAGAGTTCATATCATCCACTTCTCCATCTGTAGTAATAACCGTTCTTGCCTTTTGCTTTTCTGCTGTTTTCGTATCTGTATCTGTTTTTGGTTCACTTGCAGGACCGCTTTCCTCCTTACTACTGTTTGTGCAGCCAGCAAAAATAGCACAAACAAGCAGCAATAACACGATTAATCCTGTTCTTTTCATGTCCTTCATCCCCTCTTTCTGTTTAGTAGGCATGATTTTTGTTAATAAAAAACAAAAAACCCAAACAAGCACATGAAAATCCATGCATTTGTTTAGGTTATGCCCGATAGGTAACATTCCTGTTTCGCATATGTAATTAAGCGATTACAAGATAATGCTATCAGTTTATTAGAGCGCTTTCATCAAACTTTTCTCCTATTTTCTCCAATTTACGATAAGCTTGTATGGGTCAAGCTCCTCCTTTTCATCGGGAACGTACATCTCTCGATCATGATAGGGCAGCTGAAGATTATCCCATTCTTTATGTGTTTCTGGTTCACCAGGCAGACATTTTACATAAAGATCATAGCCCTCCCAGTCACTAGTCGATACACAAGCCCTGCCCTCCCCATAAGTAAGTGCCATATCTATGGCGTTTTTGAGCTTGACTAATGCCTCCCTATTGCCAACAATTAAACTGTCATCATGCCAGTACCTTTGCCCATATAGATGCAAAAATGGGTCTATTATCGTTTCTTCGTTATATTCCTCCAGCGCCTTTTCAAACTTTGGAATAAGCGCTTCATGAGAAAGATCTGTTGAGCTTACATCCAGGTTAGGGCTGCTTATTCCAAATATTTCTTCCATGTCCTGCAAAAAAGGCGTGGCTTCTACAAAAAGCACAACTGCATCTTTAAAGAAGTAAGTACGAATTATCGTATTCTCTTTTTTGTATGTTGCAAAGGACAAACTCGGCGATAGTTCAATCAAATCAACTCGTTTTATATGTTGCTTTTTTCTTTTCTCTAAGTTGCTTGTTAATGTTATGCTTGTATCAATTCCGACAAATAACGTATTAACATCCATGATAATCCCCTCCTTTTCATGGCTTCATTTGCTGATATTTTCCGTATAATTCCGCCCACTTTTCCCTCGGAAAATCGATTACTTCCCCGTCCAGTAAAGAAGTTAACACATCTAAAGATACATGCCAGCCAGCTAAATCTTTAGGCGTATGATCTGTCCAGTAAGGGATAGATTCCAATAAAACAAGGCTGCTGCCCGCTCTTGTTGGAGATATCTCGAATCGGACACTTCCCTCTCCCCATTCGTATTCAAGGAGAACACCTTCCTTGAAATCCAAGATGTGCATTTCAATGGAAGTATCTGTACCATCCCTCATATAAAAGCGAATGCATCCCCCTATACGAAGGTCTTCTGCTTCAAGATTATGAAACCAGGCTGCTAATTTTTCATTTTCTGTCAATGCAGACCATACATGCTCCACGTTATAACGAAAACTACGTTCAAATATTGCTGTATATCCTTCTTCGACTTTTTTTATGTCTGCGAGCATCTTTTTTCTCCTTTCAACCTAATGTAAAATGCTTCTTTTATTATAAACCGACAAATATATTTTGAATATTATCCATGGAAACAATTAGTATATTTGATCCTTTTTTACACATAATAATCTCGTGCAAAGAAGGCGCAATCGCACAAGAAAGAGAGAGTACTTCCCAGATGATGAAGGAAAATATATCGTTAAATCAGCTGCTTGCTTTAATCATTGGCTTTAATTTGGGAAGTTCTGTCGTGCTTGGAATTGGTCTTCTAGGAAAACAGGCAGCATGGATAGTAGTCCTCTTCTCTTCCTTTATTGGCTTGGTAATTGTATTAGCCTATTATTTTATGTCTTCATTTTCTCCAGATAAGAATTTATACGAGATAATGGAAATCTGTATCGGCAGACCACTCGCTGTTATAGGCAGTATTATTTATGTCCTATATTTTTTTTATATGGCATGCAGGGTCATCCGAGATTTTATTGAGCTGACCTCGACTGTCATATTGCCAATCACGCCGATCGAGGTATTAACATTAGCGTTGGTATTAATCATCGGCTATATATTATATTTAGGTGTTGAGGTACTTGGGAGAACAACGGAAATTTTCACTCCCTATTCGATTCTTTTTATCATCTTATTGGCTATTTTTCTTTATGCGAGTAAAAACTTCTCTATTGATAAAGTCACGCCAGTATTGCCGGATGGTGTTAAACCGTTAATAAAGATTATTTTCCCGTACGAACTTGTACGTCCATACGGACAAATTATCGCATTCACTTGTATATTTCCATTAGTAGGAAACTTTAAAAAAGGCAATAAAGTTTTAATTTTTGCGATTGCTTTATCATCCTTTTTTTTAACAGTCTCAACATTGTTTGTCAGCCTTTCACTAGGAAGCAATATCGCATCAAGAGCAGTATTTCCCTTATTAAGTGCTACTCGTTTAATCTCAATTGGTGAATTTATTGAACGTATCGATGCATTTACTGTTTTCATTATTATGCTGGGTATCCTCGTAAAAAGCTCGGTCTTTATTTTTGCAGGATTAAAGGGTCTAGAGTATGTATGTCATATCCCCTATAGATACTTCATCATGCCTGTTGTATGCATTATTTCTTTGTTCACTGTGTTTATTGGCAGAGGAATAACGGACCATGTACAAGAAGGTTTTAAAGTAGTGCCATTCCTTTTAAACCTGCCATTGCAATTCATAGTTCCTGTCATCCTGTTGGCTATTTTATTAGGGAAAAAGGCAACAGGTAAACTAAAAAATTAACAAAACAAAAACAGTGCCTTCCAAGAAGACACTGTTTTTTTCCATTATAGTTCTGCACCATTTGTTGCAATGACATTTTTATACCAATCAAAGGATTTTTTCTTTTTCCTTTCTAATGTACCATTGCCATAATCATCTTGGTCTACATATATAAAGCCGTAACGCTTAGACATCTCTGAAGTTCCTGCACTGATGAGGTCGATACAGCCCCAGCTAGTGTAGCCCATTACTTCGACACCATCTTTGATTGCCTCGCCCATTTGTTCAATGTGAGCACTCAAGTAATCAATGCGGTAGTCATCCTGAATAGAACCATCTTCCTCGACTTTATCATAAGCACCTAATCCATTTTCAACGATGAACAAAGGAACTTGGTAACGGTCATACATTTTCTTTAATGTAATACGCAAGCCCTTTGGATCGATTTGCCAGCCCCAATCAGATGCTTCTAAATAAGGGTTTGGAATTCCACTGAAGAAGTTTCCTTTTTCTTTCATTTTATCTGGTGAACCACTTGACACCATTGTCATGTAATAGCTGAATGACAGGAAGTCAACTGGATGCTGAAGCAAAATTTCTTCGTCTCCTGGCAGCATGTCAATTTTGATGTCGTTTTCCTCGAAATAACGGTTCATATAGCTAGGGTAATATCCGCGCACTTGAACATCTGTGAAGAACAGGTTCTTCTGATCTTCCTCTAATGCCGCAAGCACATCATCAGGACTACAAGTTTCTGCATATGTTTCCATACGAGCAAGCATACAGCCAATCAAAGCATCAGGGATGATTTCGTGACAAGCTTTAACCGCTCTTGCACTTGCAACAAACTGATGATGAAGTGCTTGGTATACAGCCTGTTCGCGATTTTCAACACGGTCAACAAGAATTCCGCTACCGATATATGGTGAAATCGTGGAAACGTTAATTTCATTAAATGTCAGCCAATATTTCACTTTGTCTTTATATCTGTTGAAGACGGTTTCAGCATAATGTACAAAATATTCAACTAAGCGACGGTCTGTCCACCCGTTATACTTTTGTACTAAATGAAGCGGCAGCTCGTAATGAGATAGTGTTACGAGTGGCTCAATTCCGTGTTTTTGCAGCTCATCAAACACTCTGTCATAAAATGCCAAGCCTTCTTCATTCGGTACTGTTTCATCACCATTTGGGAAAATACGCGGCCAAGAAATCGACATACGGAATGTTTTAAAGCCCATTTCAGCAAACAAAGCAATATCCTCTTTATAACGATGATAGAAATCAATTCCACGGCGTTTTGGGAAATTGTCACCGCCATTACCAGCAAGCAGCGCTTCTAATTCTGCTTCACTTCTAACATCCATCTCAATTTCGTGACCTCTTTCTTCCTTCGGTACGAATGCTACCATATCAAAAATGGATAATCCTTTTCCGCCTTCATTATAAGCACCCTCTAGCTGATTGGCAGCAGTTGCGCCACCCCATAAAAACCCTTCAGGAAAATGACTCTTTTTCATATCAATGCCTCCTAATATGTTTATAAATCTATCATACTAGCATTTTTTAAATAAAACTGGTCTGATTAAGACTAGCTTTCCAATTAGACATTTACGATATGATCCCATTATGAAAGAAAGCTTTTTAGAGTCATAATATAAGGTACTTATTCATAATCGGTTGCTGTCAAGTGATTAAACTGGTCTGGTTGAGACCAGTTAATAGCGATAAAACAGCACATCAAACAGCCTCAATAGTGTATAGCTGCTGACACTTGAGTTTTCTATTTTGCCACATTGGATAATTTCATCAAAAACGGCTAATTTGCCAAGCTCACCAGAGAAAGTAATCAGCAGTTTTTGACCTTTTGCTGCTTTAAATTTTTCTATGAACGGAAAATACGAAGATAATATATTACCTTGAATCGATATTGTAATAATTAAATCATCCTCATCCAGTTCTGTTAATGCATCCATCTGCTTAAAAAAGTTAGTGCCGCATTCACTTAATTTCCCTAATAGAAGCAGCTTTTTCTGCAGCTCCATTGCTTGAACTTGGTATTTCTCAAATCCTAAAATAATAATTCTGTTTGACTTTTTAATACGCTGAACGATGCGATCAATTTGTTCAATCGGAATTTGGTCAATAATGGCCAAGTTTTCATTTAATTGCATAAACAGCTCATTTGTATGTAATGGTGTATTATTCGCTTCATGTAATGATGCACCAATTGGAATGTTGACACTGTTGCGCATACTTGAAAAATTGCGAAAACCGATTCTTTTGCAAAAACGGTTAATCGTTGATGGCGCCACATGACAAGCATCTGCCGCACTTTCTAGTGAAAAGCTTTCCAATTCATGAATATGTTCTAAAAGACCTTTTGCGACATGATAATTAATATCTTTGTTCAAGGAATTATTAATATATGCCAACAGCGTATAAATCAGCTGCTCCATTTTTACCACCTCGAATGCAATTCTACCATAATTTCCGCAGTTGCTGAAACTTTTGCACTAAGAAATTGCGGTAGCAATTGTGGGGAGTGTTTAGTTGCTGCTTATGACAGTACCGCAATTTTTTCCTTAAAAAAAGAAATGAATAAACTTACTTCCTCTGTTTTTACCTTTGATAATAAATAAGTCGACGAAGCTGGTGGCAAAACTTTATCTGGTCTCACTTCCATCAGCTTTTTCTCGTTTAATTCTTCCATAACAGTAGTATAAGGAAGATATGATACGCCAAGTCCTTGTTCAATAAAGCGCTTTGTTATTTCCATTTGATTAACCTTCATTGTCCTAATAAACGGATAGCTTCCTTTTACAGTCCGCTGTAATTCCTCCCAGTACTCTGGATGATTATGAGTAATGAGCCTGAATGTCGTTAATACATGCTGTTCACTTAACTTTAAAGATTCATGATATGGTGCGACGAGTATCACTCTGTCCTGATGGAGCGCTTCAACCTGAACAGTGGATTGTATAGGCTTTAGTCTGGATATCCCAATATCTGCCCTCGACATACTTATTTCTTCACCAATTTCATAAGAGCTGACAATATGCACAAGCACCTCGATATCTGGATATTCATCCATAAACTTTCGCAAAATCATCGGCAGTATACTTGAGGCAATTTGTGGTGCTGCTGCAATGACAAGCTTTCTCACATATCCTTGCTTCCATGCTTCAAAACCCTCTAAGCCTTGTTCGTATTGATGAAAAATCTCTTTTGCAACTGGAAGGAAATGATGCCCTGCTTGTGTAAGTACGATTTTTTTACCAACTCTATCGAACAACTCTATATTCACGGCTTCTTCTAATCTCTTAATATGCTTCGTAATCGCAGGCTGTGTCAAAAAAAGCTCTTCTGAAGCAATTCGGAAATTTTCATGCTCTGCTGCCACAATAAATGTTTTTAGCCACTTAATATCCATCATACCCGCTCTCTAATAACCAACTGTTATTAATTTCTTCATTTTTTGTTAATTTTCATGTTTATTTCTTTTTATTATAATCTAATTACAGGAAATCACCTATTAGAAAAGGAGGATTTACAATGAAGACATTTAAACAGGATCCATGGAATGCAAGCTTATATGATGGAAAACATTCATTCGTATCAAATTTTGGGGAGGATCTTGTCAGCCTTCTATCCCCTAGTCCAGGAGAAAAAATTTTAGATCTTGGCTGCGGAACAGGTGATCTTGCAAGCAGCTTGGCAAAATACGATTGTGAGGTAATTGGAATTGATAATTCACCAAATATGATTGCACTAGCACAAAAAAAATACCCACATATTCCGTTCTTTGTCGAGGATGCCACTGCTTTACCATATGACTCGCGATTTACTGCTGTCTTTTCTAATGCGGCACTTCATTGGATAAAATCTCCAAAACAAGCCTTAACTAGTATTTATAGCAGTTTGCAGCAAGGAGGACGTTTTGTCGCTGAATTTGGCGGCAAAGGTAATGTGCAAATAATTACAGATGCTATTATAGAGGAATTTGCAGAACAAGGAATCAGCTTTAACTGGGCAAATTTCCCCTGGTATTTTCCGAGCATCGCAGAGTATACACAACTTATGGAGGAAGCAGGATTTCGTGTCGTCTTTGCTCAGCATTTTGACAGACCCACTTCATTAGATGGGGAAAATGGGTTAAGCAATTGGATAGCAATGTTTGGGGATTCCTTCTTTAAAGGAATTTCAGAAAACAATAAAGAAATGATTATCCGAAATGTTTCTAATAAACTACATGCAGATGTATATAAAGATGGATCATGGCTTATTGAATATAAACGACTTCGCATTATTGGCATTAAGGAATAAGCAAAAACAGAATGCTAGTGTGATAGCATTCTGTTTTTTGTTTACAGGCCGTTCCTAAGCAGTTCATCAAGCCTGCGGAATTGAGATTCTGTTCCTTGAACAAAGCCCATTTCCACTACTTGCTGTATTGCATCCTCTGAAGCAAAAGCACTTATAAATTGTAATATTGTTTGCTGTCCGTCTGCCTTAAAAGAAGCGGTTATGTGCATTTCTGGCATTCCTGCTTGAGCATTGCCTAATTCATCTGCAAATGAATCTGTATAGACGATTTCTTCTGGCACAGTAATTTTCTTATAAACAGCAAAGCCCCATGATTCCTGGCCAAAAAACTCCCCTTGATTTTCATCCATACAGCGCATGCAATAATGCCAAACACCGTCTGGTTTAAATTCAAAGCGAGCATTTGTTGTTTGCCAGCCTTCTGGTCCCCACCATGCTTCTAATAGCTTTGAGTCAGAAAACGCCTTAAAAACCGTATCCTGAGCTGCATCAAATCTTCTTTCAACTACAAGCTTATTGCCTTCTGTGTAATATATTAACTTATCAAAATACTGTTTTTCAGACATGCTATCCCTCCAAAAAGTTTTGGTATTTTTTAGCGGTTCTCCTTTAGTCTAAACAAAAAAGAATATTTACTGTTACATTCTAGCAGTTCCCACAGAAATCCTCTTCATTCACACGGTAAATTAGGGAAAGGTCTATATATCTCCAGTAAAGCTCATGTGGAGGCACTGACGAGGATTCTAACCTGGTTTTCCACATACTTTAATGCCGCTGTAAACGGCAGCTACATCCTTTACCCCTTCTTGAAGCGATCGATATCCCAGGATTTCCACAAGCTGAACCTTTGCCCCTGACTGTATAGGCAAGGATTCAATGGATAACTAATTTAAAACAATAAGGATATATAAATAAGTTTTTTTCGTTTATATAGTCGAATCACTATACCTTTGACCTTTTTTCTTTCTCTTGCCGAACCTTAGTTTTTTTCATTGTAATAAAAGGATTACAGCAGCATTTATTCCTTAATTCTTTTGACAGAACATGCTTGCAAATCAGTTTTCTTTAAAGGAAAGCAGCCTACAAACAAGCTTATGTCTTAAAAATATGCGTTTGCACTGATTAATTAGCGGATGCAGCTTGGTCGTGTTTTTATATACTGTACTATACGCAAGGGGGTGAGGGAGTTGGCAGGAAAATTCAATATAAAAGATCAATTCGATTTTAAGTTTAATGTAAATGGGAAAGAGGTTTCAAATGAAGAAAGAGCAGCCTATGTAGATCAATTTATGAGCAAGATGACAAATGAAATGGGCGGCTTAGCAAAAAAGCTTACTAGCAAAGTCTCTGATACTGTTGCGACCAAAAGTGTGGATGCGATAAAGGAAAAAGCAGTAAATACACTTAATATCAATTCACTAAAGGATTTGCTGAACGAGGATAACCTCGGTAAGCTGAAAGAAAAGCTACCTGTCATTGATGCTTCTAATGAGGATGGAAATCTTAAAGTAAATCTAAATGGCAAATCACTTTTCTCATTAGACCTTTCCAATTTTATAAAGAAATAAACGAAAGAAATTATGCTTGAAAGGAGGTGAAATCATATGTTGTCTGGATGCACATCTGATTCTCACAAAAAGAGCCGTTCTGGCTCTGGTAACGGTACAGAACTTCGTGCATTTACAAACGCTACTCAAGGAAACGGTAACCTAGCTAACCAATTTTCTGCTGCTGGTGCTGCTGGAGGAGCTGCTGTAGGTGTAAACTTATTGAACTTCTTTATTGGTGGAATTCTTGTAAATGCAAACAGCGCTGGTGATGCTACTGCTGTTTCTTTCAACGAGAATAACCCTGAACAAGTGAACGAAGCTTAATTTCACTATCAATAAATAATGTTATGGGCAGCATTTCTAAAATTGATTCGTCAATTATGGGAATGACTGCCCATCTTAACTTATATATATTACATATACGAGAGGAGTGGGAACATGACAGAAAAGAATATCGGTTTAACAAAGGAAAAGCTAAAGGAATTAGGTGTGCCTGATGAGCTTGTTGACAAAATACTTGAATCAGGTGCTCCCTCTGTCAATACACATGCTGAAGGTGGCAATGGAGGCAGTGCAGTTAGTTTAACATATGTAGACAATTATTCTAGTCTTGTGCTCGTATATACCTTCCTTCTTCATACAATCCAGAGCAGTAGCAACAAAGATCGAGAAACAAAGCAGCTTAATAAATCCCTGCTTACAACCTTAGAAACTGCAATGAAGGATCAGCAGGAATACAGAAAAGCCTTCCTTCAAGCAATTAACGTTCTTAATAACAAGTAATTTTGTACAAAAAACAGGCCAACATCGTTAATGATGTTGGCCTGTTTATATGTAAATCAGTGAAGCTTATTCTGTTTCTGATCTGGCGTTTTATCTTCATTAAATGCATCAACAACATTGTTTGCAATTGTTTTTGTAACCATTTGCAGCATGTCATTGACGATTTTTTGCGACTCTTTGAAATCGGCCACGATCGGTAGCTCATCAATTTCTGCTTGAAGTGCATCAATCTTCGCTTCCGTATCCTTCAGCGCGGAGATTTTCCCATAATGCTGCAGGTTTACTGCTTGCTTTTGCAGTTTTTTAATCTGAGCGATACGGTCATTCACCTTGCTGTTTTGGTTGATTTGTTTTTCCGCTCTAATATAGAAATCAACCTCTTCTGTCTGTTGAATCATATGAGCAAGCTCTTCTGTCCGCTTTAATATTTCTTCTTTTGTATATTTAACCATTAATTTACCTCAACAGCCTCGATGACTTCAATCATTTCACCGTTTAATGACCAAGTTTTTGCATCTGTAATTTTAACTTTAACAAGCTTACCGATTGCTGATTTAGGTCCTACAAAATTGACAAGCTTGTTTTTGCGCGTATAGCCTGCAAGTACATGGGAGTGCTTTTTGCTTTCGCCTTCTACAAGCACTTCGACAACTTGGTCTTTATAGCTTGTCATTGATTCAGCAGATTTAGCATTCACCAATGCATTTAAGCGCTGTAAACGTTCCTTTTTGACTTCTAACGGCACATTATCCTTCATTTTCGCTGCAGGTGTTCCTTCACGCGGTGAGTAAATGAACGTATAGGCTGCTTCAAAACCAACTTCCTCATATAAAGAAAGTGTTTCTTGGAACTGCTCTTCTGTTTCATTCGGATAACCAACAATAATATCTGTTGTCAAAGTCAAATTCGGGATTGCTGCTTTCATTTTGCGGACTAGCTCTAAGTATTGCTCTCTTGTGTATTTCCTTGCCATAATTTTCAGCACATCAGTTGATCCTGATTGGACCGGTAAATGAATATGCTCGACCATATTTCCGCCTTGAGCCAATACTTCAATCAGATGGTCATCAAAATCACGGGGATGGCTCGTCGTAAAGCGAACTCTCGGAATATCAATTTTGCTGATTTCATTCATTAAGTCACCTAAACGATAGTTAATGTCAGTAAAGTCTTTTCCGTACGCATTAACGTTTTGGCCAAGCAGGGTGATTTCCTTATAACCTTGTGCTGCTAACTGGCGAACCTCCTGGATGATATCCTCTGGGCGTCTGCTTCTTTCCTTGCCTCGTGTAAATGGCACGATACAGTACGTACAGAATTTGTCACAGCCATACATGATATTAACCCATGCTTTGATTTTTCCGTTTCGCACCTTCGGAAGGTTTTCAATGACATCCCCTTCCTTCGACCAAACTTCCAATACCATTTCCTTCGACATATATGCTTCGTGAAGAATATTTGGTAAGCGATGGATATTATGTGTTCCGAAAATAATGTCAACTTGCGTATATGTTTTTAATATTTTGTTAACAACAGATTCTTCTTGGGACATACATCCACATACACCAAGCAGAAGATCCGGTCTTTCTGTTTTCAAAGACTTCAGATGACCTAATTCACCGAACACTTTATTCTCTGCGTTTTCTCGAATCGCACAAGTATTCAATAGAATAACATTCGCATCATCAACCGTATTTGTCGGCTCATAGCCTAAGCTCATGAATATTCCTGCCATTACTTCCGTATCATGCTCGTTCATCTGGCAGCCGAATGTACGGATATAAAACTTGCGTCCCTCTCCCATACCGCGGAATTCTTCAGGAATCGTGAAGTCATTCTCATAACGAATTTCTTCTTTCCCTCTGCGCTTCGCATCCCTTAAGGATGGTGGTGTATAGACTGTTTCAAAATATTTGCTGTAATCCTTTTCGGATTTTTTGTCCGTTGAATTAGCAGTTACTACTTTTTGAGTTTCTAAACGCTGTTTTTCGTTCATTTAACATACTCCTCTCTTATCGATGAGATGCTATCATCCATAAGCTTTTGTTAAAAAATTTCCAAATTGCGCATTCATATGCTAGTTTTGACAAGTTTACATTATATTAGTATAAGCCTTTCAAGCTATGAACACAACCGGAAGGTATTAAGAGTATGTCATAAACAGAAAATGCCGCTTACTTGCGTGGATAACGTTTTTTCATATTTTGAAACAAAAATTTTTCTGCTTGACTGCTAGTGTAATATTTTAGCAGCTCGTTAATTAGATTCTCATAGCCATAAATAGAATCCAATCCTAAAACAAATGAATCTATTCCATCAAAATCAGAACCGAAGCCAATATGATCCTCTCCGCCTAATGAGCATATATAGTCCACATGTCTAATAACATCCGTAATCGTCACAGTGCTTTTTCCACTTAAAAACTGCGGCACAAATGTAATACCTATCGTACTATCCAGTTCAATTAATGCCTTTAGTTGGTCATCACGCAAGTTTCGTGGATGCGGACAAAGTGTAAATACATTTGAATGAGACGCATATGGATAGTCAGCTGTTTCGATTGTATCCCAAAAGCCTCTTTCAGAAAGATGGGATACATCGCACCAAACATGCTGTCTATTAAGCTCCTTCACTACTTCCTTACCGAAGACAGTCAGTCCAGCTCCCCTCGGCTCCATTGCTCCATCTGCAACAGCATTAGCATGGTTCCAGGTAAGCCCTACAGATGTTACCCCAAGGCGGAGCAGGTTTTTGAGCTTAACAATATCCTGCCCAATTGCCTCACAGCCTTCTAATGTTAACAAAACACCAATTTCCTCATACCTAAGTGATTCTATGTCCTGTTGACTTTGAATTAATTTTAAATGTGGATAAGGTTTTAAAATATGCTCATAAAATATTTCCACCATCCTAATTGCTGCATCAAATCGCATATCAGGATGAACAGACTCCGGAATATAAATGGCAAAGCATTGAACTTTTGCTCCACTGCTACGAAGACCGTTATACGTGACCTGTAGCTTCTGACTATCTTGAAAGCGAATTTTACTGTCTAGAAACATTTTATATAACACATCACAATGTCCATCAAAAAATTGCAGTGCCCTCATCTCCCCATTTTTAAATCTACTTTATT
Organism: Niallia taxi; assembly: GCF_032818155.1. Classification (NCBI taxonomy): domain Bacteria; kingdom Bacillati; phylum Bacillota; class Bacilli; order Caryophanales; family Bacillaceae; genus Niallia; species Niallia taxi. The sequence continues at coordinate 2,862,756 of NZ_CP102589.1, forward strand.
ATATACTTCCACAATCATTACATGCTTATTTTCAAAAAAAGAACCTGTATGGCTTAGCATACAGGTTCACCCCCTTTATTACCTGCATTAACATGCTAAGCAGATAATAAAGGGATAGGTTTTTTTCATATTGTGTTTTTATTGCCCTTTTTATCTAGGCTCCACAATGAGCTTGATCGCTGTTCGTTCCTCACCGTCGATAACAATATCAGTGAAGGCCGGGATACAAATTAAATCCACTCCGCTAGGTGCTACAAACCCTCTTGCGATAGCAACTGCTTTAACAGCTTGATTCAATGCACCTGCTCCAATAGCCTGGATTTCTGCTCCGCCTCTTTCTCGCAGAACCCCAGCAAGCGCACCAGCTACAGAATTGGGACTAGACTTTGCTGAAACCTTTAATATCTCCATTTCTAGCTCCTCCTTGTTTAACCCCCCCGCATGTTCAGCAGTAAATTTAGAACACATCAGGATATATATCATTCCATTGCTACTATATTCTGCTTTTAAATCACTTATTCCAGCTTGGACAAAAATTTAGGAAAAATAATCCTAGAAGAGCTAATCTTTTTGATAAAAATAAAGAACCCGAAACTTAAAAAAGTTTCGGGTACGTGTCTTATGAGAAAAACGGATGATCATCATTAATAAGTATCCGGTTGATCTTTTTGGCTTTACCTGTTTTTTTATCTACCTCAATTAGACATGCACTCAATGTCGCTCTGCCTGTTTTCGGCGGTTCAAACCTTGTCGGCAGATTTGTCAGAAATCTGTTAATGACAGCAGATCTCTCCATCCCTAATATGCCGTCATATGGGCCTGTCATGCCGACATCTGCCATAAATGCCGTCCCTTGTGGAAGTATGCGATTATCCGCTGTTTGAACATGTGTATGTGTGCCAATTACGGCAGTAACCCTGCCATCTAAGTACCAGCCCATTGCCTGCTTTTCACTCGTTGCCTCTCCATGGAAATCAACAAAGATAATATCAGTGCGTTTTTTCGCTTCAGCAATCAGTTCATCTGCTTTTACAAATGGATCATCACTTGGATTCATAAAGGTTCTTCCTTGCAGATTAATGACAGCTACCTCCACATCGTTGATTTTAACAAAAACCATTCCTTTTCCAGGATTGTTCTCAGAAAAATTCGCAGGTCTTACCAAGTATTTTGCATTATCGATAAATTCAAATATCTCCCGATTATCCCAAGTGTGGTTTCCTAAAGTCACTGCTTGGGCTCCCACTTCTAAAAACCCACGGTAAATTTTTTCTGTGATTCCCTTGCCGCCAGCAGCATTTTCACCATTAATAATCGTCAATTGAGGGCGATATTTTTCTTTCAGCTTCGGCACATACTCTTTAATCATGTCCCTGCCCATTGAACCTACTACATCGCCTATAAATAAAATATGCATGATTTAAATCCTTTCTATAAAGTCTCCTGCATTAATAAACAGGGACATCTCTGTTAAACTGTCTTCTCTTTAGTTTAACATATATTTTTTGAATTTCTCTTATACAGCTTATTTGAAATCTTTCAAAATAAAAACGGTGCACATGGCACCGTTTTTTATTTTGCGTATTCAACAGCTCTTGTTTCGCGTATAACTGTAACCTTAATATGTCCTGGATAATCCAATTCTTCTTCAATCTTCTTACGGATATCACGAGCTAATCGATGTGATTCCAAATCGTCGATCAAGTCTGGTTTAACCATAATTCGTATTTCACGGCCAGCTTGAATAGCAAATGACTTCTCAACACCATCATAAGATTCAGAGATTTCTTCTAATTTTTCAAGACGGCGAATATAATTTTCTAATGTCTCTCTGCGTGCACCTGGTCTTGCAGCTGAAAGTGCATCAGCAGCAGCAACAAGTACAGCAATGATAGAAGTTGGCTCTGTATCACCGTGATGGGAAGCGATACTATTAATGACCACTGGATGTTCTTTATACTTTGTAGCAAGCTCTACCCCAATTTCAACATGGCTTCCTTCGACCTCATGGTCAATGGCTTTACCGATGTCATGGAGTAATCCTGCTCTTCTTGCAAGCGTCTCATCTTCGCCAAGCTCTGCGGCAAGTATTCCTGAAAGCTGCGCAACCTCAATACTGTGCTTCAGTACATTTTGGCCATAGCTTGTTCGGAATTTCAATCGGCCGAGAATTTTGATCAAGTCAGGATGAAGTGCATGTACACCGACTTCAAATGTCGTTTGTTCACCAATTTCACGGATATGCTCATCTACTTCCCGTCTTGCCTTATCAACCATTTCCTCAATACGAGCCGGGTGGATACGTCCATCCTGTACAAGCTTGTCAAGGGCAAGTCTTGCTGTTTCTCTTCTAATTGGGTCAAAACCGGAAAGAATAACAGCTTCTGGAGTGTCATCAATGATCAAATCAATTCCAGTAAGTGTCTCAAGCGTACGAATGTTGCGCCCTTCTCTACCGATAATTCGGCCCTTCATCTCATCATTAGGCAAATTAACCACGGAAACTGTTGTTTCTGCAACATGGTCGGCAGCACATCTTTGGATTGCGAGCGACAGAACCTCTTTAGCCTTCTTGTCTGCTTCCTCTTTTGCTCTTGTATCGCTTTCTTTAATCATAACAGCGATATCATGAGCGATATCTTGCTCAGTTTTGTCTAAAATGATGGATTTTGCCTCTTCACGAGTTAAACCGGAAATGCGCTCAAGTTCAGCTTTCTGCTTGAGGACCATTTCATCCACTTTGCTCTCCATCTCTTCCATATGCTGTTGTCTTTTATTAAGAGAATCGTCCCTCTTTTCTAAAATTGTTTCCCGTTTATCAAGCGCCTCTCCCTTACGGTCAAGGTTTTCTTCTTTTTGCAATAAACGATTTTCTTGTTTTTGTAGTTCATTTCTTCGATCACGAACTTCTAGTTCTGCTTCACTACGAAGCTTGTGAATCTCATCCTTTGCTTCTAACAAAGCTTCTTTTTTCAATGCGTCTGCTTCACGTTTTGCTGTTTCAACTAATTGTTCAGCAGTAAATGTCGCATTAGCAATTTTTGCATTAGCATTGGACTTACGAATAAAATATACAACAAAGCCAACAACGGCAATTACGATTAGGCCAAGCAAAATGGAGATGATTATATTGGTTTCCATCATTTCACCTCCTCTTGCTATTAAATTGTGTTGTTACGATTTTAAAAGTATTGGCTTATAATTCTTTTTAAAACGAAAGTGCTGCCCTAGCCGCAAATAGTTTCTAGGTTTTTCATACTCATAAAAATGTAAAATATACAATATAATTGTATAGTTGTGCCAATTCATTGTCAAGAGCTTGAATTAGGAGGATAGACACTAAATTAAAGGGATTTAGCTTGTTTGGTTATGTATACTCTGGTATTCATTGGTAAAATATACAGCATTGTCTATTATTTTGACGACAGCAGTAGTGATATTACGATAATATTGATATTTATCCACTGTGACGGGCACCTTATACTAGTAGTATAGACAGGAAAAAACTGACCTAAACAGTTTAGCGCTTCTATTCCTGTATAGAAAAAGGATAGCGGTGGTGCTACCGCTATCCTTTCAGGACATTAATCTATCAATTCAAGAGATTCTTGATCTTCTTCTTCCTGATCTGGTTTCAAGACAACTTCTTTATCTAGACCGTAGTGATCACGGATTTTCTTTTGAATTTCAAGAAGGATATCTTTGTTTTCTTTAAGGAATAACTTCGCATTTTCGCGGCCTTGACCTAAACGCTCATCATTATAGGAGTACCATGATCCACTCTTTTGAACAATATCCAACTCAGAGCCTAAATCAATTGTTTCTCCTTCTTTAGAAATTCCTTCTCCGTACATAATATCCACTTCTGCTACTCTGAACGGCGGAGCTACTTTATTTTTTACAACTTTAATTTTTGTTTTGTTACCAACCATGTCCGTACCTTGCTTAAGTGTTTCAGCACGGCGAACTTCCAAGCGGACAGTGGAATAGAACTTCAACGCACGGCCACCAGGAGTCGTTTCTGGATTACCGAACATAACTCCAACTTTTTCACGAATCTGGTTTATGAAAATAGCAATAGTTTTAGATTTGTTGATTGCACCAGAAAGCTTACGTAATGCTTGAGACATTAGGCGGGCCTGCAAACCAACATGGGTGTCACCCATTTCCCCTTCAATTTCTGCTTTTGGCACAAGTGCTGCAACAGAGTCAATAACAAGGATATCAACTGCGCCACTTCTAACCAATGCTTCAGCTATTTCAAGCGCTTGTTCCCCTGTATCCGGCTGAGAAAGAAGCAATTCATCAATATTAACGCCTAGCTTTTGTGCATAAACAGGATCCAGTGCATGCTCAGCATCGATAAATGCAGCTTGTCCTCCTTTTGCTTGCACTTCTGCGATTGCATGAAGGGCAACAGTAGTTTTACCAGAACTTTCAGGACCGTAGATTTCAATAATACGGCCTCTTGGATATCCGCCAACCCCAAGCGCTGCATCCAGTGCTAATGAACCACTAGGAAAAGTGGATACAACTCGGTCTGTCTGTTCTCCCAGTTTCATGATGCTACCTTTACCAAATTGTTTTTCTATCTGTTTTAATGCCATTTCTAAAGCAGCTTGACGATCGCTCAAAAAATTCTCCTCCTTAATATATAAAAATGAATCATTCTCCATTCGGTAGATTCATTTGGTGTTCAAGAATATATATTAAATATACTCCTTTTCTTCGAGTTTGTACAGTAAAAAGTAGAACATTCATTCGTTTTTTTTACAGCCCATAAAGATGCATAAGGAGACTTAAAAGAAATCGCTTATAGCTTCTGTAATTCTTTAAGCAGGAAGAATTGACCGTATTTTGCCGACCTGCTTCTGTTTGCGGACCGCCCGCCCCCTAGAAGAAGCTTTTCACAAGTTGTCGGCTGGCCTTTTATTGAAATACCAATATAAACAGTACCTACAGGATGACCTTCTAATTCATCTGGACCTGCTACACCTGTGAAGCTAATGCCAATATCTGTGTCTATCAGCTTAGCAACATTTTCAGCAAGCTCTTTGGCACACTGTTCGCTCACAACACCATCATTAGTTATAGTCTCCTCTTTGACAGAAAGGACATTTTGTTTTACTTCATTTGTATAACAAACAACTCCGCCGCTAAACACATTTCCTGCTCCAGGAATGTTCGTCATCTCCTGCTGGAACAGACCGCCTGTCAGGCTTTCTGCTGCAGCAATTGTAAGGCCGTGTTTTCCAAGCTCCTTAGAAAGCTCTTTGGCAAGCGTTGTGTCGTCGTATCCATAGAAAAACTCGCCAACGCGTTCAAAGATTGCCTTTTCCGCCTCATCTATAAGGCGTTCTGCTTCTTCCTGTGAATCATGCTTGCACGTAATGCGAAGTGTAACTTCCCCTTCTCCTGCAAGCGGTGCGATTGTTGGATTTGATTGCTTTTCAATCAAGTCGAGGATTTCTGTTTCCAGCAGCGATTCTCCAATTCCGAAGAAGCGTAGCACTCTGGAAACAATCAGTTCTTTCGTTGTCAGCTTCTCTTGAAGCGCGACATATCCATATACATCAAACATCGGCTGCATTTCCTTAGGAGGTCCTGGCAGAAGCATATAGAAGCGGCTATCTTTTTCCAAAAACATTCCTGGTGCCATGCCGTAATCGTTAGCAAGGATACGCGACCCTTCCAAAACAAGCGCCTGTTTTTTATTGTTTTCTGTCATTTGTCGCTTAGAGCGGACAAAATACTGCTCAATAGAATGAAGAGCAGCTTCATCAAAAACAAGCTCTTTTCCAAGATGGCCTGCAATTGTTTCCTTTGTCAAATCATCCTTTGTAGGACCAAGCCCACCTGTAAACACAAGAAGATTAGAGCGAGATTCAGCAACCTCAATGGCTTCCTTTAAGCGGGCTGGGTTATCTCCAACCGCTGTATGAAAATATACGTTAATTCCTAATTGAGCCAATTGCTTTGAAATGTATTGTGCATTCGTGTTAGCTATCTGCCCTAGTAATAATTCGGAGCCAACCGCTATGATTTCTGCATTCATCCGTCTATTTCCCCTTTCTTTCCCTCGTATCTATATAACCGTATTCCCTTATTACATGAAACTAAAAGTTTTTTCCAATTAAAATTACTTAGAATTAACAAAAACATGTTTGTTTTTGTTGAAATAATCCCAGCCAGACCAAATCGTAAAGATTAAAGCAATCCAAAGAGCAATATCACCAAATGGAAGTCCAACTAATTGGAAAATCATATTATGTAAAAGCAATGCGGAAATCGCGACGATTTGTGCCCATGTCTTTATTTTTCCGAGCATATTCGCAGCAACCACTTCTCCGCCGCCTGCAAGGATAGCACGAAGCCCTGTCACAGCAAATTCCCTGCTTATGATGACAATAGTGATCCAAGCTGAAGCCATATCATAGTTAACAAGCACAACAAGCGCAGCAGATACTAGCAGTTTATCTGCAAGCGGATCAAGAAATTTCCCTAAATCTGTGACAAGATTATATTTTCTCGCAAAGTATCCGTCGACCCAGTCTGTTGTCGATGCTAATATGAACAGCAGTGCTCCAACAAAATGGGAAACAGGCAATGTCACGCCAAGTAAAGTCATTTCGCCCCATGAAAAATCAGCGAGCATGATGACAAGAAATACCGGTATTAACAGTATTCTTGAAACAGTTATTTTGTTTGGTAAATTCATCTTACTTCCTCCGTTTTATGTACAAAAATATCGATTTCTCAAATATTGGCTAGAAGTCTTTTAATTCTTTTATAAAAGAACGGAAAAGAAATTAGCCAAAATAGTATGAAAACATTAGTATTATACCCAAAAATACTAGAAAAAGCGAAAAATAGCCATCAGAAAACGATGACTCTCCTACACTTTTCTATTAAAGCAAAAGCAAGAAAGAGCTGATTACACAGCCCTTTATGCTTAACCTTTACTCTTTTTCTTCTTTCACATACTTGATTGTAATATCCTGACGCACAGAATCTGACGGGGAAACAGCAAAATCAATTTTCTCGTCATTAACATAAACATCTGTTTGGCTGCTGTTGCCAATAACTAGTAGTGCTTCTGTTTCCTTTGAGTAATCAACTGTCTTTGAATCTTCCCCATCTTTATCTAAAATACCCTGATAGAAGGAATATCCTTTGCCGTTTTGCATGTTTACCCATGTTTGCCCTGTTGAAACAAGCTTAACACTGAACTTGTCCGCATTTTTCAACTCATAAACGGTAGAGCTTCCACTTGTTTCTGCAACCTTTATTTCCTGCTTTGGCGTTTCTTCTTCCTTCTCTTCTTCCTCGGCAGCTTGCTCTTTATCAGCCTCTGTGTCTGCTACCTTCTGGTCAGTTGCATTTTCATCCGTTTTCTTTTCGTTCTCAGCGTCCTTTAATGTCGCTGACTCTTCATACTTAGCTCCCGTTTGATCGTTTTTTGTGTCTGCAGCAGAATCATCACTTCCACGATTTTGGATTAAGTACCAAGCAAGTGCAATAACACCGACAACAAGTAATGTGATCAGAACTTTAGGCAATATATCCATTACCTTTGATCCGCCTTCTGACATGGTTTGTCTTGTTGTTACTCTTGACAGCTTTTCTGGGATTTCTTCATTGCCGCTTGACGGAATTTCACTTTTATACTCCTCAAACAAATCCTCTGGAGGCAAATCCACCGCTTCGGCATATTGTTTGATGAATGCTCTAGCATAAAACTTCCCTGGCATCATACTAAAATTGCCCTCTTCAATCCCTACCAAGTAACGGGTTTGAATTTTTGTCATTTCTTGAAGCTCCTCAAGACTTAAGCCTTTGGCGAGCCTCGCTTCTTTTAATCTGTTTCCTAATTCACTCACAAATAACACCTTCCAACTTGCTAAAAATCAAATCCTTGAAACTCATTTTCTAAAAGTAGTGCATTCTTTTTTCTGACATCGAGTATAATTTCTTCATTCGGCTCATGTCGAAGCTCAATAATATAATCGAAATCATCAAGCGTATATTCTGTATTATGTACAAACACATCTGGATGCTCGACCACTTTAACAGCAGGAAGTCGCATCACTTCCCTAATAAGCTGCCAATGCTTCTCATTAATCTGCTTGCTTGAAACAACTCCATCTATAATAAAAAGATTGTTTTCACTATACTCATCTTGTATTAACGTACTCCTGACAGTCTGCTTCAGTAACGTAGAGCTGATTGGCAGCCATCGCTTGTTGGAGCTGACGCTCGCTGCGACAATTGACTCTGTTTTACCAACCCTTGGCATGCCTCTTATACCTATTAGCCGATGCCCTTCCAACTTAAACAATTCTGCCATAAAATCGACCAATAGCCCCAGTTCGGTTCGAACAAACCGAAAAGTTTTCTTGTCATCTGCATCCCTTTGTATGTATCTGCCATGGCGAACGGCCATCTTGTCCCGAAGTGTCGGTACACGAAGCTTAAACACCTTAATCGTATCCATCGTATACAGGATGGATTCCAGCCTTTTCACCTGTTCATCATCTGTTGTAGTCATAAGCAGGCCGCGTCTGCCATCATCAACTCCATTAATCGTAATGATATTAATGGAAAGCATACCTAGTAACGATGCGATTTCCCCTAAAAGTCCAGGTCGATTTTTTTGAATTTCATACTCTAGATACCATTCCTTCTCGCTCAAAAAATCCTCCCCAAATCATGTTCTGTTCGTTTTTTTAACTCTATATAATAATAAAGGAAAGTCCATAAAGATGAAAGAAAAAACCAAGCACTTTCCGATAAAATTAAAAACCATTGTCCTTATGTATAAATTCCTTATTATATTTAACAAGAATTGTCATTTTCATAAAAAAAAGGACAGCTCATCAACAAGGTGAGCATAAAAATAAAAAAAGGAATAGCTGAAAATGCCTTCTTGCTTTTTACGTTCTCCCTATTTGATAAGCCGCCCCTAAAAGCTAATTAACGGTCAGATCCGTTGTTTTGAACAAGCTTGACCATCATGTTCGCAATTGCATGCTGCTCTTCTTCAGATGCAACAGACCAAAGATCAGCAAGGATTTTTTCCTGATCATTTTTTGGTTCTACTTGATTTGACAAGTAATCACCAATTTGGAATGCAAGATCGCCAATAACGCCTTTATTCATTCCGTCATTTTGAGCATGATGAAGGCGGTCACCTAAAAAGTCTTTCCATTGATCCCAGTTTTGCAATATAGACATAGTGGTACTCCTTTCAATTCCATAAGTTGTATTACATAGTTATTTTGGATTGTTCGTCTCCATAATATGCATCAACTTACAGGAAAAAAAATTCAGTTACATATGCCAGCCGCCATTAAGGGATAAAACTTGTCCTGTCATATAGGAAGAACTGTCTGAAAGGAGAAATAACACACTTTCTGCTACTTCCGCTGCACTTCCTAGCCTGCCCATGGGGATTTCCTCTGTCATCCATTCCTTTTCTTCTGCAGTAAACATACTAAGCATTTTTGTGTCAATTGCTCCTGGTGCAACTGCATTTACGCGGATACCATTTCTCGCCATCTCCTTGCTTAATGCTTTAATAAAGGCTATTTGGGCACCTTTTACTGTAGAATAAGCAACCTCCATGGAAGCACCAACCTGTCCCCATATGGAGGAAACGGCAATAATACTGCCAGCTTGCTTTTGCGTCAGTTTGGGCAGCAGCTCCCTTGTTATCGATATAAGTGAGGCAACATGGAGGTTCCAGAGCTGATCAAGCGTCTCATCCTGTAAATCAGCTAGCATTCCATACACACTGACACCACTCGCATACACAATTCCATCAAGTGCAAAAATAGAGCTTGTTACATGTCTATAGGCATCACGTTTGCTTAAATCAGCCTTGATTGGAATATATTCCTGTCCATATTGTGATATGTCGTTTAATAATATGCGGAGACTCTCCTCATTTTTGTGATAATGCAAGTATAAAGAATAGCCTTTACTTGCCAAAAGCTTTGCGACACTTGCACCGATTTCTCCAGTTGCACCTGTTATTAAAATATGTTTCCCCATTGTTTTCCTCCGAAATTCGATTTATGTACAGCAAAAAAGGAAGTGGGCGAACCCAATTCCTTTACAACTTTACAATCGGTTATGCCTTTGGCACAACCTGACATACAGTCATTCTGTTCTCGTCAATAAAACGCTGTGCAGCAGCTTGTATGTCTTCTACGGTAATTTGCTCCATTGTTCCAACAACATCAAATAAGTTCATGCCATTAAAGGAATACCTTGTAAACTGGTTTGCAATATACTCAGGCGAGTTTACTGCTCTTAAAAATGCACCAATTCGTTTCTTTTTTGTTCTTTCCAGTGTATCCTCTTGGATGGTCGTTGACTTTGCTTCAAGTAAAATCTTTTGAATACGATCCGCAAGCTCATCAGGCTTGCCTGTATCTCCGCCTATCATGGCAAAGCCGAAGCCCTTTTCCTGTGTGTAATCATAGGAAAACGTATCATCGATTAAACCCTCTGAAAACAAATCCTGGTAATTTTCCGAGCTATTTGAGAAAAGCATATCAAGCAATGTATTAATACTAAGCTCATTTTTAAGCATTTCAGCACCTTGCTGCTCTACATCCAATGCTTTAATGCCAACAAGACATTTTGATGTTTGCACATTCATTTGAAGCACTTGCTTTTTCTTATCAACCGCTTCTGGCTCTTCCTCGAACCTTCTTTTAATTTCAGACTTTTTCGTGTAATCCTTTTTCTGTTGGTTATTTCTAATATTCTTCATATATTCTTCTGGATCAACAGGACCTACAACGAACAAGAGCATATTGCTTGGGTGATAAAACGTGTCATAGCACTCATATAGCAAATCCTTCGTGATAGGAGTAATAGACTCAATCGTTCCAGCAATATCAATTTTAACTGGATGGTTGGCATACATATTTTCAATCAAACCGAAATATAGGCGCCAGTCTGGATTATCATCATACATCGTAATTTCTTGGCCAATAATTCCCTTTTCCTTTTCCACTGTTTTTTCAGAAAAATAAGGATCTTGCACAAAATCAATTAACGTCTCTAAATTATTTTCAACATTTTGCGTACTTGAAAACAAATATGCCGTTCTTGTAAAAGAAGTGAACGCATTAGCTGACGCACCATTTTTGCTGAATTCCTGAAAAACATCACGATCCTTTTTTTCAAATAGCTTATGCTCTAAGAAGTGTGCGATGCCATCAGGAACCTTTTTATATTCTGTGCCATTTAAAGGAACAAACATATTATCTACAGAACCATAATTTGTTGTAAACGTACAAAAGGTTTTATTAAAGCCTTTTTTCGGAAGAATATATACTTTTAATCCGTTGTCTAGCTCTTCAAAATATAGCTCTTCCTGCAGCTGCTCAAAAGAGATTTTTTCCATTAGTTATTCCCCTCCGATCCTGATAGGAAATAGATTGTATCTAATTCGATTTTTTTGGCCACATTTTGTATTTCTTCTTTTGTTACCTTGCTAATTGATTGAAGCCAATGGGACATATCTACGTCTACTCCACTAACAGCATTATGATAGAAAACCTCAATCATGCCTCTTGATGTATCGAGAGTTTCCAGCATTTGATTATGTGTAACCGCCTTTGTTTGCATGATTTCATCCTCTGTAAAATCACCTTGCTTCATAAGCTCAAGCTGCTCCTTAATAATGGAAACTGCCTTTTCATAATTTTGCTGGTCAATACCGGACAATACCATTAATAATCCTTTATGGCTTTCAATACGGCTTGCCGCATAATAGGCAAGACTTTCTTTTTCCCTAACATTCAAAAACAGCTTCGAATGAGAAAAACCGCCATAAATGCCATTGAAAACCTGCAAAGCAAAATAATCCTCATCCCCGTATAATACATTTGTTCTGTATCCAATATGAAGCTTACCTTGTTTAACATCTTGGACTTCCTTTACTTCCTTTTCCTTTACTTGATTATGTACCGCTCTCTCTCCTGCGGTAACTGTTCGTTGTTCAAACGGCAGCTTTTCATTAATGTAGGAAGCAATTTCATCCTCCTCTATATCTCCAACAATAAAAATGTCAATCTGATCCTCTTTGCGAGCTGTTTCGTAATATTCATACAGCTTTTCTGAGGTAATTGTCTCGACTTGCTCCGCCTCGCCGTTTACTCCTAAAGCATAAGGCTCTCCTTTGAACATTTCCTCAATAAGGCGAAAATTTGCATATCTCATTTTATCATCATATATGGATTGTATTCTTTGCTTTAATGCCCTTTTCTCATCATCCACTGGTTTTTGTGCAAATGTTTTACCATCAGCATTTGGGTGAAAAAGAATTTCCGCCAAAAAGTCGACCCCTTTTTTCAGGAGTGGTTCTGGATCACTTAAAAATTTTTCATTAGCAATTTCCAAGGAGAAAGATATGACTTGATAATCCCCTTTTTTCGATAAATCAATAAAAAATGTCGCTCCATATAATTCTTCTAAATACGAACGAAGTGCTGCCGTAGTTGGGTACTTATTTGAACTGTTTTGAAGAACATACGGCAAAAGTGCCCTTAATGTAGCTGTTTCCTCTATGATAGGCGCCTTCCACTTTACTACTATAGTATTCGTTTTAAATTTATCTGTCTTGACAGTATGCAGATTATATCCGTCATACTTCGTGACTTTTTCTTCCGCAACACTCATTGGCTACCTCCTAGGTTCACTGCAAACATGCAAATTTTTTATAGCTTTAGTATTGACTCAATTTGTAAGGATATTCTTACTATAACTTTGTTGAACTCTGTTTTTCAAGTTTTTGGGTATATGAATATATTTATCGAATAGATAACAAAAAAAACTCCTTTTGCAATGTTTGCAAACAGGAGTTTTTATTTTTATCTGCTTCCTTTAATATAAGGCACACCAGAAGCTTTCGGAGCGTCTGCTCTGCCAATAAAGCCTGTAAGTGCAATGATTGTCAACACATATGGTGCAATCAGCAAGTACACATTCGGGATATTCTCAAGGAATGGAAGACTGCTTCCAACAATGCTCAATGATTGGGCAAATCCGAAGAACAGTGCCGCACCCATTGCACCTAATGGATTCCACTTTCCGAAAATCAATGCTGCAAGCGCCATGAAGCCTTGTCCGCTGATTGTTGAATGAGTGAAATCATTTGTAATAGACTGGGCGAAAACACCACCGCCGATACCACCTAAGGCACCTGACAGAATAACACCGATATAACGCATTCTTGTAACATTAATACCCATTGTATCTGCAGCCATAGGATGCTCACCAACAGCACGGAGACGCAGACCAAATGGTGTTTTAAACATTACAAACCAAGATATAATTGCGACAATAATCGCAAGATAAGATGTCCAGTACGTATTTTGGAAGAACAGTTCCCCAATGACTGGAATGTCTTTTAGCACAGGTATATCAACTTTTTTGAAGCTATATTGAATCGTTGCAGTTTGTCCTTTTCCATCATATATCAGCTTCACAAGGAACATCGCAAGACCTGCTGCTAGCAAGTTAATCGCAACACCAGAAACAGTCTGATCAGCACGGAATGTGATGGATGCAACTGCATGAAGTAAGGAAAAGAGTCCGCCGACAACCATCGCACATAATAGTGCAACCCATGGTGTCCAAGCTCCTAAACTATCCGCGAATGTTAAATTAAATACGATGGAAGAGAATGCCCCCATCAACATAAGACCTTCTAGCCCGATATTAACAACACCGGAACGCTCTGAGAAGTTACCGCCAAGGGCAGTAAAAATCAGCGGAGCAGCCCATAATAGCGAAGAAGGAATGACAATTAATAATACATCCATTAATCCCACTTACTTCTCCCCCTTTTTACTTTTATTTTTGCTCAATTTCTCTAAGAAGATACGAATCATATAGTTAGCTGCAACAAAGAATACGATTAATGCGATGATAATATCAACCATCTCATTTGGCACACCAGCTTCTAAAGGCATATTTAACGCGCCGACTTTCAAAAAGCCGAATAAAGCGGCTGCAAATACAATCCCAAGAGGTCCATTTGCACCAAGAAGAGCTACGGCGATTCCATCAAAACCTACCCCTGTAAATCCAGCTTTATTACTCACATATTCAAATGTTCCTAAGCCTTCCATTGTACCTGCAAGACCTGCAAACGCACCAGAAATCACCATGGAAAGAACAATATTTCTATTAACATTCATCCCTGCATATTGTGATGCGTTTTGGTTAAAGCCAACTGCTTTCAGTTCATAACCTTTAACTGTTTTCTCAAGGATGAGCCACATGATAAGTACACACGCAAGGGCAATCAATATTCCCCAATGCAAACGGGAATAATCTGTAATGCTGCTCAAGAAATCTGAGCGAAGGGACGCAGATGCTGGAATATTTTCCGTGCGGTCTGCTTTATCTGTTAATACATTACGAATTAGGTAGTTAGATACATGTAATGCGATATAGTTCATCATAATACTGACGATTACTTCATGCACACGGAAGCGAGCTTTTAAAAAGCCTGGCACAAATGCCCATAATGCACCTGCTGCTGCTCCTGCAAGTACTGCTAAAGGCAAATGAATGATCTTCGGCAAATCAAATGCGACACCTACCCAAACTGCTGCAAGCCAGCCGACAATTAATTGACCCTCTACCCCGATATTAAACAAGCCAGTGCGGAAAGCAAATGCTACCGCGAGTCCTGCAAGGATTAACGGAGTAATCTGACGCACTACTTCACCGACAAAGTATACTTCACCAAATGCACCGTTCCATAACGCTGTATATGCTGCAGCAGGATTATAGCCGGTAACGAGCATGATGATTGTACCAACTATGACGCCAAGCAATACCGATATAACAGGTATACTAATTTTTCTGATTGTATTAGACATTCTTCTCCACACCCACTTTTTTATCTTTCGATCCTGCCATTAATAGACCTAATTCTTGTTCTGTTGTATTTTTCGGGTCAACCTCTGCAATGATATTTCCTTCAAAAATAACAGCAATTCGGTCACTCACGTTTAAGATTTCCTCTAATTCAAAGGAAATAAGCAATACTGCTTTCCCTTTATCTCTTTGCTCAATAAGACGTCTGTGAATAAATTCAATCGCCCCAACATCGAGTCCGCGAGTTGGTTGTGCTGCGATTAAAAGATCCGGGTTTCTGTCCACTTCTCTTCCGATAATCGCTTTTTGCTGATTTCCTCCTGATAAAGCTCTCGCCGGAGTATGTGCACCAGGTGTTCTGACGTCATACTCTTCAATCAGTGTTTTCGCCTTCAAGTCAATTTCTCGTTTGTTAAGGAAGCCTGCTTTAGAGAATGGCTGCTTATAATACGTTTGCAGCACCATGTTTTGCCCAATTGGGAAATCAAGCACTAAACCGTGCTTATGTCGGTCTTGCGGAATGTGGCCAATGCCGCTTTCTGTGATTTTCCTTGGTGTCAGCACACTGAGTTCCTTCCCATTTAGCTTAATGCTGCCATTATCTTTTTTAAGCAATCCTGTGATTGCTTCAATCAGCTCAGACTGACCATTTCCATCAACTCCGGCAATTCCCACAACTTCACCGGCACGAACGTTCAAGCTAAGTGAGTTTACTACAGGTACTCCTCTATTGTCCTTAACAGTTAAATCGGAAATTTCCAGAACAGTTTCTTTTGGCTGTGACGCTATTTTATCTGTTTTAAACGTAACTTCACGGCCGACCATTAAGTTTGCCAGTTCTGTAGGATTTGTTCCGCTTACGTCGTATGTACCAATTCCTTCACCCTTACGGATAACTGTTACACGGTCACAAACTTCCATGATTTCTTTTAGCTTGTGTGTAATTAGAATGATGGATTTGCCTTCCTTAATTAAGGTTTTAAAGATGGCAATCAGCTCCGTAATTTCCTGTGGAGTAAGCACGGCAGTTGGTTCATCGAAAATAAGAATTTCTGCACCGCGGTACAAGGTTTTCAGGATTTCTACCCGTTGCTGCATCCCGACAGAAATATCAGAAATTTTTGCTTTTGGATCAACAGCAAGGCCGTATCTCTCACTAATTTCTCTAACTTCCTTTTCTGCCTTCTTTAAGTCTATTTTCCCTTTACTTACCGTTTCTTTTCCTAAAATAATGTTTTCTGTAACAGTAAATGTGTCAATCAACATGAAATGCTGATGGACCATCCCGATGCCCAATTCATTTGCGACGTTCGGGTTGGAAATGTTAACGACTTTCCCTCTTGCTTTGATTTCTCCTCTTTCCGGCTGGTAAAGACCGAATAAGACGTTCATCAATGTTGATTTGCCTGCACCGTTTTCCCCTAACAATGCATGAATTTCACCCTTTTTCAGTTGAAGGTTTATATTGTTATTGGCAACAATTCCTGGGAATTCTTTTCGGATATTCAGCATCTCAATAACGTATTCCATCTAACTCACTCCTTCTTATCCACAAACGATTATCAAAAAATTAAAATTAGAGCTGGTAAAAAAATACTTAAACGGAAGCAGTGTGGAAGAGTTTCTGCCACCTCTATTCATTCATTATCTTGCTATAGTTTCACCATCGTAAAATTTTTAATAAAAAACAGAAATTTTTCTGCCTTTTAGTTAAAATTCTAGGTTATGGTCGTAAAAAAGGAATAAGCGTTTGCCATGCAAACCACTTATTCCTGTAAAAAACTTTTTAATGAAGAAAATTATTGTACAGTATCAGGAACAGTGTACTCACCGTTTTTAATTTTGTCTGTCCATTCTTTAACAGCAGCTTCAATATCTGCTTTGTTTTCTACTTCATCATTGATAGCTGCCAAGCCTACACCGTCTTCAGCAAGACCGTATACAGAAGTTTCTCCACCTGGGAAGTTTCCTTCTTGAGCTTTAGTAGAGATATCTTGTACAGCAGCAGATACTCCTTTAAGTGCAGAAGTCAACACAACATTGTGGTCTCCGACAACACCTTCATTTTCTTGGTCAGAGTCAACACCGATTGCCCAGATTGCTCTTGAAGGATCTTTTTCTTTCAATTCACGTGCTTCTGTGAAAAGACCAGCACCAGTTCCGCCTGAAGCGTGGAAAATTACGTCCACATCAGAAGAGTACATTTTACTTGCAATTGTTTTTCCAACTTCTGGCTTATCAAATGCACCAGCATATTGGGAATCAATTGAAGCGTCAGGGTTAGCTTCTTTCACACCAGCTTCAAAACCAGCTTCAAAGCGTGTGATTACTTCACTTTCCACCCCGCCGATGAATCCGATTTTGTTAGTTTTTGTTGCTTTACCAGCAGCAACTCCAGCAAGGAAGCCTGCTTCTTGTTCTTTAAATGTAATGCTTGCTACGTTTGGTTGATCAACTACAGCATCAACAATTGCAAAATGAGCATCTGTTTGTTGTTTTGCAATTTCCTCCACTGCACCTTCCATCATGAAACCAATACCATACACTAAGTTATACTTTTGACGAACTAAGCTGTTCAAGTTCGTTGAATAATCAGAATCTGATTGTGATTGTAAATAGTCGATACCGTTACCTTTATCAAGTCCATTTGCCTTACCGAAAGCTTGTAGGCCTTCCCATGCTGACTGGTTGAATGATTTGTCATCAACACCGCCAACATCTGTTACCATTGCTACGCTGAAAGAATCGCTCTTGTCTTCGCCAGAAGATCCTTTGTTATCATCGCTTTTACCACAAGCCCCTAAAACAGTCCCAGC
Organism: Niallia taxi; assembly: GCF_032818155.1. Taxonomy (NCBI): domain Bacteria; kingdom Bacillati; phylum Bacillota; class Bacilli; order Caryophanales; family Bacillaceae; genus Niallia; species Niallia taxi. The sequence goes on from NZ_CP102589.1 coordinate 2,880,479, forward strand.
AGCAAGTACTAAGGACAGCGCTAAACCAAATTTACGCTTTTTCAAGGTTTGTACCCCCTAATTTTTTGTTTTTTTTGAATTTCATAGTGAGAAATGCAATAACGATAGTTTCTCCGATTGTCACGAATAAATTCGTTTTCTTAGCACTTGAAAGCTAAACTTATCGGCCCTAAAGTAATTGACTGAAAACAGAATCGGCTCATCCTTATCATCATAATGCATCTGCTTTAGAACCAGCAGAGCAGTTTCTGGCTCGCATTGTAAGATGGGAGAGATTTTCTCATGATATCCGATTGGCTCAATTTGCGCGACAGCATATGTAATATTCTTCTGTGCATCCGATTCCAAAAACTGAAAAATCGAGTCATTTTCATACGAAAATTTATCTGGCACGATTTTCTGCGGAAGCTTGTCTATGCAATATACAACCGGTTCACCATTAGCGGTTCGAACACGTTCGATTACCACTAGCTCCTCGTCTTGCGGGCAGGAAAATCGCCTTGCATCTTCTTCAGTTGAACCCTGAGTTGTTGAGCTTAGAAAAATGGTTCCTGGATTCATACCAGCTTGCTTAATCATGTGGGTCACACTGTAGAGCTGTTCAATGCCTGAATTAAAAAGCGGCTTGCTGTTGACAAATGTCCCGACGCCATGACGTCTTATGATGACATTTTCCTCTTCTAATGTGCGCAGTGCCTCTCTTAACGTGGCTCTGCTAACACCTAAAGTTTTGGCAAGCTCAAATTCAGAAGGGAATTTTTCTTTTTCTTTATAAATCCCTTTCTCAATATCCCGTTTCAGTCTGTCCACAACCTGCAAATATAAATGCCTTGTATCTGACTTAATTAGCATGCTATTTCCTCCAAAAACTTTCTAAGACATCAGACATCTGATGTTCAATCATTCCTACTAATCGAAAATACTATAACACTTTTTTACTAATAAATAAATAGAGAATTGTGAAATAAGTCGAAAAAAAAAGAGAAAAGAAACAATTGTCCGGAAATGACTTCCAAATTTCTAGTTTCTTTCTCTTAATATTCGCCTTTATTCCATTTTATATCCTTTAATCAAGTAAAACATTTGTATTGAAATCACCAAAACCGAACAATATAAGTATAACCTATTTCGTATTACGAAGTATATTTCTTCTTCTTAATTTATTTCTTCTGATGCTTTTGGCACAAGAACAGTCCTTGGTTTACTTCCCTCATATGGACCGACAATTCCTCTTGCTTCCATTTCATCGATAAGTCTTGCTGCTCTTGTATAGCCGATTCTAAACCGCCTTTGCAGCATGCTGACAGATGCCGTCTGCATTTCCACTATCAAATCAACTGCCTCACCGTACAAATCATCCTCCACATCCTTAGCAGTTGTTTCGGTGATTTCATCAGGAATCATTTCCTCCTGATATTGTGCCTTCTGCTGACCAATAACAAAGTCGACAACCTCTTCTACCTCTTCATCTGACAAGAACGCACCTTGTACACGGACTGGCTTGCTTGCACCATATGGGAAGAACAGCATATCACCGCGCCCAAGAAGCTTTTCTGCACCGCCCATGTCGAGAATTGTGCGAGAATCTGTTTGTGATGACACAGCAAAAGCAATCCTAGATGGAATATTCGCCTTAATGACACCTGTGATGACATCGACAGAAGGACGCTGTGTAGCAATAATTAAATGAATGCCCGCAGCACGTGCCATTTGCGCAAGCCTTGTAATAGCATCCTCTACGTCATTTGAAGCAACCATCATTAAATCAGCAAGCTCATCAACAATTACAACGATGTATGGCAATAATGGCTGCTTTTCGTCTTCCTCGGCATTATACCTGTTCACATAGTCATTATAGCCTTCAATATTACGTGTGCCTGTATGAGAAAAAAGATCATACCTTCTTTCCATCTCACTAACAACCTTTTGCAGCGCCTGAGATGCTTTTTTCGCATTTGTAACAACAGGAGCCAGAAGATGGGGTATACCATTATAAACATTCAGCTCCACCATCTTCGGATCAATCATCATCATTTTCACTTCATGGGGCTTTGCCCTCATTAAGATGCTTGTGATAATACCGTTAATACACACACTTTTCCCGCTTCCTGTTGCACCGGCAACAAGAAGATGGGGCATTTTATTAAGCTCTGCACAAACAGCATTTCCCGTAATATCTCGCCCGAATGCAATCATCAGCTTGCTGTCTGGCTTATCATTTTTGTTTGTTTCGAGCACTTCCCGCAATGAAACCATAGCAACTTCTGAATTTGGCACTTCAATTCCAATCGCTGATTTCCCTGGAATTGGTGCTTCAATACGAATGTCTTTTGCTGCAAGCGCTAATGCTAGATCATCACTTAAATTGACGATTTTACTTACCTTAACACCTTCACTAGGGTGAACCTCATATTTAGTAACAGCTGGTCCAAGATGTACCTCTGTTACCTTCGCCTTTACACCAAAGCTGTGGAAGGTTCGCTCAAGCTTCGCCGCATTCGCATGTATCTGTTCATATTCGCCGCTTTGGTCAGCCTTTTTCGGCGCCTTCAATAGTTTAATAGGAGGCAGCTTATAATCCTTGTTCTCTACCTCTGTGAAGGTAATCGGTACAATCGCTTCTTCCTCTGTATCATTTTCCACAGGCGCTTGGCTTACTTCCTCCTGTGGTTGTGTATCTTCATAAGCATTTGCAGTAAACGATGAGATTATCGGCTCAGCATACGGCTCCTCGCTGTGCGCAATCGGAGGATTGACGATTAAAGGCTGCACCTCCTCTTCCTGCTGCTGTTCTTGTTCTTGCGTTCTTTGTCTTCTTTGTGACTGCGATCTTGCTCTTGAGGCTTGCCTGTCCGCTTTTTTCGCTTCCCGCTTTGCTGCTGCAGACTCCTTCCATTCTCTTATATCCTCTAAAAATGCAAGCCACTGTCGTTTAATGAAATTCCACACGGATAGCATCATTTTGCGAAAAGCCCCGCTTAATGTTTTACCTGTCAGCAAAATAACACCTGTTATAATCGCTAAGAAACTGACAATCTGTGTTCCGGCAGTATCAAACAGGAAATGGAACATTGCGAACAGGACTGCACCAACCATGCCTCCCCCTAAATCCATCCCAGTAGATTTACCGTTCACCTCAAGCCAAAACAGCTCCCAAGTATTGAAAATAACACTTGGATTGTCGAATCGCCCTTCACTTGAGAGCATATTAAACAATGTGACATGACTTAAAAGCAGAATCGCACCAACGATTAAGTAGATTCCATTTAATTTAGTATGAAATAAATACGGCTTTTCCCTCTTCCACATTAAATAGCCGCCGTATACAATCAGACCAAGGAGACAGAGAATATACCATTCTCCTGTAAAAAAACGAAAGAACAGCACAATAGTCGTACCAACTGCGCCAAGCTTTAATATAGAGATAAAGCTTAATGTGATTAAAATAAGTGCAGCAAGCTCAAATTGAATCGTCTTTTTGAGATGCTGCTGTTTTTTCGTTTTTCTGGTTTTTCTTTTTGCCATGTTATCACCTAATGTTTCTATATGTTTTCTTTTCATTCGCTTTTGTTTTTTTGTTTATGTACGAAATAAGCAGCCTTGTTTCGGCTGCTATAATTTTGGTTATTCTATTTTTTATTATATCATAAGATGAAAATTTACAGTTATATTAATGGTATTTTTGCACCTGGCTGAACAGGCGCATGCAGGTAATGACTTGGATCTGTTGAAAGGACACGGACCACTTCAAATTCATGCAATTCGTTTTTTGCCACAAGTAGCGGAATACCATTATAATCAATCACCTGTTGCTTTTCAAATGTCTCTTGGCCAATGGGGAAAATTAATTCATCTGGCATCATTGTATACATTATCATTGCACTAAACCTTCATTCTTGTCCTTTTTTAAATCAATAAGTTCATTAAGCTTTGTCATTGCTTCCCCAACACCGCCAACACTGTCAATTAATCCAGATGTTACAGCATCAGCGCCAATTACATTTGTCCCAATATCTCTTGTCAGGTTGCCTTTTGCAAACATTAAGTCTTTAAAGCCCTCTTCTTCAATTTTGCTGTGCTTTGTCACAAACTTAACGACTCTTTCCTGCATTTTGTCTAAGTATTCAAAGGTTTGTGGAACACCGATTACAAGCCCTGTTAACCGAATTGGATGGATTGTCATCGTCGCTGTTTCAGCTATAAAGGAATGATCGCACGATACGGCAATTGGGACACCGATGGAATGTCCTCCACCTAAAACTAACGATACAGTCGGTTTAGACAGAGAAGCGAGCATTTCTGATATAGCTAAGCCTGCTTCCACATCTCCACCGACCGTATTTAAAATAACTAATACGCCTTCAATTTTTGGATTTTGCTCAATCGCAACAATTTGCGGAATAAGATGCTCATATTTCGTTGTTTTATTTTGCGGTGGGAGCTGTAAGTGTCCCTCTATTTGTCCGACAATTGTTAAACAATGTATTTTCGAATCCTGAGATAGCTGAGGCACATTTGTTTGTCCCAGCTGCTGAATTTTTTCCATGAGCGTAGACGACGGTTTATCTTCCTTCGGCTGCTGCTCTTCTGTATTATTATAATTCTCATTTCGGTTAGCCATTATTTTCTCCCTTCCTACACATTATGTTTTTATTATGAAGCTAGAAAGGGAATTTCATGCGAACCAAAATTAAATTTCCATCGGCAGCATTGCTTATAAACAGCTTTTGGGCTACGCAAAGCTAAATCTGTTAAGGTTTGTACTAATAAAAGAAAAGGCCGTGCTTTATCAGCACAACCAGTTTTATTCTATTCTTGCTCAGTACCGCTGTCTTTATTGTGTTTTACACCTTTGCTTTTATAAGGTTTTGCATTTTTGGCTTTTTTCGCGCCTGCTTGCCAACGATTCCAGCCTTTTTTACCAGTACCTCTGCCAGTACCGCCCTTACCCTTTGCTTTGCTCATTTTTGTCACCTCTTATGTTGAGTGCTTCTTTATAATTGTTTTCATCATGTCTCTCATAAATACAGACATGCATAAAAAATGCACCTCCAATTGTTTAGCGTCTTCGGTAAACAATTGGGGTGCACATTAAAAGAATGCGCTAAATTACTTACTTCGTATCCTTATTTCTTGGCGTTTTCACTTCCATAATAATTGGAAGTATCATCGGTCTGCGTTTTGTTTTTTCATACAAGAACTGATTCAGTGTATCTCTTATGTCTTGTTTAATGCCCGTCCAGTCAAAGCTGTCTTTGCTGATGCTTTTTTCGACGATATCTTTAACACGGTTTGCAGCCTCTTCCAAGAGCTGTTCGGATTCCCTTACATACACAAATCCTCTTGTAATAATCTCAGGTCCAGCAGAAATCTTGCGTTCCTGTTTGTTTAATGTAACAACAACCGTCAAAATTCCGTCCTGAGACAAGAGCTTACGGTCTCTTAAAACGATATTGCCGACATCACCAATACCGCTGCCATCAATTAAAACATTACCAGCAGGAACTTTTCCGCTTGTACGAAGCTTGCCGTCTTTAATTTCCATCATTTCTCCCTGTTCAGGAATATGGATATTCTTCGGCAGAACTCCACATTTCTCAGCAAGCTGCGCATGTGGTTTTAATACACGATACTCTCCGTGAATTGGAATGAAGAACTTCGGCTTCAAAATATTAATCATAAACTTAAGCTCTTCCTGACTGCCGTGGTTAGAGCTATTGAATGTTTTGTTACCAGTTAGAACACTTGCACCTAAACGGTATAGCATATCAATCGTTTTATTAACAAATACTTCGCCACCAAGTAACGACGATGCTGCAAACAAAATAGTATCTCCATCACCGATGTTTACTTGTTTATGATTTTTCCTTGCCATTCTATGCAATGCTTCAACTGGCTCACCCTTGTTGCCTGTTGTTAAAATGATTGTTTCGTTTTTCTCACGACCTTGAATCTCTTGGAAGGAGACAAGGATATCTTCTTGAATATCAATATAGCCATGCTTTAGCGCAATATTTAAAATAACTTGAAGATTTTTACCCATTACTGCAATCTTACGGTTTGCTTTTGCGGCTGCATCAAAAATATGCTGAATTCTGTTTAAATCTGTTGCAAAAACAGTTGCGATGATTCTGCCTTTCGTACGAAGAAAGGCATTTGTCAATTCCTCTGTTACAACCGAATCTGATGTAGAGTAGCCAGGCTTGTCCGCATCTGTACTGTCAGATAGCAAACAAAGAACGCCTCTTTCACCTAGTTTTGCCATCTCAGCATAACCTGGTTTATACAGGTCACCAGCAGTTTGATCAAATTTAAAGTCACCAGTATGAACTATTGCACCTTCAGATGTATGAATGACAATAGCAATGCTATCAGGTATGCTGTGGTTCACCTTGAAGAACGACACAGAAGCAGAGCTGAATTTCAATACTGATTTGGAAGTTACAATTTCAAAACGAACTTGTCCTTTAAAGTCTTGCTCCTTCATTTTTTCCTTCGCCAATTCAGCCGTTAGCCTTGTAGTGTAAACAGGTACGTTCAGCTCTCTAAGAAAGAAGGATAGTCCCCCAATATGATCTTCATGTCCGTGCGTTAAGAAGATTCCCTTCACTCGTTCTTCGTTTTGTTTTAAATAAGTAATATCTGGAACGACGATATCGATTCCAAGCATCTCATTTTGCGGATACATTAAGCCAGCATCAATTACAAATATGTCTTCATCGACTTCGACTGCAAACATATTTTTACCGTTCTCCCCTACTCCTCCGAGGGCAACCAGCTTTATCTTTTCATTTTTCTTCACTTTTTGTTTCCTCCTATGTTGAGTTAGCCGACCATTGATCAGTTAACAATATTATACTTTATCTATTTAAATGTTTACAACCAATTTCAAAGAAAACGCGTACAGCATGGAGGAAGAAAGCAAGAGCAACCAGTTACTGACATTGCCAGAAGTGTTGATGAAAAGCCAATCAACAGGTTACATCATTTTACTTTTTTAAATTTAAAAATAGACATAATGATCAAAAATGCCAGTACAACCAAACAAGCAATAATACTGATTCTGTTATCCTCATTCATTATAAAGCTGATACTTATTAGTGTAAGTGCTGCAGCTGCAAGCCCTGTAATATATGGATAACCCCATAAACGAAAACTTGGCATCGTTTTATAGCTCTTACGCAGTTTAATTTGAGCTAGGCAAATACTTATCCAAACAATCGAAACAACAAAGCCTGGGAATGCCATCAGCAGTGTAAATACTTCATTTTGTGCAACAAGGGCAATCATTGATCCAAGCAATAATACGACACCTGTTAAAACAAGGCTATATGTTGGAACACCGCTTTTTGAAAGCTTACTGAACGCTTTTGGCGCTTCTCCCTCCTCTGCAAGAGAGTGAAGCATTCTTGTACATCCATAAATGCCAGAGTTAGCTGCAGACAATACAGCAATTATCAAGATAAAGTTCATGATATGTGCAGCACCTTGCAGACCTGATATGGACAGTACTTGTACAAACGGACTTGATGCTTCCGTTAATTCATTCCATGGAATTAATCCACAGATGATTAAGATTGGCAATGTATAAAAAAGGACGATTCTGAAAATAAAGCTTTTTATAACCTTTGGCAGTATTTTCTCCGCATCTTGAGCTTCCGTAACTGTGACACCGATAAGCTCAGAGCCTCCATATGAAAACATTACAACTAAAAGAGCAGCAAAAATGGATGTAAAGCCATTCGGGAAGAATCCGCCATGCTCTGTGAAATTCCGGAAATAATTAGAGCCATCAGAAGGTATAATACCAAATAAAATCCCTGCACCTAAAATAATAAATACAATAATCATAGCAATTTTAATGCCCGCAAACCAAAACTCAAACTCTCCGTAGTGCTTAACATTCATTAAGTTTATGCTCAAAATGAAGATAGTACAAAGTATACTTAATAGCCATAATGGCACATCTGGAAACCAATATTGCAAAAAGCTTCCGGCAACAACTACTTCAATAATACACACTGCAAGCCAAAGAACACAATAAAGCCAGCCAATAATAAAGGACATTCTGCTTCCAAACGCTTTTAAAACAAATCCCTTCATGTTTGTGTTTGGATAAGCGATCGCCATTTCAGCAATTGCGCCCATCACAACCAATAACAATAAACCTGCAAAAATATAGGCAACAACTACTCCAGGTCCAGCAACGCCTACCGTTTCACCGCTCCCTTTAAAAATGCCTGTCCCAATAGCTCCACCCATCGCCATCAGGCTGATATGTCGCGGCTGCAATTTTTTCTGCAGCGTATTTTTTGTTTCCATTTTACTCCTCCTTAATTTAATAAACCCTCCAATAAGTATCAATCAAACAAGCTTTAGTATTAATCCGTTTGCTTTTAAGAAATAAAAATAACCAAATTTCCCGAAAAACCCTGTTCCACTGACGATGCAGTAGGGATTGACGGGAAATCTGGTTTTATTTCTATAAACCTGAATTAAATGGATTCGTCTATATGGATAGACTAGCTATGTAATACTGATCTACCCATCAAAATAAGCTTCATTAGAAAAAGCTTGCCAGTTTTGTTCTTTCCTCTTCTGTCAGCGGTACAAGAGGCAATCGGACTGAACCGACATCAATGCCTTTTAATTGAAGAGCTGTTTTAACTGGTACAGGGTTAGGTGCAGCAAATAGTGCTGTCATAACTGGCAGCAATTCTTGATGCATCTGTGCTGCTTTTGCGATATCTCCCTCAAGGAAAGCACCTACCATTGCCTGCATCTCAGGACCAATTACATGTGAGGCAACGGAAATAACACCTGTTCCGCCGACAGACAGCAATGGCAATGTTAAACTATCATCTCCACTATATACATAGAAATCACTTGGGGTACCTGCAATAATTTTTGTGATATTATTTAGGTTTCCACTTGCTTCCTTCACTGCCACAATATTTTCAACAGCTGATAATCGAATAATTGTTTCGGGTTCGATATTAACAGCAGAACGACCTGGAATATTATAAATCATAACAGGAAGGGATGTAGCATCTGCAACTGCCTTCACATGCTGATACAGCCCTTCTTGGTTAGGCTTGTTATAATATGGGCCTACAACCATTACAGCATCAACGCCTGCCCGTTCTGCTTCTTTCGTCATCTCGATGGAGTCATAAGTGTTATTACCACCAGTCCCTGCGATGATTGGAACTCTCTTTTCCACTACCTTTACCACATGCTTAAATAATGCAATCTTTTCTTGTTTTGATAATGTTGGAGATTCGCCAGTTGTTCCTGCAACAACTAAGGAATCTGTTCCATTTGCAATCAAATGATTAACAATCTGTGTTGTTTTCGGAAAATCAATATGTCCCTTTGCATCAAATGGTGTAATCATGGCCGTTGACACTCTACCAAATAAACCCATCGTTCCACTCCTATTCTCATTTTCAATCTTGTTGTGTTTAATACTGTTCCTTATCTAATTCAAATGAATCATGCAATACGTTTACAGCGCGGACTAAATCCTCCTGTTTAACGAGGACCCAAATAGTCGTATGGCTATCCGCAGATTGTAAAATGCGAATTCCTTTATTAGAAAGTGCTGTGACAATTTTTGAAGTAACGCCTGGCACGCCTGCCATGCCGGCACCAACCACTGAAACCTTCGCACATTCTTTCTCTACTATTGGCTCATAGCCCATTTCCTGTAATACAGCTGTTGCTTTTTTTGCCATTTCATCTGTTACTGTGTATATCACACTGTTCAGTGAAATATTAATGAAGTCAACACTGATTTCTTCATTGGCCATTGCCTTAAATACTTGAGATTGCAGATCATACTGGTCTTTTTTTGCAAGAACCTTAATCTGCGTTACATTTGCGACATGAGCAATTCCTGTCACAGGTCTTTCTTTAATATCACTGCCTTTATTCTCATGGCTGCTTGATGTTACAAGTGTTCCTGTTCCTTTTGAATGTGTGGAACGGATGCGAATTGGAATTTCCGCCTGCATAGCAATCTCCACCGCTCTTGGGTGAATAACCTTTGCACCTTGATATGCCATATTGCAAACCTCCGTATACGTCACAACGGAAAGTGGTCTTGCATTTTCAGCAATTCGCGGATCTGCCGTCATAATACCTTCCACATCTGTGAAGATATCGATTACTTCTGCATTTAACGCGGCACCTAATGCAGCAGCGGACGTATCACTTCCGCCTCTGCCCAATGTTGTTGTATCACCGTTTTGAGCAGCACCCTGGAAGCCGGCAACAACTACTACATCATAAGTTTCAAGCTCTTGATGGACGCGTGTGCAATCCATTTCTAGAATTCTCGCATTAGTGAAGTCATCATTTGTAACAAATCCGGCTTGAGCGCCTGTAAGTGCTGTTGCTTTTATGTTGTTTTCCAGTAACAGCTGTGTAAATACGACACTGGAAATGATTTCTCCACAAGACAACAGCAAGTCATTTTCACGTTTGCTTAACTGACTCTCTGAACCACCGATAAGAGATAAAAGAGTATCTGTTGCATACGGTTCCCCTTTTCTTCCCATTGCGGAAACAACTACTACTACTTTTTGGCCAATTGCTAAAGCATCTTGTATATGCTCTTTAGCTTGATTGCGGCTTTGTTCATCCCTTACAGATGTTCCACCGAATTTTTGTACTACTATTTTTGTCATTGCTATACACCTCTGTACACCTAAAAAAGTGTTTTCTATTAAAAAGGGGATCATCCGAGCATCCGCATCTTCGTATATCAGAAAGCTGCAGTTTCTCAAGACATCCCCTTATTGCTATTATATGAAAACAGGTGGCCGTATTTTTGCTCTCATCTGCGGTTTTTCGACCGCCTGTTTTAGCGAATATAATAAAGAGATGTGCTGCATTAGTTGTGTTAGTCTGTTTATTTCACTAGTCCTAGCTTAACAAGACTTTCAGCAATTTGAACTGAATTCCAAGCAGCACCTTTTAGCAGGTTATCTGAGACAACCCACATATGAAAACCGTTTTCTACATCCAGGTCTTTGCGAATACGTCCAACAAATACATCATTTTGTCCGACACAATCAGCCGGCATTGGATATACTTGGTTTTGGATGTCGTCCTGTAGGATAACACCAGGAGCCGCTTTAAGCAAGCTTTGAACATCACTTGCAGTTACGTCTGTTGCAGCAACCTCAAAGTAGACAGACTCAGAATGACCTGTAGCAACAGGAATTCTTACACATGTTGCAGCAACCTTCAGGTTCTCGTCATGCATAATTTTTTTCGTTTCGTTGATCATTTTCATTTCTTCATACGTAAATCCATTTTCTGTAAATACGTCAATTTGCGGAATGGCATTAAAAGCGATTTGGTAATGTTTTTTATCGCTTTTAACTGGAAGGATTGCCGGTTCAAAGCTTTCTTCATTAATGATTGCTTTTGTTTGGCTGTGAAGCTCCTCAACAGCAGCTGCTCCAGAACCTGATACAGCTTGGTATGTGGATACAAGTACTTTTGACAAACCGTATTTTTCTCTCAACGGCTGTAATGCGACAACCATTTGGATAGTCGAACAGTTTGGATTTGCAATAATTCCATTATGCTTGTGCAAATCCTCTTCATTTACTTCCGGAACGACTAAAGGTACATTCTCATCCATGCGGAATGCACTTGTGTTGTCAACAACGATTGCCCCGTGGGAAACAGCATGTGGAGCTAACTCCTTCGATACACCACCGCCTGCTGAGAACAATGCAATGTCAATTCCTTTGAAGCTCTCAGGTGTTGCCTCTTCTACAGTAATTTCAGTGTCTTTATAAGTAACCTTTGTCCCTGCAGAACGCTTTGAAGACAAAAGAGTTAATTTTGAAATAGGAAAATCTCTGCTTTCCAATGTTTTAATCATTTGTTGTCCTACTGCTCCAGTTGCTCCGACTACTGCTACATTAAATCCTGTTTTCTGCTCCATAAAGGGTCCCCTTCTTTCAGGTGTTTTCTCTGTATATTATACAATAATGACGGCGACAAGCTCGCCGCCAAATGAATATTCTCTATTTTAACATATTCGCGCTATATGAACAGAACCTTTTTTCTTGAAATGTGGCAAAAAGTTAAAAATCATGCATAATTATGCTATTATTTCTACTAATCTAAAAATTTCTCGATGATGACGGGCTGAATTTGTTTCCCTTCTATTGCTGCACCAATCGTTTCAGCAAGACTACTCATTCTTGCAACCATGGAATTTGGTTTTTTGACCGGATCGTCCTGACCGAAAGGAATGAAATAAATATGTTTGGTTGCCATCAGACGCATTAGGTTAACTCCGTTCAGCCCTAAAGCATCATTTGTTGATATCCCTAAAACAACTGGCTTTTGGTTTCTTAATGTTGCTTTTGCTGCCATAAGTACTGCATTGTCTGTCATGGCATTAGCAAATTTGCTCATGCTGTTTCCGGTAAGCGGGGCAATTACCATGCAATCAAGCGGAATTTTTGGACCAAGTGGCTCCGCTTTGACAATGCTGTCAATAATCTTATTACCTGTCACTTCTTCCAGCTTGCCGATCCATTCCAACCCTTTGCCAAATCTTGTATCTGTATTTTGCACATTACCTGTAACAACTGGAACGACATCTGCACCAAGACTAACAAGCTTTTCTACTTGTGGCATTACTTCTGCATATGTGCAGTGGGAGGCAGAAATTCCGAACCCAATTCGTTTTCCTTGTAAGCTCATTTAAGATTGCTCCTTTCGACTTTGCCATTCTTCTTGCAGCAGTTGTGATAGTACCTCTGCTAAAATATTCCCAGCAGTCTTAGGCGCGACAATTCCAGGTAAACTTGGTGCAAGCAACGCCTTTACCCCTCTTTTTTCTGCATATTGGAAATCCGTTCCTCCTGGTTTTGAGGCAAGATCAATGATCAAGGTATGCAGCGGCATTTTTTCAATGACAGGGGATGTGACAACAAGATGAGGAATTGTATTGATGCAAATATCTATATCACAAACCGCACTCTCTAATTCATTTAATGGAACAGGTGTAAGTCCCATTTCTAATATTCTGGCCAGGTGCTCACTTTCACTCGCTGCGACCTTCACCTTTCCTCCTAGTGCATGAAAGGTTCTTGCTACACTCATTCCAACACGCCCTAAACCAAGAACAAGTATATTGGAGCCATGAATGGTCGTATCAGTATGCTGAATGGCCATCATTATGGTTCCTTCAACTGTCGGAATGCTGTTGAGTATTGCTACATCATCTCTGTTGAACAACTGAACTAACACAGTATTTGTTCTTTTGATGATACCATTTAAATAGTCATTGGTGATTCCCGAGTAAATAGTGCAATGGGACGGTGTCTTTTCTAGCATTTCTTCTGTTAAAAAAACCTTTTCGTTCGAAAAGATAGTATCCACCTGTCCGTTTAGATCGGTTCCTTTAACAGGCAGAATGATTGCATCAATCATTGAAAAATCTACATTATCGATTTTTTCTTTTGTAGCTCCAGCAAAAGCATGATCCAGCTGTTCAAAGCCTACTAAAGAAAGCTGTGCATGCTGCTCTGTCAGTTTGCGGACAATTTCGAGCTGCCTTGCATCGCCGCCGATAATGGCGATTTTCATCCCTGTCAGCATGTATATTTCACCTTCTTTTTTAAAGATCCTAACACTTATCAATCACTACTCCAACATACTATGTCATGACCTTGTTTTAGGTGATTTGCTTTATTTATTTTCCTGTAAAAACGTTAAATATAAAAAAATCCGGTGCAACTATCCCTGTAAGTTTGGGATAATTGCACCGGACCTTTGTTTAAGTCGGTTCGTCCTTATTTGGTATATCAATAATAATCATGTCAGTGCCGATTTTTTTTATGTGGGACCAAGGCACTCGCAGTTCATCCCCCGTTTTGCGGAAGCCAAACCACTTTAGAGAAGGGATCAGCAATGTTTTAATTTGCCCATCCTTTTCATTAATCTCCAAATCGGTTTGTCCGAGCATGCCAAGGCGGACGGCGTTTTTGACATCCACTAGCTCTTTTCCGCTCAATTCGCTTAGTCTCATCCTCTAATTCCTCCTTAGATATGTTATTCTATTAATCATATCGCTCGGAGAAAGGATTTAGACTAGCTAAAAGTATTTTTATGTAACTCCTTCTATATTATAGAAGGCTTTTTGGCAGTTGACCGTCTGGACTGATAAGCGATACAGAATAGGAATCAGTGAAAATTTGATGTGCCATTTTATTCACGTCCGCATTAGATACCTTATCTATCTTCGTAATTATTTCGTCTAAAGTATGATGTTTACCAAGCAGCAATTCATTTTTGCCATTTCGGCTCATTCTGCTGTTTGTGCTCTCTAAGCTTAACATCAAGCTGCCTTTTAATTGTTCCTTGCTGTTCGCTAGCTCTTTTTCTGTAATGCCGTCGCGTTTAAGCGTCTCAAGAGTTGTCTGAATCGTTTCATACAGCTCATCAAGCTGCTTAGCACCAGTTCCACCGTAAATCGTTACAATCCCACTGTCTTGGAAGGAGGAATGATAGGAAAAGACAGAATATGCTAACCCCTTTTGCTCCCTTACATCTTGGAATAATCGGCTGCTCATGCTTCCGCCCAAAATATTATTCAGAGATATTAAACTATACATGTCTTCATGACCAACCTTTAGTCCCTCATATCCAAGACAAAGATGCGCCTGTTCTGTTTCCTTTTTACGTGAAACCCTGTTCGTATGGAAGGCTGGTTCACTGATTACCGCTTCACTTTTGCCAGCTTCAAACGCGCCAAAGTATTTCTCTACTTCCGCAATAAAGCTTTCCGTAATATTCCCAGCAATGGAAATAACCGTGTTTTCCGGTGTATAGTGGTCAAACATATATTCTCTTAATGTATCGCCATTAAAGGTACTTAACGTTTCCTCTGTTCCTAAAATAGGATATCCAAGCGGGTGCTTTTCATAAACTGCCTGACTTAATAGATCATGAACAATATCATCAGGAGTGTCTTCATACATTTTTATTTCTTCATAGACAACGTTTTTTTCTTTCTTTAGCTCTCCCTCTTCAAAGGTAGAATGGAAGAACATGTCTGCAAGCACTTCAAGTGCAAAATCAGAATGTGTATCAAGCACTTTTGCATAATAGCAAGTATACTCTTTTGAAGTAAATGCATTTACTTGCCCACCTATGCTATCAAAGGATTCTGCAATTTCTCTTGCATTCCTTGTTTTTGTTCCTTTAAAAAACATGTGCTCCAGAAAATGGGAAACTCCATTGTTTTTTTCGTCTTCATTTCTTGAACCAGTGCCTATCCATACACCAATAGCTACAGAGCGAACGGTAGGTATGTTCTCCAGCACTATTCTTACTCCGTTTTGGCAAGTATATCTTTTAATCAAGTAAGTTCCTCCTGTTCTCGTTTGCCAAAGTTAAACTGCTTGCGACTGCTAGTATATCTCATTATTCGTATTTTTTCCAAAAAGTTGTTTCATTATCAAAAATAATTGAATGTGAGATAATTTTTTTCTATCATTCGTTATCTGACATAGAACGTTCCTCGCTAAGCATTTCTGTGACAGTATTAATCTCTAAATCCTTTTGCTTTATTTGGGTTATGAGTTCATCTAAGCTGCTAGAGGTAGATTCTGTTGGATGCATTAATATCATTGCACCATTATGGACCTTGCTCATGACACGCTGCAGCAGCACATCAGGACTTGGTTTTTGCCAATCAATCGTATCAACTGACCACATTAAGGTCCCAAGCTTCTGTTCTTTTGCTATACGCACCACCGCATCATTAAAATAACCGCTAGGAGGCGCAAGCCATGTCACCTTTTTTCCAGTGGTTGCTTCAATCACATCATTTGTCTTGATAATTTCTTCTCTGATCTTCGCTTCACTTATTTTACTCATATCAGGATGTGTATAGGAATGGTTGCCAACCTCATGCCCTGCTTCCACAATCATTTTTGCCAGCTCGGGATTTTTTTGGACCCATCTTCCTTCAAGAAAAAAGCTTGCTTTTACATTTTGCTTTTTTAAAGTTGCCAAAATATCTGGTAAATACTCATTTCCCCACGCAACATTAATGAGGAAGCTTACCATTTTTTTATCAGGGTTGCCTTTATAAATAGGAGATGCAGATAAATCGTTGAGATGAACCTTCGGCTTTAATTGTTTATAAACAAGTTTATGTTCATCAAAAACGCCATCTTTTTTCATCTTATTATAGGAAGCTTTAATGTCGACCTCAAGTCCATTTATGCCTGGAATAGCTTTCCACACCGGATCAATTTTAGCGTCGACAGCATCTATACGATACTTCTTTGCATTACTTTCAATTGTTTCTAATAAATTGCTCTCTTTAGAAACTGTAATACTTTCACGGTTATCAACCAAACTTGCTACATATGTATTGGATAATGGATTGTTTACAACAAGCCATGCTGCTAGCAGGATTCCAGCCATCGGAATTATTCTTTTCATTCTAAATCCCCTCCTAATAAAACTTTATGTAGAAGGAGGACAAGGTAGAACGATTTGAAAATTGTAATTAACGGAATAACATTTTGGCTATAAAAAAAGGCAGACCCTTACAATTAACTGCCTGTGCGCAATTGCTGCGTAAAATACAGAAATCATTAGAGTCAAACCTGATTTTTTTAACTTATTATTTTGCGTCTTCTGCCTGTTCTTTTTGTTCTTTTTGCTCTTTTAACACGGCTTTGCGGGAAAGATTTACTCTGCCCTGCTTGTCGATTTCTGTTACCTTCACAAGAATTTCATCGCCGATTGCAACAACATCCTCGACCTTACCGATACGCTCTTCTGCAAGTTCAGAAATATGAACTAGACCGTCTTTACCGTTGAAGATTTCCACAAATGCACCGAATTTTTCAATTCGTTTTACTTTACCAAGATACATTTGTCCTACAACAACCTCACGGACGATATCTTCAATGATTGATTTTGCTTTTTTATTCATTTCATCATTTACGGACGAAATAAACACTGTTCCATCTTGTTCAATATCAATTTTAACGCCAGTTTCTTCAATGATTTTATTGATTTGCTTACCGCTTGGCCCAATAACATCACGGATTTTATCTGGGTTAATTGCCATCATCAAGATTTTTGGTGCATATGTGGACAATTCTTCTCTTGGAGTTTGAATTGTAGCCAGCATTGATTCAAGAATTTGCATACGACCAATTTTTGCCTGTTGTAATGCTTCTTCAAGAATTTGTCTTGATAACCCGTCAATTTTAATATCCATTTGTAGTGCTGTAACACCTTTAGATGTACCAGCTACTTTAAAGTCCATATCGCCAAGGTGGTCTTCCATACCTTGAATATCTGTTAAGATGCTGTAATGCTCACCTGATTTAATCAGACCCATAGCAATACCAGCAACTGCAGCCTTAATTGGCACACCAGCATCCATCATTGCAAGCGTACTTGCACAAATGCTCGCTTGAGAAGTTGATCCATTAGATTCCAATACTTCTGAAACTAGACGGATTGTATATGGGAAATCCTTCTCGGAAGGAATAATTGGTTCTAATGCTCTCTCACCAAGGGCACCATGTCCAATTTCACGACGTCCAGGTCCACGCATTGGTCCTGTTTCCCCTACACTGAAGTTAGGGAAGTTATAATGGTGCATAAAGCGTTTTTCCTCTTCTACACCAAGACCGTCCAAAATCTGAACATCTCCTAATGCACCTAATGTACAAATGCTAAGTGCTTGCGTTTGTCCGCGTGTAAACAAACCAGAGCCATGCGTACGAGGAAGTAAATCAACCTCAGATGACAGTGGGCGAATTTCTTCCAAACCGCGTCCATCAGGTCTTACTTTATCTTCTGTAATAAGTCGGCGAACTTCGTTTTTAACAAGTTTATCAAGAATTTGCTTCACTTGCTTCAGCTTGTCCTCATCCGCTTCTTCTGCTTCGAATTTCTCAACAACAGAATTTTTCACTACTTTAATTGCAGCTTCACGTGCATGCTTTTCTTGAACTCTGATTGCATCAAGCATTTCAGCTTCGCAAATTGCGCGAACTTCTGCTTCAATATCTTTGTCCAGCTCATAAAGAACTACATCCACTTTTTCTTTGCCGATTTCTGCCACGATTTTTTCTTGGAACTCAATCAGCTTTTTAATTTCGTCATGTCCAAACATGATCGCTTCAAGCATTATTTCCTCAGGTACTTCTAAAGCGCCTGCTTCAACCATGTTAATAGCATCTTTTGTTCCTGCTACAGCAAGGTTAATATCGCTTTTTTCTGCTTGTTCGACTGTTGGGTTAATGACGAACTCTCCATCAATTCTTCCAACATAGACACCAGCAATTGGTCCGCCAAAAGGAATATCTGATACAGATAACGCCAATGATGATCCAAACATTGCTGCCATTTCAGACGTGCAATCTTGATCAACGCTCATTACAAGGCTGACAACTTGAACTTCATTACGGAAACCATCTGCAAATAGCGGACGGATTGGTCTGTCGATCAAACGGCTCGCAAGGATTGCTCTTTCACTTGGTCTTCCTTCTCTTTTAATGAAGCCGCCAGGTATTTTACCAACTGCATATAAACGCTCTTCATAGTTAACTGTTAAAGGGAAAAAGTCTAAATTTTTCGGTTCTTTAGATGCTGTTGCAGTACTTAGAACAGCTGTATCCCCGTAACGCACCAATGCTGCGCCGTTTGCTTGCTTAGCCAATTGGCCAATTTCGACTGTAAGCTTCCTGCCAGCCCAGTCCATTGAATAGACATGTTTATCTTGTCCCATTCTAAAAACCCCTCTCTGCTCATTTCACTTGTTAGAGGTTTTGGTTATTTAAGTACTACCTAAACCTACATGGATATTTTTTATCATTATCAAAATACTTATTACATATTATTTCAGTTATATTCACTTATGTCAAAGTCAGTGTTCACCAACAATTATGTAATTAATCTGTTATATCTATATGTCAATAGTTTTATAGTAGTCTTCTTGCACAAATTGCACAATAAAAAAGCGGGAAAAAGTATCCCGCTTTTTTAAACTATCTACGTAGACCAAGTTTAGTGATTAAAACACGGTAACGTTGAACGTCTTTATTACGTAGGTAAGTTAGTAGATTACGACGTCTACCTACCATTTTCAAAAGACCACGACGTGAGTGATGATCCTTTTTATGTGTACGTAAATGATCATTCAGATTGTTGATAGACTCAGTAAGGACAGCGATTTGAACTTCTGGAGATCCAGTATCGTTCTCATGCGTTTTGTACTCATTGATAAGTTCGTTTTTACGTTCTTGAGTGATTGCCATCCTGTTTCACCTCCTATATCCTATTACACTAATCCCCATTTACTGAGCAAAACGTTGGTGACTCGATTTTGCCAAGCAAAGGTTGTTTTTAGTACGTTTATAAGAATAACCTTTTTTCATAAAAAAAGCAAGAAAATCTATTATTTTTTCGTATTGGGGAATACTCTTCCACTATCATTCCCAATCTTTTCTCGTTTTAAACATTAAGTGTTGCAAAATATTCAACAGCTGTTTGTTTATCCTTGGCAATTTGCTCAACAAGCTCTTGTATGCCATTAAATTTCTTTTCGCTTCTTATCCTTATATGCCATTCAATCGTAATCGTCTTATCATATATCTCTTGATTAAAATCGAAGATATGCGCTTCAATGGACTGAACTGTTTTTTCTGGATGGAATGTAGGCTTCGTACCAACATTACAAACCCCTTCATACCATTTCCCGTCAACTAACACCTTAACTGCATAAACCCCTTGTGGAGGAATAATTTCCTCACCAGCAGCCTCCACATTTGCCGTCGGAAAACCAATTGTTCTTCCGCGCTTATCTCCGTGAATGACACGGCCATGGATGCTGTAATAACGACCAAGCAGCATTGGGACCTTATCCATAGCTCCAGTATTAATATGGGACCTGATAAGAGTAGAGCTCACTTTCTCTCCCTCGAAGGTTTCCTTATTAATTATTGTTATCCCAAATTGGCCGCGGGAATGCTCCTCTAATGTCTCAGAAGTACCAGCTGCCTTCATGCCATACGTATAATCAAAGCCTGCCACAACATGCTTTGCATGAAGTCCAACTAAGTATTGATCAACAAACTGTTGCGGCTCCAAAGCGGCGAATTCCTTTGTGAAATGAATAATAAACAAGTAGTCAACGCCCAGCTTTTCCATCTCAGCTATTTTTGTATCTAATGAAGTAATAAGACCAATTTGCTTTTTTTCTTTTGACAAAACGAGTGACGGATGAGGATCAAATGTCATCACACCTGTTTTTATTCCTAGTTCATCTGCTGCTTTTTTTGCTTCCCCTATGACCTTCTTATGGCCAAGGTGGACACCGTCAAAGTAGCCCAATGCCATAACTAGGGGAGGAAAATCCATGGAATGCATGTTTTCAATATTATCTATTCTTGCTACTTTCAAACTTGACTCACCTTTTTCCAGCACTAAATAATTTTATTGTT
Source organism: Niallia taxi (assembly GCF_032818155.1). Taxonomy (NCBI): domain Bacteria; kingdom Bacillati; phylum Bacillota; class Bacilli; order Caryophanales; family Bacillaceae; genus Niallia; species Niallia taxi. The sequence continues at coordinate 2,900,995 of NZ_CP102589.1, forward strand.
ATGCCTGTCTATATCAAAACCGCTGCTTGCTACTCCAAAACCTTCAAAATCTTCGAAGGTTTTATCATTCCCTCTTTAGATGGATGATGTATATAAATGGCCAACGCCTCTCCTTCTTCTGAAAAAACTGCAATTGGACCATCTGCATCCATTAAGTGTGGAGGAGTTTCCAGCACTGCACCGTTCCTGACTCTCATAGCTAATGTATCATTTATTTCATATTTCGGCAAATAACTAAGCGCATCCTCTATGGGTCTTAAGCTTTGCTCCAATACACCAATGCTTTGTGCCTCTTCAATCTGCTCCAATGTAAGACAATCATCCAATGTCATTGTGGCAGAACGTGTTCTAGAAAGATCCGACATATGAGCAGGGTAACCAAGCTTTTCTCCAATCATTACGGCAAGTGTTCTTATATACGTCCCCTTGCTGCAATCAACCTTAAATCGAAAAGAAATTTCATCTCCTGAAAGGGAATCCCAATCTTCAAGCAATTCAATTTTATAAATAGTCACGTTCCTTGTTGGTCTTTCTACTTCTATTCCAGCTCTAGCATATTCATAAAGCCTTTTGCCATTTACCTTGACAGCAGAATACATTGGCGGTGTTTGTGAGATAACACCTGTTAATGATTGTAGAACCACTTCAACCTGTTCTCTTGTAATACTGCCTTCTACCCTTTTTTCTTCTACTTTTTCACCAGAGCTGTCTTCTGTTGTCGTAGAATATCCGATTGTAACCTCCCCTTCATACGACTTTCCAGCATCAGTTATGTATTCAGCAACCTTTGTCGCCCTTCCTAAACAAATCGGAAGAACACCAGTAACATCAGGATCTAAAGTACCTGTATGGCCGATTCTTTTCATACGCAATATTTTACGAAGCTTAAACACGCAATCATGTGATGTCATGCCCTTCGGCTTCCATAATGGTAAAATACCCTCCATATTTCCAAATCCTCTCCTTCAAAGCTAAATGCTTTTGTTAAATAAAATGACCCCTATTGTCTATTGTTTCAAAAACAAAGAGAGCGTACTCTCCTTGTTTTTGAGAACAGAAGGAAATAGGAGTCATTTACAGACAAAGTCTTATTTATCTGAATCGGATTCTTTTGCAATTTGATGTAGCAATGTATCAATTCTGTTTCCATAATCAATAGACTCATCAAATTCAAAAGTAATCTCTGGTGTTTTGCGCAAGCGGATTCTTTGTCCAATTTCTGAACGTATAAACCCTTTCGCTTTTGCAAGCCCGTTAAGGGTATTTTCTCGTTGCTCTTGATCTCCAAGTACAGAAATATACACAGTTGCCTGTTGCAAGTCTCCTGTTACTTGAACATCTGTTACAGTAACAAAGCCTATGCGAGGATCTTTAATTTTTCTGCTAATGATCTCACCAAGCTCTTTTTTCATTTGTTCACCAACACGGTTTGGTCTAAGGCTCATAACATTCTCACCTCATTCTATTAAAGCCATTCTATAGCTGTAGTCGCAGCTTCGATTTCCGGGAATGAATCAATCAGCTTTAGAGCATTCTGAAGCTCTCTTTCTGCTGCAACCTTTACAGACGCCACCGTTACGATGGCGATCTCTGCCCGTTGCCACATATCCTGGAAGCCAACCTCCGACACAGCTATATTGTATTTTTGTTTCAAGCGATCCATGATTCGCTGTAAAACAGCACGCTTCTCCTTCAGCGAATGAGCATCATAAATGATACATTCAACTGTCAGCAGACCTGTTATCATTTGCGCTCAATTTCTTGCATGATATAAGCTTCAATGATGTCTCCTTCTTTCATATCATTGAAGTTCTTAATAGTAATACCACATTCGTATCCTTGAGAAACCTCTTTCGCATCATCCTTGAAGCGTTTTAACGCATCAATTTCACCCTCAAAGATAACAATGCCATCTCTGATAATGCGAATACCGCTGTCTCTTGTGATTTTACCATCTGTTATATAAGAACCAGCAATTGTTCCGATTTTAGAAACTTTGAATGTTTGGCGTACCTCAGCCTGGCCGATAACTTTCTCTTCGAATTCAGGATCAAGCATACCCTTCATCGCTGCTTCAATCTCTTCAATAACTTTATAAATGATGCGGTGCAAGCGTACATCCACTGCTTCTGCATCTGCTGCTCTTTTCGCATTGACATCAGGTCTTACGTTGAAGCCGATAACGATAGCATTAGAAGCTGCTGCAAGCGTGATGTCAGATTCATTAATAGCACCAACACCCGTATGGATGATTTTAACATTTACGCCTTCAACTTCGATTTTGTAAAGTGCTGCTGCAAGCGCCTCAGCTGAACCTTGAACATCTGCCTTCATGACGATATTCAAGTCTTTCATTTCACCTTGCTTCATGTGCTCGAACAGATTGTCTAGGCTAATTCTAGCCTTTTCAGATCTTTGTGCTTGAATCGCATCAGAAGAACGCGCTTCCCCAACTTGACGTGCTGTTTTTTCGTCTTTAAATACAACGAAACGGTCGCCGGCTTGTGGAACTTCATTTAAGCCAGTTATTTCTACTGGTGTAGATGGACCAGCAGTTTTAACACGACGTCCAAGGTCATTAACCATTGCACGAACACGACCAAATGTGTTACCGACAACAATTGGATCACCGATGTTTAATGTTCCATTTTGCACCAATAGTGTTGCAACAGAACCTTTACCTTTATCCAACTCTGCTTCAATAACAGTACCTACAGCATTACGATCTGGATTTGCTTTATATTCTTCCACTTCACTTACAAGTAGAATCATTTCAAGCAATGTATCAATTCCTTCACCAGTTAATGCAGAAAGCGGTACAAAGATAGTTTCTCCACCCCAAGCCTCTGGTACTAATCCATGTTCTGTCAATTCCTGCATTACTCTATCAGGGTTTGCAGTCGGCTTATCCATTTTGTTAACAGCTACGATAATTGGAACCTCAGCTGCTTTCGCATGGTTAATTGCTTCGACAGTTTGTGGCATTACTCCATCATCTGCAGCAACTACAAGGATAGTGATATCCGTAATTTTTGCTCCACGTGCACGCATTGTTGTAAACGCAGCATGTCCCGGTGTATCAAGGAATGTGATTTTTTTGCCGTTATCTTCGATTTGGTATGCACCAATATGCTGTGTAATTCCACCAGCTTCGCCAGCAGTTACCTTCGTGTTACGAATGCTGTCAAGCAATGTTGTTTTACCATGGTCAACGTGACCCATAATTGTAACAACAGACGGACGTTCGATAAGCTCAGCAGCTTCATCATCCCCAAAGTAAACTTCAAGGTCTGTCGCATCCACCTTAATTTCTTCTTCTACTTCTACACCATAATCTCCAGCAATCAATTCAATTGCATCTTTGTCAAGATCTTGGTTGATCGTAGCCATTACACCAAGCATGAATAATTTTTTGATGATTTCAGAAGGTTCACGATGCAGTTTTTTTGCAAGCTCTGCAACCGTTAAAGAATCGCTGAACGTAATTTTTGTTGGCAATTCTTTTTCTTTTTTAGGAGCTGGAGGAGCTACTGGAGCTTGTTTCCCCTTGTTGCGATTATTGTTGTTTCTGTTTTTATTATTGTTGTTATTATTATTGCTTTTTGGTTTGTTGAAACCTGGTTTTGAATTATTGTTTTTTGTTTGAGTTGTTTTTCCTTTTTCAGCCATTGCATCACTTTCTTCTTCATAAGTTGCCGCTATATTCTTCGAACCAGCAATCTTATTGTTATTTTGTATTTCTTCAGTACTTTTATTATAAATGCTATCCAATTTCTTAATTGCGTCATCTTCTAATGTTGTCATATGGTTCGACACTTCTACGTTCATGTCTTTTAGTTTTGTAATAACATCTTTACTTGATATGTTGAATTTTTTTGCGTATTCGTAAACTCGCATTTTACTCATCATTTCACCCCCGCAAGAATTAATCGAGCAGTGTTAAAAGTTTTTTTGCAAATCCATTATCCAAAACAGCGACAACCACTCTTGCTTCCTTGCCAATCGATTGTCCAAGCATCTCCCTGTCTGGCACCATTTTCACTGGCACTTTATAGGAATTGCTCTTGTCCATGATTTTTTTGGCCGTGTTTTGTGAAGCATCTTCCGACAATAATATTAGTTTTGCATTTCCGCTTCTAATTTCTTTTACGGTAAGTTCCTCACCTGAGGTAATTTTCCGTGCTCGATTTGCTAAGCCAAGTAATGACATCCATTGATTATTTTTCATTTGGATTGTCCTTGCTCCTTCTCTATTAAATCCAGCAGCTCTTCGTATACCGAATCCTCAATTGCCACGTCAAGCTGGTTTGCCAGAATATTCTTCTTCTTGGCTAAAAGTACCGCTTCTTTATCCTTAGAAAGATAAGCGCCACGTCCCGATTTCTTTCCGGTTAAATCAACCGATACTAGACCTTCTTTCGAGCGAACGATGCGAACCAGTTCTTTTTTTGGTCTCATTTCACCTGTAGCAACACATTTGCGCATTGGTACTTTTTTGCTGTTCACACTCATTCACCCCAATCAATCTAAATCTTCACTGTTTAAGCGAAACTCTTCCTCATCCTCGTCTGCATCATCAAATGTCAACAAAGTTGAATCTGTTGGATATATCCCAGCTTCTCTTGCATCAGTTTCTGATTTGATATCGATTTTCCAGCCAGTAAGCTTTGCAGCAAGACGAGCATTTTGTCCTCTTTTTCCAATTGCAAGTGACAATTGGTAATCAGGAACAATTACTGTTGTAGCTTTTTCTTCTTCATCCACAATTACTTCAAGCACTTTAGATGGACTTAAAGCATTAGCAACGAACACTTTTGGATCCTGGGACCATTGTACAATATCGATTTTTTCGCCTTTTAGCTCATTAACGATTGTCTGTACACGCGTACCTTTAGGACCAACACATGATCCAACTGGATCTACCTCTTCGTTTTCAGAGTGGACGGAGATTTTCGATCTGTCACCAGCTTCGCGCGCAACAGATTTAATTTCTACAGTACCATCATAAATTTCAGGCACTTCCATCTCAAACAATCTCTTCAACAAACCTGGATGTGTCCTTGAAACATAAATTTGTGGACCTTTTGTCGTTTTTTCAACTTTTGTTAAAAACACTTTAATTCGGTCATGTGGCTTGTAGTACTCGTTTGGCATCTGCTCATTTGCGGGCAGGATTGCTTCAATCTTTCCTAAGCTCACATAAATGAATTTGCTGTCTTGACGTTGAACGATACCTGTCATGATATCTTCTTCGCGATCAATAAATTCAGAGTAAATGATTCCTCTTTCAGCTTCACGCACACGCTGTGTAACAACCTGTTTTGCTGTTTGCGCAGCAATACGGCCGAAGTCCTTCGGAGTTACTTCTAATTCAACAACGTCTTCTACTTCATAGTTCGGATTTACCTTTTGAGCATCCTCCAATGAAATTTCCAAACGCGGATCAAATACTTCATCGACAACTTCCTTACGTGCAAACACACGCATAGTGCCGGAACCTAAATTTAAATCTATACGAACATTTTGCGCTTGGTTGAAATTTCGGCGATATGCTGAAATTAGAGCAGCCTCGATAGCTTCAATAATAACATCACGCGAAATCCCTTTTTCTTTCTCAAGCAATACCAGAGCATCAACTAATTCACTGCTCATGAGAGTGTATCCCCCTTTAACCTCAATGGAAAATATAGAGCGGAAGTGCCTGTGTTGCCTCGACTAGCATAAGACAAGATGAAGCGGAAAGCCGTCTTTTGCTTTCCGGTCAGCTTGGCTTATGACCTCGAGAGGCAAGGCACTGCAGCTCGACTAAATATAGAGCGGAAGCCCTTTGTTCAAACCTGAGAAACACTGGAGAGTCGGGACAGGAAGTCGTTCTTTGACTTCTTAGCCTGACTTGAAGTGTTCGAAGGTTTAAGGGCTGACGCTTGTTTGATA